>CAYTYV010000016.1:2917-29363 GCA_964441055.1 uncultured Polyangiaceae bacterium | reverse complement strand
CACCAGCCTCCTGGTTGCCAGGATCCCAGTCGCCGCCGCCCACGTCCATGCTGCCGCTTCCGCCGATGGAGTTGAGGTCGGGATCGACGTTGCGCTGCTTGACGGCGTCCCAGGGAGGCAGGCCCATCTCGTCCTGGTCGCGGCCGAGCTCGCCCTCGATGACGTCATCGACGTTTTCGCCAGCCGGACGGCTGTACACGAAGTAGCCCTTGCCTTGCTTGCGCGAGCGGGGACCGACCAGACCGACGATGTACTCCTTCCAGTCGAAGCGCACGAGGTTGCCGTCGGCGTTGCCCTGCAGCTCGCCCCAGCGGTCCTTGCGTGGCCGCAGCCACTTGCCCGTGATGAGGTTGCCCTCCTGCACGAGGTGGAGCCAGCCGTAGAGCGGGCTGTAGTACACCCCCGTCCACTCGGCCCCGTCGGGCATGGGTCCCGGGTCCACGTCCGCCGTGTTGGCCTCATGGGATGCTGCCGTCTTGCATCCCGCGACGAGCACGAGGCAGCAGGCCACGACGAGCAACAGCGCCAGTCTGCTTGCGATGTTTCTGATGCTCATGGCTCAAGAGCCTAGCAGACTGCGAGAAAAAACGCCGCTGGCACAGTCATCGAACCGCGCCAGCCGACTCACGGCTCGTCGCGGGCGGCCAGAAATGCAGCCACGACCTGGTCGAGCGACCGGTCGCTGACGAGCCGGGCGCCAAAGCCCTGGCGCGGCGCGGCGCTCGGCTGCTCGGGCGCCTCGACGACCGGGCTGCCGTCGAGGGCCGCGTCGAGCTCGCCGCCTTGTACGGCCGCGATCATGGCCTCGTGCTGGTGGCGCATCAGGGCGCGCAGCTCGGCGACCCGCTCCTCACCGTCCGACTGCTGCGGGTAGGGCTGCTTGGCGGTCTTGACCACGCGGCCGCCGTCGGCGAACAGGTGGGTGACCACGTAGCCGCGCCGCGCCCCTGCGTCCTCGGTCTGAACGTGGAACACCCGTCCCTGGTGCAGAACGTTGTCGTTGTAGCCGACTAGCGGGGAGGGCGGCTTCACGTGGCCTCGTCTCGCGGCCAACGAGCAGAGCCGCGCCCGGCTACCCTACCGCGCGGGCGCCGAGCGCGCACGCCCCAAGCGCGGCCCAAGCTCGGACCAAGCTCGGGCCGAGCGCACGCGGGCGCAGCGGTCATTGCACGCAGCGCTCGAAGGCCTCCGCGCTCTCGGAACCGAGCGCGCAGTCCACCTGCGCCTGCGTCAGCTTGTCGCGACACTCGGCCAGAGCCCGTGGCGCTGCCCTGTGCGCTTCGCGGCGGAGCTCGTCCAGCCGTCGCTCGTCGATGGCAGGGGCCCGCTCCCGGGCCGAGAGCCCCAGGTAGCGATCGAGCAAGGCGGCGCACTGCTCCTTCGAGGGGCGCTGTCCAAAGGCGCGACGCAGTTGGGGCCACAGCGCCAGGGCCAACACCGCGACGATGATGGCCAGCACTGCGGCAAAGGCGCGCTCGCGGCCCGCTCGCTCGGGGGAAGCGGGATCCACGGGGGAGCGGGAAGCGCGTCGCATGTCGAGGGGGGGGGCTCACGCGAGCCCTTAGTACAGGCAGTCGTCGAGCTGCTCCGCGGTCTGGGCCTGGCGCACGCACTGCATCGCCCGATCGGTGATGCGTCGGCCCACGCACATCCCGACCAGCTCCTCGCCCTTGGCCGCCCAGGCCTCCTCCGTACGCTGACGCACCACCTCCGGGTCGGTGACCCTCTGGGAGCGCAGCTCGATGGCCGCGCTGCGATCGAAGATCTCTCGGCACTCTTCGCGAGTAGCCGGATGCCCGCAGCCGCCGAGCACAGACGCGGCCACGGTCCAGACCGCCACCGTCGGCAGCGGCCCAAAGAAGCGCAAGCGGTAGTCCATGGAGAGGGTCCAACCAATGTCTTTATACTTCAAGTATTCCTGCGGTTCTGCTCAATCGGCTCGGCCGAATCTGATCCAAATCGCCGATGGGTTCGTCCTCCCGAGACCCTCGCGGGGGTTTGGGGGCAGAGGGAGGAGCGTAGCGACGACCGGAGCCCCCATCGTCAAATCCATCACCAAGGCTACGCACAGCTCGCCCCATGGGGCTGGCGAACGCCGTTCGACCTAACCTGTCGATTTCAGCCGAAATCTGGACGCTTGTACAGGTACTGCTACAATCATTTCGTGGCACCCAAGGCCGCGGCGCGGGCAGCCGAAGCGAGGAAGAAAGGCCGGCCGACCTCGGCTCGGCGTGGTCCTGCTTCGGGCAAGCGGAGGGCATCCGCTGCTGGGACGGAACGCCCGGCTGCCCGTCGCAAGGCGCTCAGGCTACTGCCCGAGGACTGCCTCGAGCGGGCCATGGCCGCCACCACGCCGCGCTCACGCAGCGCCTGGGCTCGCCGCGGCCTCGGCTTCGACGGGCAGCTCGATCGCACCACCCAAGCCATGCTGCTGCGGCAGCTGTACCTGTCCTACTACGCCCAGCGCCAGTTCGAGCGGGCCCACGAGATCGCGCTGCAGGCCGCCGAGCTCAAGGTTCTGCCCGACGTGATGCACCAGGACGCCGCGCGAGCCAAGCAGGCCGCAGGCGAGCTGGACGAGGCGCTGGGGCACCTGCGGCTGGCCGCGCGGCTGGGGCCTGCCTCCCGCCGCGGATTTCACTACTGGACGCTGGGCTCGCTGCTCTTTCTGGCTGGCCGCCACGACGAGGCCATGGCGGCCTTGGTCCGAGCATCCCGCTGGAGCACCACGGACAAGCCCCTGTACCAGGGGCACCTGGCCTTGGCGAAGTGCGCTGCGGGAAAGAGGGTGCGCAACGTCCCGCGGTTGATCGCCGAGCTCGAGCAATGCCCAGCCGGTCAGGGATACGGCCGCTTCGTGCTGGGCCACCTGTCCTATCACGCCGAGCGATGGACCGAGGCTCGGCAGTATCTGGAAGCCTTTGTCAAGCGCACCAAGCAGGGACGGCGCGCCATGGCCATCGCCCTGGAGGGGGAGATCCAGATGGCTCGGAAGACCCTGGCGGCCCTGGCGGCTCGCAAGTCGACAGAGCGCTGACCAAAGGCGGCTTCACGCCCTCAGAGTCCGCTTCTTTCCTTTCGCAGACTCGCGGCTTTGCTACCCTGGGCTCTGCCATGCTCCTCGCTCGCACAAGCCGCGGCGCCGCTCGGCGAGCGGCCGCCATTGCCTTTCTGTGCTCGCTGCTGCTGCCCGCGATGGCCGTCGCGGCCCCAGTCGAGACGGACGCCTTCAGCCGCGCGCTAGAGCAGGGCCCGCTCTACGCGGCAGGCGCCGCCTTCGTCGGCGGCCTGCTGGTGAGCCTGACGCCCTGCGTCTACCCGATGATCGTCATCACGGTCAGCGTGTTCGGCGCCCGCCAGGCCAAGAGCCGCGGCCAGGCCATGCTGCTGTCCACCAGCTTCGTGCTGGGCATCGTGGCGATGTTCGTGCCGCTCGGCGTGGTCGCGGGGCTGACCGGCAGCGTCTTCGGCGAGGCGCTGTCCAACCGCTGGGTGAACGTGGTCATCGCGGTGGTGTTCCTGGCGCTCGCGGCCTCGATGTTCGGCGCCTTCGAGATGGTGCTGCCGAGCGGGCTGACGCAGCGCCTGTCCAAGGTGGGCGGCATCGGCTACGGCGGCGGATTCTTGTTGGGGCTGGTTTGCGGCATCATGGCCGCGCCCTGCACGGGTCCCGTGCTCACGGGCATCCTGATCTGGATCGGCAAAATCCAGAGCGCGGGAATGGGCGCCGCCGCCATGCTGGCCTTTGCCCTGGGGCTGGGCCTGCCCTTCTGGCTGGTGGGCACCTTTGCCATCAGCCTGCCCAAGAGCGGCAAGTGGATGGTCGCGGTCAAATCGCTGTTCGGCGTGCTGATCACCATTGCCGCGCTCTACTTCTTGAGCCTGGCCTTCCCGCGGCTCGTCGAGCCGGTCAGCGGCGTGGGCTCGTTGCTGCTCATCGCCGCGGCCGTGGCCGTGGCGGGCGTGGCGCTCGGAGCCGTCCACCTCGACTGGAGCGACGGGGGTTGGCCGATCAAGCTGCGCAAGGGGGTGGGGATCGCGCTGGCCACGGTGGGCGGCTTCGGGGTGGTGGCTGCACTGCTCGGCGATCCCGCGCCCGCGGCCGCAGGCGACCAGACCGCCCAAGGCGCGGACCGCGGCCCCCTGCTCACCTTCATGCACTCCGAAGCCGAGGCCGTGGCCAAGGCCCGCGCCGAGAAGCGACCCTTGCTGGTGGATTTCACCGCCAAGTGGTGCATTGCCTGCGGCAAGCTGTCTCGCATCACCTTTGCCAATCCGCAGGTGAGGAAGAAGGCCGCCCGCTTCGTGGCGGTCAAGGTCGATCTGTCGGTCAACGAGGACCTGTCCGACGAGGAGCAGGAGCGGCAAGAAGAGCAGTTCGACGCGATCCAGAAAAAGTACGGCGTGGTCGGGCTGCCCACGGTCATCCTGTACGACTCGCAGGGCAAAGAGCGCGCGCGGCTCCGCGACTTCGTCTCGCCCGAGGACTTTCTGAAGATCATCGAGGGCATCGAGTAGGCGGCGCTCGCGGCACGGCTCGTTGAGTCGCAGCGGGGGAACAGGATCGAGGTCGAATTGGACGGCGGCGAGGAGCCAACACCCAAGACCGCGACGCAGCCAGGCAGCCGCCCTGCCGAAGGCGAAGCCCCCTTGGCGCAGCCTGGGGCTCGCAAGCTGCCCGTGGCGGTTGCGGTCGTGCTGGCAGTGCTGATCGGCGGGGGCTCGCTCGGCGCCCATCCCCGCTGGGGCGCGTTCGGCTACAAGATCCTGCTCGACCGGCTGAGCCGCTCCGAGCACGAGGCCGCCCTCGGCCGCTTTCGCACCTCGGCGCAGGCCTTGCTCCAGACCGACGTGGCCGCTGACGCGCGTCGGGCGCTGCGCCTGGCCGAGGCCGAGCAGGCCACCATGGAGCGCTTCGGCCCGATGGGAGCGTATCGGGCCTATCTGGCGCTTGCCTACTGCGTGCGCTTCGGCCCGAGCACCGAGAACGCTGCACAGGGCAAGCGGCTGCTCGCCAGGGCGCGCCGCCGCGATCCCGGCCAGATGGGCGTGCTGGCGAGCGCGGCGCAGGATGCCGCGGACGGGCAGCTCGCCCGCGCTCGACAGGCGGTCGAGGACCTGCTCAAGCGCCACCCCGACGATGTCGACGCGGCCGTACTGGCGGGCGAGATCGAGCTCCGCGCCAAAGAGGGGCACAAGGCGCTCGGGCGGTGGCGCGCGGCCGTGCAGATCCAGCGCTCGGCCCGCACCCTGTTCGGGCTGGCTCGCGCGCAAAAAGCCGTAGGCCAAGGCGACGAAGCGCGCCGCAGCGCCCGCGCGGTGCTCGGGCTCTCGCCTGAGCACGCTGGCGCCCGCACGCTCATCGCTTCGCTCCTATGGCACGCAAAGGACGCGAACGAGCAGGCCGCCCTCGGCGAGCTCGAGCAGGTCACCGATCCCGAGGGCGCGGTGCACGGGGCCGCCAGCGCAAGCGAGCTGGTCGGCGCCTACACCCTTCTGGGACACATCGAGCTCGGCCGCTCGCGCGTCTCGGCCGCCGAGGCGGCCTACGAGGTGGCGCTCAAGCTGGATCCCAAGGCCCAGCCCGCCCTCGTCGGGGCGGGCGAGCTGCTCTACCGAGCAGGACAGGTCACTGCGGCGGCTGACCGCTTCGAGATGGCCCTGCGCCTCGATGCCACCAGCACCGAGGCCAAGATCGGGCTCGCCAAGACCTGGCTCGCCTTGGACAGGGCCGCGGACGCGCTAGACCTCATGAAAAAGGCGCTGTCCGCGGGCGCCGCCGATCCGCGGCTGGGCTACTGGCAAGGACGCGCTAGCGCCGCGCTCGGACAGCCCCAGGCCGCCGAGGCCGCCTTTCGCAAGGCCATCGAGCTTGCTCGGCCGGACGACCGCGCCGCCGAGGCCTATGTGGCCCTGGCCGAGCTATTGCGGAGCCAGGGCCGGCCCAGCGACGCCGAGCAAGTGCTCGAGCAGGCCGACGAGCGCCTGCCGCAAAGCCCTCGGCTTTTCCGTGCCAAGGGAGAGGCGGCGCTCGCCGCGGGCCGGCTAGAGGAGGCCAAGGGCGAGCTCGGCGCAGCGCTCGGGCTCGACGCGCGCGACCTCGCGTCCAAGCTCAGGCTGGGGACGGCCCATCGCCGCGCGGGCGAGCTAGCGGCCGCCGAGCAGCGCTTCGACGAGGTGGCCGAGATCGACCCCGACTACCCTGGCCTGGCCGTGGAGCGCGGTCTGCTGCTCGAGCAGACCGGCCAGATCGAGCGGGCGCTACAGATGTACCGCGAAGCGCTGCGAAGGGCGCCCAACGACCTCGATCTCAAGCTGCGGCTGGGCGCTACCCGCGTCGAGAGCGGATATGCCGAGCTCGCCATTGCCATGCTGCGCGAGATCTACCTGGCCAGGCCCCAATCGGCGCGGGCGGGCTATGTGCTCGGTCGGGCGCTGCTGGTTCAGGGCAGCCTGACCGAGGCGCTCGACCTTCTTTCCAAGGCCGCCGCGCTCGACCCTCACCGCGCCGAGTACTTCCTGTATTGGGGCTGGGCCGCGGGCGAGGCCGGCCGCACCGACGCGGCCCAGAGGGCCCTGGACCGAGCCCTGGAGCTCGACCGCTCCAGCGGCGATGTCTACTGGCAGCGCGCGGTGCTGCTGCAGAAGCAGGGCGCTACTCGCGATGCCCTGAAGGAGCTCGAGATCGCCCTCGCTCTGCGCCCCTCCCGCTACGAGGCCTACGCCACCATGGCTCTGTGCCGCCAGGCCGAGCTCGACTGGGCGGCAGCGGAACAGGCGTGGCGCAACGCCCTGGCGGGCAAGGACGAGGTGGCCGACTGGCACTACCACCTGGGCCGCATCCTGTTCGAGCAAGGCGCCAAGCGAGCGGAGGCCACGCGCCAGCTCGAGCGGGCCATCGAGCTCGCCAAGGGGACGACGCCGCGTTGGCTCTATCGCGCCCACCGCTTGGCGGGCCTGGGGCTCGGCCGCAGCGACCGCGAAAAGGCGATCTTCCACTTGCGGCGCTACCTGGACCTCGCTCCCAACAACGACGCCCACCGCAAAGAGGTCGAGCGCGCGCTCCAGCGCTTGGAGGCAAAGTAGCCGGGGCCGCGGCAAACCGGGGCCAGGGTTCTCCGGCTTTCGTCGATGAAGTAGGCGGTAGTGCTAGCCCGCCAGCTCGCGGTACAGCGCGCCATAGCCCTCGAGCATGCTCTCGAGGCTGAAGCGCTCGGCCACCCGCCTCTGGCCAGCCACGCCCATGGCGCGGGCAGTGTCGCGCTCGGTCAAGATCCGCGAGATGGCCTCGGCCAAATCCTCGGGCTTGCGGCCCCCCACCAACAGCCCCGAGCGCCCATCCTCCACGAGCTCGGGCGTGCCGCCCACTCGCAGCGCCACCACGGGCAGGCCACAGGCCATGGCTTCCAGTAGCGCCATGGGAATGCCCTCGGAAAGCGAGCTCAGCGCAAACAGGTCGGCCGCACTAAGCAGCCCGGGCACGTCGCGCTGCCGCCCGACGAAGCGCACTCGCTGTTGCAGGCCCAGCTCGGCGGCCTCGTCCTGCAGGGTGGTGCGCTCGGCGCCGTCTCCCACCAGCACGAGCTTGGCCTCTGGCCCGAGGTCCCGGGTTGCTGCCAGGGCCTCCAAGAGCAGGCCGTAGTCCTTCTCGGGCGCCAGCCTTCCTACGCTGATGATCACGGGCTCGCGCTCGCCCAAGCCGAGCTCCTTTCGCCAATGGGCTCGGGCCTCGAGATCGGGGCAGAACAGCCGAGTGTCGACCCCGTTGTAGATGAGAGCCAAGCGCGCGGCGGGCAGTCGGTCGTGCTCGCGGGCCATGCTCGCCACGTCGCGCCCCACGCACACCGTTCGGCGGCAAAGCATACCGGCCGCCCGACGCAGCCACACGCCGCGCGGGCCAGCTCGGAAGCTCAAGCCGTGGCGAGTGCAAATGGCGGGCCGCAAGCTCAAGCGTCCGGCCAAGCCCGCATAAAGCCCTGGGCCCTCGTTGTGGGCGTGCAACACGTCCGCACCCCAGCGCCAGGCCAGGCGGGCCAGCCGCGGCGCGATCCGCCCATCCAAGCCGTCGCGCTTTTGCAGGCCGAACCAGCGGCCACCGAGCTCCTCCACCGTGCCCGCTAGATCGCCGCCCGGGCCCAGGGTGGCCACTGCCGAGCCAAAGCCGTACTCCCGACCGCGGCGGACCATCTCCACGATGATTCGCTCCAGGCCGCCCGTGTTGAGGCTATGGGATACGTGGAGGACGCGAAGCGGCGGCATCGACTAGCTCCCGCGCTCGGTTCCGAATCCGACTAGTCATTCCGCAGTTGGGCTGTCAACCCGCGAGCTAGGAACGCCGCAGCCGTTCGAGCCGCTTGACGATCCCAGCCGGCTCGACCGGCGGTTGCTTGAGCACGCGCTGCGAGGCGTGGTCCTCGGCGAATCGCCGCGTGGGCACGGCCAGGATTTCTCCGGGGTAGGGCCGCTCGGGATCGGGGCGATGCACCCTGCCGACGGGGCGCACCCAGCCGCTCGGCAGACCGAAGGCGCGGTCGAGGCGCTCCAGCGCATCGCCCGCAGGTGCGTGCACGAAGAACCAGCCGTGGAGGTGGATCTCCCGGTCCGCCAGCTCCGTGCCGCTCTGGCAACCGTTGAGCAGGCACAGCTCGTCCAAGTCCCGGTAGGCGAAGGCGCCGACCAGCCACGCCAGAGAATCGCGCGGCTCCAGGGCGTAGCTCGCCCGGTAGCAGGGCAGGCGCAAGATGGCGTCCGCGCCCGGGGGCGCGTCCAGGGCGAGCTTGCAGCGGGCCAGCAGATCCGCTCGCGGCATGGCGGTGAGCATTTCGACGCGCTCGAGCGTGTCCTGGCCACCCCAATGGTAGACCACATCCTCCCGCCGCAGGCGCCAGGCGCGCATGAGCAGGCTCACCTTCTGGCCCGGTAGCGGACGGAAGCAGCGCGGGGTGACGCGATAGCCCGGCAGCTCGAGCACAACCGCTTGCAGCTCGCCGGTCGGCAGACCCACTCGACTGGCATTACCGTTTGCGTCGGTGCCGAGGCGCGCCTGCTCGACAAAGGCGCCGCCCGAGCCCTTGGAGACCTGGGAAAGCAGCACGACCGGGACCTTGGCGAGCGGGCGGCCGCTCTGTCCATCGAGGACCCGCACGTGAAGGTCGTACTCGCGGGGCTGCTCCTCGGGCTCCCAGCTCGGGTGGCGCTTGCTCACGGTGATGCCGCCCACGTGGCGGCCGTCGGCGTATTGCCGCACGAGCACGTCCACCTTCTGCCCTGGCCCAATGGGAACCCCGTCGACCGTCAACACGGCCGTAGCCGGCTTGTCGGTGCGGATGCGCAGCCGCGGAATGACGAGGCTCTTCCACATCGCCCAGTCGATCTCGGTCTGTCGCGGGCCGATCTGCACGCGGTGAGCCCCGCGGATCCAGGTCAGCCGCTCCACCTCGGCCTCGCCCACGATCTCGACGGGCGGGTCGAAGAAGGTCGGGCCGTAGGCCGCCGAGTCGGGATAGTCGGTCTGCTCGCCGCCTAGCGCGTTGGCGAACTTCATGTCGGCGTAGGTGATACAGAGCGTGGGCAGCACCAAACGCATCGGCTGCTCGGACTTGGTCCTGCCGCAATCGATGCGCAGGGTGTCCTCGTGCCGCTCCGAGCCCGTGACCAGGAACTCGTGCTTGTCGGTCCAGGTGATCAACTCGCTGTCATTGGTCATTGCCATGCCCTCCCCCTACTGGATGTGCAGGTTCTGCAAGGCCACGTTGTTGGTGCCGCGGATATTGCTCTGCCAGGCGTCCCCGCCGCTGGTGCCCGCCGCGGCGTAGACCAGCGGATCGCCGACGGCATGGTGGGCCTCGGCCAGCAGACAGAAGTGCGTCTGCCCGCCCGCGCCGCCCACCTCGGCCGCCTCGGGGCACCACTCGAAGGTCACCAGCACCTCGCCCAGCGCGGGCACGGTGACCGTCTGCACCAGATCGTTGTCGCTGCCGTCCTGAGCCTGCACCCAGTCGTTGGGCGCCGCCCAGGGCCGGGCGTACCTGAGGCGCACCTCGGTGCCCACGGCGTCGCTGTCGCCCAAGTTGCGGACCCGCACCTCCACGTCGTAGATGGTGCCCCAGGCGAGCTGGTGGACCTCGTTATTGGTGCCGACCTGGAGCACGCGAATGTCGGGCGCGCCGCAGAAGCAGCCGCCCGGGTAGGGCTCGGCGCCATAGTCGTCGGCCGCCGTGCGGATCCACACGTCCACGTCCAGCGGCGGCCAGGCGTGGTCGATGGGCCCGAGCAGGCGTAGCCGCCCGTAGCCGTAGAGGTTGCGCTCGGTCGGGTCGTAGCCCGGCTGGGTCGGGTCGATGTCGAGGCCTGCTCGATTGGCGTGCTCGATGAGCAGCGCCTTGACCTCGTCCTGGTTGAGCACCAGGTTCTGCGCCCCATAGGCCTCGAAGAGCAGCGCCACCGAGCCGGCCACGAGCGGCGCGGCCATGGACGTGCCGCTCATGCCGATGTAGCCGCTGTTCTGATCCGAGGCCGCGGAGATGACCGGATCGCCGCCCACGCCACCCACGGCCACGATCTCGGGCTTGATGCGCCCGTCCGCCGTGGGGCCAGCCGAGCTGTAGCCCGCGATGGTCTCCCCCATGGTCGGGTTGGGGGGATGTCGCTTGCGGCAGGCGCCCACCGTCAGGATGGACTTGCCGCTGCCCGTGTCCGATAGGGTGGCCTCGTCCTGGGTCGCGCCGTTGATGCTGGCCCAGTGGCCCTGGCAGCCCGTCCAGGCCTGGTAGTCGACCGACTGCGAGGCGTGGTTGTTGGTCAGCGTGAGCGTGACGGGCGTCGTGGACAGGGCGTCCTGGACGCGCATGCGCAGCCCGCGACGGCCGCCGCTCTGCTCGGGGTCTCGCTCCACGTCGATGTCGAAGCCGCCCAGGGTCCCATTGTAGTCGTTGCCAGGCTCGATGTTGCCGCTGGTGGCGCCTCCGCACGCTACCTCGAAGTCCAGCTCGGGACCAGTGTACCAGACGTCCAGCCAGCGGTCGGCCGCCCCTTCGGCGCCGCCCGGCTGCGTCCATAGCCACGAGGGAGTGAAGTTGATGACGGCGTTGGCGCCCGCGTTGATGGCGTCGCCCCGATAGCCGCTATCGTTGTTATCGTTGCCCGCCGACCACACGATGGAGCGCCAATCGAAGGAGTTGAGCAGGTTGTCGCGATTCTGGTCGAACAAGCTGCCCCCGTCGTGGGGCCCCAGGTTGGTGCCCAGGCTGACGTTGACCACCACGGGCAAGTTGTGGAAGGCCGCCGCGCGGAAGATGAAGTCCAGCGCGTTGATGACGTCGTCCTCGAACACGCCGCTGTGGGCATTGTCCAAGCTCCAGCGGTAGCAGACGTGGATGACGACCGCGTCGGGAGCAGCGCCCACGTGATCGGGCGCGTTGGCCCAGTTGTTCTCGTGGCCGCTGCCCGCAGCAATGCCCGCCACGTGGGTACCGTGCTCGTCAGCCTGGGGCTCGGCGCAGATCTCGTTGTTGCCATTGCCATAGGCGCCGCCCGCCAGCCCCAGCGCCGTGTCGATGGCGTTCTGGGTGTAGATCCGGCCGTAGTCCAGACCATTGAAGTTGGGGCGGTTTAGCTGGTTGCCCTGCCAGAAGTCCTCGGGCGTGTCGCCCGGTACGTTGGCCGGAGTCACCGGGCCTCCGCCAGGGCCGAGGATCCACGGATCCTGGACCCAGTAGTAGAGCACTCGAGTGCCGTGGGCACCGCCCGGGGTGGGATCGCGAAAGCCGTGGTGGGTGACGTCGAGCGCGCTGTCGATGATGCCCATCGCAACGTTGGCACCCCCAAAGCCATTGGGTCCGCCTGGAACGGGCTGATGGGTGTGAACGTCGGCGGTCTCCGACTGGGCGGTGGCGTCCTCCACGTGGGACAGCAGCAGCCGGGGCATCTGCACCCGCCGCGTGGCGGGCTGCTGGGCGAGCTGGGCGAGCTCGTTCGGCGTGGCCACGATGGTGAAGACGTCTTGAGCCTGGGCGCGCACCGTGATGCCCAGCGACTCGAGGTCGGCGCGGTTGCCGCAGAAGCGGGTGATCGCCCGAATGCGCATCACGTGAGGCCGGAGCTTGCCCAGCTCGACCAGCGCGTACTCCTGACGGGGCAGAATCGCCCGAGCGTGAAGCCGCCGCAGCCGCGCCGCCGCCTTGCGGTCGGCGTCCGAGGCCCCCCGGGGCAGCCGCTTGGCAAAGGCATCGAGCTTGCGCAGCTTGCCCGCGAAGGACGCGCGCTCGGCCTCGGCAGCCTTGCGGATCTCGTCGTCCGACATGGCGAGCATCCGCCGCAGCGCGCCGTCGAGCTTGTCGAGCTGTTGCGGTCCCAAGCCTCGCACCGAGCCTCCCTTTGGTCCCTGGGCCATGAGCACACCTCTCGGTTGGTCGTGATCCTCCCCGCCCCCGTGGACACGCCGTCGGCGTGCCACGCGCGCGGCCGAGGGTCACGAGAGCAGGGCAGCATGGCGACGTCAATGGCGGCGGAAGCCGGGTCAGCTCTGGCAGCCGACCCGCCAGCCAAGCCATCGTCGCCGTCTTAGCCGCCAGAGGGGCTGCCGTAGGGGCTGCCAGGGGCGCTGTTGAGGGCGCTCGCTGGATCCGCGGCCGCATAGCCATCCCGCAGCGGGACGGCGGGCTTGGTTTGCGCCACGTCCCTCAGCGCATCGGGGGAAAGGGCGTAGGAGCTGAACATACGCCGATCGTTCCACTCGATGAGCTCGGGAAAGCGGATGCCGCGCAGCACCTGCACGCTGAAGATCTCCTGCACCCCTTCCTTGAACTGCACGTAGCCCACGGTCTGGCCGGTCTCGATGTTCACCACCCACACCCCGCAGGTGCGCTCCTCGAGCCGCTCGGTCAGCGGAAGCCCGCTGAAGGTCGCGGTCTCGCGCACCTGCGAAAGCCCGATGAAGGCCAGCGGGCCCACGAAATCGATGCCGCGGGTAAAGCCCGGCAGCAGCGCCACGTCGCGGACCTTTTTGGTCTTCAGATCGACGCGCGAGATGGCGCCCCGACCGCTTTCGAGCAACCAGAGCTGGTCGCGGTACCAGCGCGGCGAGTGAGGCATGCTCAGCCCGCGCAGCAGGACCTCGTTCTTCGGGATGTCCATCAAGATCCCGCCGCTCCGCTTGTTCTCGCGCCAGCCGCCCTTGGTATCCGTCTCCCCGAGCGCGGTCAGGTACTTGAGCTGGCCATCGACCAGCCCCAGACCGTTGAGGTGACAGCGATCCTCGAGCGCCAGCGCGGAGATGAAATGGGGCCGCCAGCGCGGGACGAAGCTGTGCTCGCCATCGAGGGTGCACAGACAGGAAAAGCGCGTGTTGATGAGCCACAGCTCGTCGTTTTTCGCCCACGCCATCTCGTGGATGTCGATGTCGCCCGTGACGTGCACATGACGCGGAAGAAAGGCCGCATCGTGCTTTCCCGCGGGCTCGAGCTGGGGGGCCAACGCTGGCATGTTGTACAGAAACCACACCGCGTTGGCGCTGCCGATGGTCAGCCGTTTGCCGCCTGCTACGCAGCCCATGGGCTTTTGATAGTTCTTGAAGTGCGTGTTGAGCGTGCCCCCGTCCGAGCGAAGCAGGATCACCTTACCGGCTTGATAGGTGGTCACCACCACGGAGGCCTTTAGCTGGTCCAGAATCTGGACCATGCTCCTGGTGTGCACGCTGCGCAGCGGGTGAGGCGCGGACGCGCGCGGATCGGCGGCGCTGCCGTCAGGCGACGCGGCGCCGCCGTATGCGGAGCCCTGGCTGGGAGGGGTCACTAGCGCTGCTGGTCCCGCAATCGTCGTTGGCGACGGCGCGCTCCGGCGAAGCCCAAAAAGCCGAGCAGGGCCGCCAGCCAGCCGCCCTGGGTGCTGCCTTCACCGCCCCCAGGAGCCGACGGAACGGAGCACGGTCCGCCCTTGACCCCGTAGTCGGTCTCGGCCTCCTCTTCGCACTCGGGATAGATGCACTCCTCGGTATTGATGCCGTCGCAGCTACCCTGGCACTCGCCCTCGCCATCGCAGGGCGGTCGGTCACCGCGTGGCTCGCCCATGATGGGGGTGCAGGTGCCCTCGCTGCCCGCCACGTTGCAAGCCTCGCACTGCCCCGCGCAGCTACTGTTGCAGCAACGGCCATCGGCGCAGAACAGCCCTGCCGCACAGTCGTGCATGAAGCTGCACGCCGCGCCTTGGATGCCGTCGGTCACGCAGGTGCTGTCCAGACAGTAGGCCCCGTCCACGCAATCGGTGTCGTCCTCGCACAGGTCGAGGCAGGCGATCTCACCGCAGATGTACAGCCCGCAGCTTTGCTGCACTTCGGGCTGGCACTCGCCCTCGGCATCGCAGTAGCCGACCAGCGTCTCCATGCCCTGGCCGCAGCTCGGGTCGCGACACTCGGTCTCGACGTCGGGGTAGGCGCAAATCTCCCGCAGCGTGCCGTCGCAGCTTCCCTGGCACACTCCGTCGCCGTTACACGGATCGCGATCGCCATGGGGCTCGCCAGTCACCGCCGTACACGTGCCCTCGCTGCCCGCCACGTCGCAGGCCTCGCACTGTCCTTCGCAGGCCAGATCGCAGCAGACGTCGTCCACGCAAAGCTCGGTCATGCACTCGCTGTCCTCCGGGCACTCGTCGCCCGGGAATAGCAAGGTCTCGAACGCGCCCACGTCGTGCCCGGTGCCGATGGGCCGCGACACGCCGCGTTGATCCTCGGTGACGGCGTTCCCATCCGGATCGTCTGTCGCGCCCGAGTCGCGGGCGGGGCTTGGCTCCAGCAGCGCGTGCGTTCGGGTCGGGCCGCCGTTTTCCGCCAGGGTAGCGGACAGCACCGTGGTAAACAGCTGGGCCTCATCCACGGTTTGGTCGGTGGTGCCGTTGGACTCACAGCTTCCGTTCTCGCCAAAGACGTTGTAGCCGTCGGTGACCAATGCCGCGTCTTCTAGGCAATCCACACCGTCGTTGCCAGCGACGATGGACGAGCGGATCACACTGCTCCCATAGTCGTCATCGTCGTCGAGATAGATCCCATCGGGGACGTTGCTCACAATGGTGCTGTGACTGACCGACATGGGAGCTTCCTCGCCGACCCACGCATAGATCGCACCGCCGATCCCACCCGCGCTGTTGCCGCTCAGGGTACAGTTGACGAGATCGAAATCGTGCGCTTGTTTCTCATCCCCGCCGTAGCCTGGCGCGAGGAACGTGATGCCGCCGCCGTGCTCGGCTGCCGCGTTGTTGGCGACGAGCGTGCTGGCGAGGGTCAGGTCGGCGTACTTCATAGACAGCCCGCCGCCGCTTCCGTAGTACCGATCTTCGGGCTCGCCCGCGGTGTTGAGCTCGATGGTGCTCCGACTGACGGACACGGTCGAGCCATACTTGGCGCCAACGCCGCCACCAAGGCCGGGCACCCAGCCCGCCCCGCCCCAGAGATCGTTGGCAAACCCCCGACCTGTCCGGTTGCCCGTGATCACGCTGTCAGCGATGTCCACCGAGGCGTACTTGAACCAGTTCGGATTGTGGATGTTGCCGCCAGCGTGGATGCCCCCGCCATGGCCTCCCATGGCAAAGGGACCGGCGGAGCTGCCTGCGGTGTTGTGGGAGATGACGCACGAGCTCACCGAAAGCTCGGAGTAGTTGAACGCCGCGATGCCGCCGCCAAAGCCGCCCATCGCATATCCGCTACCGGCGTACAGCATGCTGTAGGCGGCCCCGGCCGAGTTGTGGGACACCACCGTGTTCTCGATGGTCGCGTTGACGTACTTGAACAGCATGATGCCGCCGCCAAAGCCGCCGAGCGCCTCGCCGTACTTGAAGACCCACGCATCCCCGGCCTTGTTGTTGGTGATGGTGCTGTCCACCACCTGGAGCGAGCCGTAGTATGCCGCGATGCCGCCGCCCATGCCCGCGACGGCGTATCCGCCATAAGAGCCGTGGTAGGATCGACCGGCGACGTTGCCGCTGATGGTGCACTCGGTGACGGTGAGATCGCCTTCGTAGCTGAAGATCCCCCCGCCCCACTGGTCGTTGGGACCCGAGCTGATCACGGCCTCGGCAGCCTCGCCACCAGTGATGGTCACGGCCGCAACTTCCACGGTGTAGGCGCCGACAATGTGAAGGACCCGATCGACGCCGTTGGCGTCGATAATGGTCTGCTCGGCCCCCTGGCCCTGGATGGTCAGGTCCTCGAGCACGTCCAGATCGCCTGTCTGGTTGGAGTCCTCCTCCTTGCCCGTGATGCTGAGGTCGTAGGTGCCAGCGGGCAGGTCGATCACGTCGGCGCCCGGGTCGCCCGCCGTGCACGCGTCCACCGCAGCGTTGGTGTTGGCGGCCTCGATGGCCTCGCGCAGCGAGCAGTCGCCGTCTTGGTTGAGCTCGTCCTCGGTCGTGGTGACCGTGATGGTGGCCGCCTCGACCGTGGCAGCGCGCGCCAGCGTCATGAGCGCGATGGCGCAACCTACCAGCGGACCGCGGAAGGGCAGGCGTTTGCGAGCGCCGCGCGAGCTCGACAGGGTAGCGACCGAGGAGGACAGAGGCGAACGGTGACGGTACTGCATGGTGGACCCTATCTGTGGCCACGCCGCAAAGGGGCAACGTGGCGTTCGGTCAGGGTACCGTGGCTACGCAACCAGCTCAACACCGCGACGAGCTTCTCGACTTGTTAGGTAGGGAAAAGTGCGACACCCCTGCGCAAGGCGCAGCCCGCCGATGGAGTCGGCTAGCCCCGAGTGCCGAATTGGCGTAGCATCGGGCCTCGTCCGTCCGTGCAAATCGGCATCGGCGCGACCCAGGAACCAGCATGCCAGAGCAAGCACAGGACATCGAATCGCTGACGCCCGAGGGGTTTTCCCTGGTCGACGTCTGGCAGGACAAGAGCGAGGCGCTGGTCGACGAGCTGGTGGAGTTCTGGCTCGACGAGAAAGCGCTGCCTGACCGGGATCAGGCCCGCAAGCGGGCTCCCCAGGTCATCTTCATCCTGCGCGACCAAGACGATCGCATCGCCGCGGTGAGCACGGTCTACCGTCAGAAAAACCCCCAGCTCGGCCTGGATCTCTATTACTTCCGCTGCTTCACTGCTCAGAAGCACCGCCATCTGGGACTCGCCCGGGTGCTCATCGTGGCGGCATTCAATCATTTGAACCAGCGCTTTGCGGGCGGCGAGGAGCCCGAGGTCAAGGGCGTGGCCGTCGAGGTCGAGAGCCCTATTCTCGTGCAAAACCTCAAATGGCTGGTCTGGCCCGCTTCCAGATTCGCCTATATCGGCAAAACCCAGCGCGGCGCGCAGGTGCGCATTCGCTACTTCGACGGGGCAACGTTCTGAGCGCACCCGCTCGCGCGACAACGATAGCTGCAACCTTTTGAAACGATCGGGAGACTAGGATGTCAGCAAATCGCCGGATGATGGTCTTGGTGGGTGGTGCGCTCAGCCTGACGGCGAGCACGGCGTTGGCGCAGCAACCGGCCACCGTGCTCGATCGGTTCAATCCGTCTTTTGCGGGGGACCCCTTCTACAGCGTGTCCGCTCCCAGCACGGTGGGCAATCCCGGCCTCCACGCAGGCGGGCTGGTCTACTTCGTCCACGATCCCTTGGTGCTGACCCAGCCCGACGAGGGCGGTGAGACACAAGAGATCGGTAAGGTGGTCACCGACCAGCTCTACCTACACCTCGATGCCTCCGTGGCCCTGTGGGATCGGATCGCCTTCAACCTGGCCGCGCCCATGGTGCTCATGCAGGACGGCGACGACAACGCGATCCCCGGCACGGGCGAGCAGCTCATCGGTCCGAGCGGGGCGGCCTTTGGCGATTTGCGCCTGGCAGTGCGCGCGCGGCTGTACGGTGAAAACGGCGAGCCCTTCCACCCGACTTTGGCAGGTTTTTGTCGATTTGGGCACCCGGTGCGAATGATATCGATCGCTTAGCGCGCTCGGAGGCCCAAAACTCATAGGCACACGGGTCGGCAAGGTATCATTGACATAGTGCATGTCTAGCGGATAGGACCTAGGCATGTACCTGCGCACCACAAAACGGCGGCGCGCCGACGGCTCGGAGGTCTGCTACTTCCAGCTTGCCGAAAACGCCTGGGACGCCGAGCGCGGCTACGCCGTGGCCAAGGTGGTCTACAACTTCGGGCGGGCCGACCAGCTCGACGTCAACCAACTCCGGCGACTGGCGCGCAGCATCTTGCGGGCGGTCGATGAGAGCGGGCTCGGTGTTGTAGGCGACGATGACGTGCTCGCAGAGGTCCAAGTGCGCGACGCCTGGCCGTTGGGTGGGGTGTGGGTGCTCGAGCGGCTCTGGCGGGAGCTTGGCATCGACCGGACCCTGCGAGCGCAGACGCGTTCCAAGGACAAAGGCCGAGCGTTCGAGCGGGCGCTGTTCGCGATGGTCGCCAACCGCGCGCTTCGGCCCTACTCCAAGTTGTATTGCTGGGAGCAGTGGCTGCGAGAGGAGGTCTATCTGCCCAGCGCTGCGGAGCTGTCGCTCACGCGGTTGTACCGCGCGATGGACTTTCTCGAAGAGCACAAGGCCCAGGTGGACAAGGCGGTCTACTTCTCGATGGCCGACTTGATGAACGCCGATGTGGATCTGATCTTCTACGACACCACTTCGCTGCACTTCGAGGTGGACGAGGAAGACCGCGTGGACCTGCCCAAGCAAGGGCGGCGCTACCCGGCGCCGCGCAAGCGGGGCTTGTCGAAGAACGGGCGGGACGACGCTCCGCAGATCGTGGTGGGCCTGGCGGTGACGCGTGAGGGTCTGCCCGTGCGGTCGTGGGTGTTTGCTGGCAATACAACGGACGTGACCACGGTCGAGCAGGTCAAAGCTGATTTGCGCGGCTGGCGGCTGGGTCGGTGCGTCTTCGTGGGCGACGCGGGGATGAACTCGGAGGACAACCGGCGCGAGCTGGGGTTGGGCGGAGGCAAGTACATCTTGGCCACGCGAATGCGTGCGGGCGACGAAGTGACCCACGAGGTGCTCGCCCGTGCGGGTCGCCTTGGCCGAGTGCGGGACAACCTGCGTGTCAAGCAGGTGCTGGTCGGCGATGGCGAGCGACGGCGACGATACGTCGTTTGCTACAACCCAGAGGAAGCCGAGCGGCAACGCCAGCATCGCCAGCAGGTGCTCGCCGAGTTGGAAGCCGAGCTCGATTCATTGCAACAGCAGCGGGGACAGCGCCATAGCAAGCGTAGCTGCGCGCTGCTGTCGAGTCGGCGTTTTGGTCGCTATCTGCGGCAGACCGCAGGAGGCCTACTGCGCATCGACCGCCATGCCGTCCGTGAGGCCGCCCGTTACGATGGCAAGTGGGTCATCACGTCCAACGACGACACGCTGACGGCCGAAGACCTGGCGCTCGGTTACAAGCAGCTGATGCGGGTCGAGCAGTGCTGGCGCCAGCTCAAGTCCGGCCTGCGCATGCGCCCGGTCTACCATTGGCGTCCCTGGCGCATCCACGCCCACATCTCCATCACGGTGCTGGCCTTGCTGCTCGAACGCGTCGCCGAGATCCGCGCGGGCGATACCTGGCGCAACATCGCCGCCCAGCTCGGGACCATCAAAGTGGTCGAGTACGACCGCGCGGGCATGCGGGTGCACCAGACGACCGAGCTTCGTGCGGACACCGCTCGGCTGTTGGCCGCGCTCGGGGTGGAGTCCCCGCCGCGGCTGCACTCGGTCGTTCCGCGCACGCAGGCGGCCAACCGCTAAGTCCACGAAATCGTTGAGGCGCCTAGTAACACGGCTCGATCCGTGTTACTAGGCGTAACCTCGCGACATTATAGGAATTTGTATGCCTAGACTCGGCAACAGGCTGCCAAAGTCGGGTTCCAGATCGGCTACGCCAGCTACCTATGGGTGCCCACGGGTCCGGACGAGTCCGGCTCCTTCGTGAGCACGGGTCGGGCTCGCTCGCTGCCCGTCGCTTTCATGTTCGGCGGCGACGTCCCGCTCGACGACGACGTGGCCCAGGCTCTGGTCTGGGGCGTGGACGTGGGCGTGCTGCTCCAACAGGACCACGTGATCCGCAACATGACGCAGGGCAGCATGGTGCGTTGGGGCGCCGCGGCCGGGCTGCAGCTGCTCGAGGACCGGATCCTGCAGGTCGGCGTCGAGACCTTTGGCGCTACGGTGGTCGAGGACACCGAGGGCGAAGCGACGAGCTTCGAGCTTCTGGGGGCCGCCAAGATAGAG
Organism: uncultured Polyangiaceae bacterium; assembly: GCA_964441055.1. Taxonomy (GTDB): domain Bacteria; phylum Myxococcota_A; class Polyangia; order Polyangiales; family Polyangiaceae; genus JACQWT01. The sequence goes on along the minus strand of CAYTYV010000016.1, from coordinate 9,166 downwards.
GCCTACGAAGGGCTCAAGATCGGCGCGGCCGCAGGCCCAGGTCTTACCAGCGCCGCGGGCACGCCGGACTATCGAGTCCTGTTCGGGGTGACCTACTCGCATGACTTCGGGCCCAACGATCGGGACGGCGACGGCATCCCGAACGAGGAGGACGCCTGCCCGAACGTGCCGGGCGTGCCCACCGACAACCCCAAGACCCACGGCTGCCCGCCCGACCCGGATAGCGATGGCGACGGCATCGTGGACAAATGCGATGACTGTCCCACCGTCGCGGGCGAGCCCCGCGAGGGCCACGGTTGTCCCCCGCCGCCCGATCGCGATGGCGACGGGATCGCCGACGACGACGATGCCTGTCCGGACAAGCCCGGCGTGCCCACGGGCGACCCCAAGACCCACGGCTGCCCGCCAGACCGCGACGGCGATGGCATTCTCGACGCCGACGACGCCTGCCCGTGCGTCCCCGGGGTGCCCTCGAAGGATCCGCGCCGTCACGGCTGCCCGGCCGATCGCGACGGCGATGGCATCTTCGACAAGGACGACGCCTGCCCGGACAAGCCCGGCAAGCCCAACGCCGATCCCAAGAAGCACGGCTGCCCCCTGGTGCGGCTCACCGCTACCGAGATCAAGATCATCGAGCAGGTGCAGTTCGAGATCGACAAGGCGATCATCCGTCCCGAGAGCGATCCCCTGCTCGACAACGTGGCCGACATCCTGAAAAAGCACCCCGAGCTCGAGCAGGTCGAGGTGCAAGGGCACACCTCCAGCACGGGTACGCCCGAGTGGAACATGGGCCTGTCGCGCCGCCGAGCCAAGGCGGTGATGGCTGCGCTGGTCAAGCGCGGCATCGCCCCTGCCCGGCTCGTGTCCAAGGGCTACGGCCTGGAAAAGCCCATCGCCACCAACGACACGCACGAAGGCAGGGCGCTGAATCGGCGGGTGCAGTTCGTCATTCTGAAGAAGAAGTAGTCGCTACTGCGGCTTTTTCTCGCCGAACAGCCCCTCCTTGGTCTGGGACCAGACTACCTGGGGCTTGGGCTGATACGCGCTCAGCCTGCCCCAGGCCTTGATCTCCTGCACGGCCTCGGTGGCGCTCTCCTCACCCTTGTCGGCGGCCTGCTGGATCTGGGCCCGGGTAGTGCGCAGCACGACCGAGCCGGTCGACTTGGTCTGCAAGGCCTGGTTGGGCAGCTTCCAGCTCTCGTTGTAGCCCGACTGCTCGAGCAGGGTATTGACTGCGCTGGTCGGAATGGTGCTGAGCACCAGCACGCCGCCGTCGGGCTTGGGAACCTCGATGACCGCATTGCTGGTCAGGTGCCAGGCGTGGGTGGCGATGAACCACTGGATGATGCGCTGTACGGTGTGGGGGCTTACCGCATTGGGATCCTCTCGCTCGAGCACGATGGACTTGGCCGCTTTGGTGCCGAAGACGCGGAAGCCCTTCTCGCTCATCGAGACGTACTGCTCGTCCCAGCTCGTCTTCGGGGTGCCCACGAGAGCGCTCATCAGGTTGGCCGCGGCCTCTTGCTGCGAGGCGGGATCGATCTCGAACAGCCCGAGGTCGAGCTGCAGCCGCTCGTGCACGGGGGCGTCCTCCCAATCGACCGTGTACTTGACCTCGAAGGCGATCTCGTCGTCCGGCTTGAATACGGGCGCATCCGCCCCCTCGGTTAGCTGCCCTATGATCTTGAGCTCAGTGAGTTTCGGCATGGCTGTCCTCCTCCTTGGCCATCGGCCTGCGCCTGGCGGCGGACCCTAGCACGAACGGGGTCCGCGGAAAGGACGGGTCGGACAGGTCGGTCCCGGGCGACGGCTACAGACAGCTCTGGTGGCAGACGCCGCTCTCAGAGGCCGGATCCGGGAAGAGCTCGTCGCAGGAGTGCTCGGCGCTGGTCAGGCAAGCCGCACAGGCCTCGACGCTGCCGACCATGCCGCCGTAGGCCGCGCGGCACCACGCCATGCAGCCCTCGGCATACTGGTCCGACTTGCCGCATTCTTCGGCCTGCGCGCACCAGCTCTCGCAGGGAGAGACGTAGGGATGGGCCATGAACACGAGGTCGGCGACGCCATCGACCTCGGGCGGCTGCTCGGCCGGGATCCAATGGGGCCAGGTCTCGTTGGCCACGGGTAGCTCGGACGTGATGTTCATCTTGACCGAGCCGTCGTGCTTCATGACCCAGACGTCGGTGGTGTCGGTGCCGTGCTCCTCGTAGCCGCGATAGAAGGCGAGCCATCCTCCTCGCGCCCACACGGGGCGGATGTCGGCATCGTGGGTGTCGTCGGGCGCGTGCGTGGCGCCGCCGTCGGTGAGATCGAGCACCAGCACGTCGAAGTCGCCGATGGGAAGGCCCCAGACGCCCCACGAAGTATCCTTGTGGCGCTCAAAGGCGATCAGGGTGCCCTCGGGATTCAAGTGGGGGTCGAAGTCGCCGGGGCCCCAGGGCGGGTCAAAGGGCTCGGTGACGGGCGGGGGCTCGGTGATGCGCTTTTCATTGCCATTGGTCAAGTTGTGCGACCAGACCTCGGGCATATGGGTGTCGGGGTTGACCCGCGTGAAGATGATGAGCTCCTCGCTCGCCCAGTGGGGGTCGCCCTCGGATTGCTCGTCGGTGGTCGTGAGGCGCTCGACCGCGCCGCTGGCTACGTCGAGCAGATAGAGATCGGTGGGACGGTGGTCGGCTCCCGAGACGGTGCTGAACTCCGCGCCCGCGCCAAAGCCCGCGCACTGCGAGACGAACACCAGCCGGTCGCCCGCTGGAGACCACGAGGGCAAGACGTCGGCGCCTTCGGCGTCGAAGGCCACCACGGGCTCGGGCTGGGCGGCGCCGAGATCCAGAATCGCAATGGCCCCGACCGCAAAATCGTGGCTGGCCGCGCCAGGCGGAAAGCGCACCATGGCGAGCCTGTCGCCGCCTGGCGCCACCTCCAGCGCCGCCAAGACCTCGTTGCCCTTCCACAGCGCGCGCACGGCCGAGCCGTCCATCTCCGCTGCGAAGATGCCCGTGGACCACGTGCCGCTGAAGGGATCGTCGCTGCCGCCTTGTCCGCCAGCGCCCGCATTCGCGGCAGGGTCGCTCTCGTCATCGCTACAGCCGAGCAGGGAAAGGGCCAGCGCGAGGGCGATACCCGCGGCTTTCATAGCCTCACCACCTTTCGGATCCACAGCTCTTCGTGGCCTCGTATGGCGACCAGGAAGAACTCCTCGAGCGCCTCCTCGTCCAGCATAGGCTGGCAGCGAGGGTCGCGCACCACGAAGTCTGCCTGCGCGGGCAGCTCGGCCAGATCCTGCGGGCTGCTCGGAGCAGGTCGCCTCGCTCGCAGCTTCTGTCGCGGCATCGGCACGAGCTCGTTCTGAGCGACCATGTCCGCGAGCGCGTACAGCCCCCGCTCGTAGCTCGGACCGCAGCCGAGGTAGGCCACCGTCTCGCTGAAGCGGAGCTCGGGCGGCGCGGCCACGACGCGGGCGACGAAGTAGCGGCCGACCCGCTTGGGCCTTTCGGCCCAGTGCGCCACGTACTCGAAGAAGCGCAGATCGCCCGCGATGGAGTCGTACTGGGTGCTGTGATTGCGTCCCCAGACGATGTGCGTGATGCCAAAGCGGCCGAACAGCTCGTGCACGGCGCGCGGAGACGATGCGCGGGCATAGCTGATGGCGCTCTGGGCGCTGCGGATGTCCGAGACCACGGGTCGAAAAAGGCCTAGGCGCAGGTGCTGGTCGTGCAGCAGCACCCGCGCGTTCGCGGGCAGGAGCTTTCCCACGTGGAACAGATCGTCCTCCGGCTCGAAGCGCTGCTGATAGTTCTTGTGAAAGCCTTGCGCCAGCAGGTCGGCGACTCTCTTGATGGGGGCGGTCTGCGCCATCGAATGCGTGGGGATGAAGTACACGTCCCCGCCCCAGACCACCTGCAAGCCGATGAGTCCTACTAGCGCCACGCGCACGGCGCGATGCATGCGCCAGGCCGCAATGATCGCCGCGGCCGTCGCTGCCGCCATCCACGGCAGCAGCAGCTGGAGATAGCGATCCTGGTGGAAGGTCAGATACCAGACGAACACGCCGAGGTGCGCGCTCGCAACGAGCAGCCAGATGCGCCGAGCGCGGCGGACGAAGGGCAGCCACAGCAGACTGAGCGTGAACAGGAAGCCGAAGACTGGCACTGAGCCGTGCATGTCGGGCCAGTCGTTCGGCACGAAGGAGAAGGTGACGAGCGCCTCGAGCGCCTGCCGCAGCTGCTCACCGACCGGTCCCGTGGGTCGCCACACCATGTTGGCTTGCGCCAGCAGGCCCTCGAAGATGTGCTCCACGTCCGGGTTCCACGGCCGGATGGGGAAGAGCTCGTGCAAGTAGGGAAAGAGCGGATCGCCATACCATAGCCAGTTCTTGAGCCAATGCGGAGCGGTGAGCAGCAAGCCGCCGAGCAGGGCGACGCCCGGTCCGAGGAGCCAGCGCCAGCGGGCCGCGCCAGGTTCCCGAGCGCCGCGGCTGCGCCAGTCCCGCACCGCCAGCCAGCCCGCGCGCACCGCGACCGCCGCGATCGGAAAGGCCGCCAAGGAGACCGATTGGTACTTCGTCAGCAGGGCTCCAGCGAGCATTGCGGCGAGCAGCAAGCAGCTTCGCCAATGCAGGTCGCGCCACGCCCGCCTGAGCGCCAAGAAGATCGGCACGGCCCAGAAGGCGGCGATGTGATCGGCCGCCGTAGAGAGGCTCGAGTCGTAGAGCAGAATGCCCGGAAAGAGAAAGACCGCCGCCCAACTGAGGCCTGCTCGGGACCGTGGAACCAGCCAGCGCACCAGCACGGGGATGCTCGCCAGGGTCCACAAGAAAACGACGAGCTCGACGTGCGCGGCAAGCCCGATGCGCTCGAAGGGGCTCAGCCCTGGCCAGCAAAAGGCCCAGGTGTAGAGCAGGCTGGCGAGCTGGGGCAGCGCGATGGGAAACCAGCCCTCGGGCGATGGCTGGATCGCCCCTTCGGCCACGTACTGCTGGGCAATGCCTAGGTGGTACCAGCGGGCGTCGTAGTGCAGGTTCTCGGGCGTGAGGATGTTGAGGTAAACCAGCAACACGCCCAGCGTTCCGAAGGCGGCCACGGGCCAGGTCCACCAGGGGCGAGGCAGTCGCGGGCGTTGGCGCCATGGCTGTAGATGTCGCCAGGCTCGGCTGAGCGTGCGCAGCAAGGGCTGCGCGCCGAGCAGGACCAGAGTCGCGGGCAGCGCCACCGCCAGGAGCCCGCCAACGAGCCCGAGCAAGCCCGCGCACTGTATCGCCAGGGCAAACAGCAGCACGCCCAGCGCCACGGCGAGCACCAGCCTCTCGCGCAGCGGACAGGCGCGCGGCACCAGCCATTGCGCCAGGCGAAAGCCGCCCGAGAGACAGGCCCCCGCAAAGTACAGGACGATGAGCCAGAGCTTGGCGTAGGTCCACAGCAGCCACTTGCCAATGGGGTAGTGCTGGCGAACGACCGCCAACAGGATGAGGGCGCCGAGAGCCACCGCAACCGTCGCGCCTACCGCACGAAAGCGCGGCGAGGCAAGGCGCTCGCGCCATCGGCTCGTCCTGGAAGACCTCCGCTTCATCGGCTGAGCCGAGCGTAACCCCGACCGCAGCCGTTTTCCATCGCGCGGCCTGGGCTTCTCGCCGCTCGCTCCTGCACGCCCAGCGGCAAGCTCGGGTGCCGTCGGGGTATCTCCCAGCTGAGCCATGTTGTAGATGGACGGCACCATGAAACGAGCTGATCGGATCTACGCTCAAACGCAGTCGCCCATCGCGCCGCGCCTGGCCGCGGGGTTTTTCGTGGCCGCACTGAGCCTTGCCGCGGGTGCGAGCTGCTCGGGAGCGGCTCCGCCCGAGCCGACATCCACCGTCGATCCCAGCGCTCCAGCGCCAGCCGCACCCGAGCCTGCCGCGACGCCCACCGACCCCGCGATCCCCGAGGCCGCACCGCCCGACTCCACGGCTTCGGCGGAGGCAGGCCCAGGCCCGGGTGCCGCTTTGGTCCAGGAGCGCTGTGCGAGCTGCCACGGGCTGGACAAGCTGGAAGGGCCGGCCCGCTCCCGCGCGACGTGGGAGGCCATCGTCGAAACGATGATCGGCAAGGGCGCTGAGCTCGACGCCTCCGAGCGGGAGGCGGTCATCGAGCACCTCGCCTCGCGATGAGCAGATCTGGAGCGGTCGCAATGGGTGGAGCGATCGTCGACGCGGTGGGCCGAGCCCGCGTGAGCCGAGTAACCTGCCATTGAAAGCGCGCATTCGGATCC
>CAYTYV010000016.1:0-2907 GCA_964441055.1 uncultured Polyangiaceae bacterium | reverse complement strand
TCAGACTGACGGCGCTGCTGCTGCTCGCGGCCGTGCTGCTGATGCTCGTCACGGGCTTTTTGACGGCCAAGCCAGGACTGCTCTCGGCCGATGGCTGGAGCGCGTTTCGCTTCCTCCATACGCGGGTGGCGCCGCTGCTGCTCGTGCCGCTTCTCTACGCCCACTCCCTGGCCGGGATCTTGTTCTTGACGTCGCGGAGCAAGCGGCTCGATCGGCCGGGGGTGCGCAAGGGGGCCGTGGCCCTATGGACGGGAGCCGCGCTGGTCGTGGCCTACGCCTACCTGGCCGAGCCGTCCGTGCCTTCGACGCCGCTCGAGCCGCCCGATGCGGACGCCGAGGTCCGCCTCGAGGGCGAGGAGGCTGGGGGGCAGCCTCTGGAAGGCGGCGTTGTAGCGGACGGCGCTGCAACGGACGGCGCCGCGCAGACGACGGGCAGCGCTCGCGTTGACGCCGCCAGCTCGGTCGCGGCCGCCACGAGCTCGCCCGAGCGCGACGCTGGCGACTCCGCGTTGCTCGGCGCCCCCACGGCACGCCCATCGACCGGAGCCCAAGACACCACAACTGCTCCGCGGCCCCCTCCGACCACCTCGCCCGCGCCGCCTTCGCGAAGCATCGCGAGCGCCTCGGCGTGGGCCAGCGCCGCACCGCCCAAGCCCGACGGCACGGCGCTGGTGGGACAGCGATGCGGCCGTTGCCATGGGCTCGACAAGGTCTACGCCAAGCCTCGCTCTGGCGCCGAGTGGCAAGCGGTCCTGGGCCGGATGATCGCGCTCGGCGCCCAGCTCGACGCTGACGAGCGACGCGCGGTGATGCAGGTGCTGCCGCGGCGCTGACCACGACGCCATGCCGTCGTCGAGCCGCGGCGCGTCGGCTCAGTCGTCCTCGAAGCCCGCCAGCTCGATCGTCAGCGCGCTATCCTCGACCGAGTGCGGCGGCACCCGCAAGGGCTCGTCGGCCGGGCCCTCGACCACCTTGCCGTCGGCGGCAAAGCGCGAGCCGTGGCAGGGGCATTCCCACTGCCGGGCTGCCGCGTCCCAGCCGACGGTGCAGCCGAAGTGGGTGCAGTCGGCCGTGATCACGGTGACGCCGTCGGCCGTCTTGCGCGCCAGCAGATCCACGTAGCCCTCGCCGGGCTTGACCAGCACGGGGCTGCCGTCCGCAGGCCACGGCAGCTTGGTCCAGTCCAGCCGCAAGCTCTTGCCCTGTAGCTCGCCGCCCGCGCCCTGGTACTCGGGATGTACGGCCCCGCCCGTGAAAAACGCGCAGCCCTTGCCGAGCGCGGCCACCCCCGCGACCGCTCCCATCGACAGTAGGGCCTTGCGCCGCGTGCATCCCCGGCCGTTTTCGCTCGTCGCCATCGCCGCCTCCGTTCTCGTCGCTACCGTGCCAGCGCTCGGTCAAAAAGGCCACAGGATCGGCACGAAGATGGCGGCCCCGATCCAAATGATCGCGTTGAGCGGCTTGCCCAGCTTGACGAAGTCCGCTCTGGCGCTCGCATCCCGGCCGGGCGCAGGCGCCAGAGCAGCGCCCCAAGACAATCACCTCGTGAGCGGTTTTCCTCGAGCAAGGCCATGCCCGCCGCACCGCCCACAAGGCGCCTACAGCGGCTTGACCGGCACGCAGATGTCGACGATGTGCTTGCCCTCGGGATGCTCGTCCGGGTTGTTGTGGCACAGCTCGAGACAAGGGCGGTCGTCGGGCTGATAGCCGCTCTCGGGCAGCCAGCCGCCGAACACCGCGTTCCACGCTTCGCCGTACTGGTCGGCGCGGATCTCGAAGTGGGCCACGGCGTAGGGGCCTCCCGGGAGCTTCATCTTGCCGATCTCACCGTCGACCTCGATGTCCTCGGGCACGCTGATGCACACGTCCAGGCGCAGCTTTTCCTCGGCGGTGATCTCTGGATCGTCGTGGTACACGGTCAGGGTCTGCGTCTCAGGCGGGTTGAACAGCCCGCGCGGAACAGCCCACTTGCACATCCGCTCCCACAGCCCCCGAAAGAGCTGCTCGTCGCCCTGGTAGGGCCCCACGTGGCGCAGGTAGGCCACCCAGAGCTCGGGCATCTCCTTTACCTCGACCTCAGCCCGTAGATTGCTCTTGCCTTTCATCTCGATCCTCCATCGCGGTTTGCCGCGGTTTGGATCAAGGTAGGCCGAGACGATGAGCGCTTCTTTGCCCTCGCTGCGAAGCGCTTCACCGCCATTGCGATCCGCTTTGCCGAGATTGCGACCAACCGCGTCGCCGCCGTTCCGTCGCCCGCCGCGGCTCTGGCGCCACTGGCTGGCGCTCATCCCAAAGGCCGCCCGAAAGGCGCGCGCAAAGGTAGCCGACGACGAGAAGCCGCAGTCGAGCGCCACCTCGGTCACCGATTTGCGCGGGTGGTAGAGCAGCCAGGACGCCGCCTTCTCCAAACGCAGCCGCTGGATGTAGCGTCCCAGGGTCTCGCCGACCATGGCCGCGAACACGCGATGAAAATGATACGGCGAGAACGAGGCCACCCGAGCTAGCTCGGCCAGCGCCAGGTCCTCGGTCAAGTGCGCGTCGATGTGGTCTTGCACCCGGTTGATGCGGGCGGCGTACTCGTGGTGGCTCATTCAGCGGACTTGCCCTCGCCCGGCTTGGCTGCCCCCTGCTCGGCGCCGCTCGGCTCGGCCGCGGCCTGCTCGGCGCCGCTCAGCTCGGCCGCCCCGCCCTCGCTCGGCTCCGCCGCCTTGCTCTCGCCCGAGTCGACCGCAGGCGCCTCCGCCTTCTGCGGCTCGGCCCACGCAGGCTTGGGTGGCGGGCTGGTGGAGGTCGGCTTGCCCATGCCCGACTTGCAGTAGCGGACGAACATCCCATCCCGCTCTTTGCACGCGTCCGAAGCCGCGCAGGCCTCGAGTGCGGCATCGGTATCGTGCGCAATGGAGGCGA
>CAYTYV010000015.1:0-29403 GCA_964441055.1 uncultured Polyangiaceae bacterium | reverse complement strand
GGCGAAGCGCACCGAGCCGAGCGCCGTCTGCAGGTAGAACTGCGAGGAAAGCCCGAACTCGATCGACGAGATGAGCATCGCGCCAGCAAAGCCCAGCACCAGCGAAAAGGCCGCCAGGATGGGCATGATGACCGTGCTGGCCACCAACCGGGGCACCACCAGCTTCTTGACCGGGTCGGCGCCCAGGGCTCGGATGGCGTCGATCTGCTCGGTCACCGCCATCGAGCCGAGCTCGGCGGTGATGCCCGCGCCGATGCGACCGCCGACGACCAGGGCCGTCAGCGAGGGGGCGAGCTCGCGCGCGAAGGACAGGCCGACGATGCGCCCCGTGTACTCCAGGCCGCCGAACTTCTGCAGGCCGTAGGCGAACTGCACGGCCATGACCAAGCCGGTGAAGATGGCCACCACCGAGGCGATGCCCAGCGACTTGACGCCCAGCACCTCCATCTGGCGCAGCATGGCGCGCACCTCTAGCGGACGCCTGAAAAAGGCCCGCGCCACCTGGCCGCACAGCTTGCCCAGCATGCCCAGATGGGCCACGAAGCCCAGCACCCGACGGGTGTAGGCCTCGAACGCCGAGGGCTCAGGAGGCGGGCCGTAGCGCCTCGAGCTGGGCGGCGGCGCGTCGTGCGGATCAGCGGTCATGGGCGTCCAGGGTCGCAAATCCCCCTACCAGCTCGCGGAAGCGCGGCAGGCCTCGCTCGAAGGCTTCCGGGGGAGCGAGGTAGAGCAGATCGTAGACGCAGCCATCCTTTTTGAGCACCCACGAGTCGAAGGCCATGGGCACGCCGTCCAGCTTGGCCGTGAGAACCGTGTGCAGCGCCTCGCGCTCGTCAAAGGGCACGGTCTGCTGCTGCTGGATTTGTCGCTCGGTGAACTGCAGGAAAAGGTGGTTGAACAGCGCCGACAGCGGCACGTCGTCGCCATCGAGGCCGCAGCGGCCGTGCAGCATGATGGTGGCGCCATGCGCGTCGTCGCGAAAGGCCAAGGCGTCGTCCGAGCCCGCCAGCCTCTGCCAGCGACGAGGAGGCTCGGGAATGCGAAAGGCAAAGCCGTCGCCCTCGAAGATCTGGCCGTCGAACCGCGCGGCGCCGCAGCCGAGCAGGAGGGAACCAGCGAGCAGCAGCCCGAGCCCGCAGGCGATCGCGCGCAGGGTCGGCATTCGGCCCAAGCGGCCCCCAAAGACAACAAGCGGGAGCATGGACCGTCGAGGCTAGTACCGCCATCCCCCTACGCCTAGCCTCCGTCCGATCATTCGCCGCGTCGCTACCGTGCCTTGGTTGGCGCCGCGCGCGATTTGGGCGCATGTTTAGGAGGTGATGGGCAAGCTCGGATCATGGCTGATGGGCGGCTTTTGCGGGCTCGTGGCGGCGGGCTGTGCGGGGCCGCTCGAGCCAGCCCGCAGCAGCGCGCCCACCCCCGAGTCGGTCACCCGGGACCAGCCTGGCGGCGATGCTCCCGACCCCCACAAGGCCGCCCTCATCCGCTTGTTGGGTCAGCCCTACGGGCGCAAGAGCGACAAGTTCAAGACGCTCGATGCCCATTTCCCGGACGTCAAGAACTGGCGCCGCGTGCGCTTCTTCGGCTACCCCACCCGCGCGGGCTTTCGCTACGGCGACGACCACCACGCCGTGGCGGTGCTGATCTACCGACCGGCCGAGCCAGGCGAGACCCCGCGAGGCTGCCTGGAGCGCTTCCTGCACGACGCCACGGGGGTGGCCAAGGACTTCGGTGCGAAGGTGGGCCCGGCCGTGTGGACGACGGAGAAGCATCGGCCGCGACTGCGGGTGCTCGGCGAGCCCTTGCCAACGCCGACCAAGCCGCCCCGCCGCGCAGCCGACCGCGCCGCAAAAGACCCTCCTGAGAAGGCCGAACGAGCTGCCGAGCAGCGCCCGAAGGCCGAACGAGCTGCCGAGCAGCGCCCGAAGGCCATGCGCAGACGCCTGCGAGCGCTCGACCGCAAGAGGCGAGCCGCGGCGGCGCGCCGACTCGACAAGATGCGAGTGCCGCGCGAGATGCCAGTCGCCTATCTCGACGGGGGCTTTGCCACCCTGGCCAACGACGACCGCTACGTGGCAGCGGTGGCGGCCTACCACTCCTGGCCGGACACCTGCCTGGTCCACGGGCTGGTGGTCGAGACGGGCGAGCACGAGGACATCGCCCGAGCCGTGCTGGAGCGCTGGGTTCGCGAAGGGGCCCCGAAGCTGCGCTGGCGTGGCGCCGCAAAGGAGCAACCGCCCTTTCAGAATCGCTAGTCGCCGAGCGGCGCTCTTGCTGTGGAGGGGCCGGCCGTGCCAGGCTTGGCCCGGACGATGACCGAGCTACGACTGCGACTTCACGACACGCTGAGCGGCGCGCTCAAGCGTCTGACGCCTCGGCGTCCCGACCAGATCGGCATCTACTGCTGCGGCCCGACGGTCTACGACGATGCCCACGTGGGGCACGCCCGCGCCGTGCTGCCGTCCGACATCCTGGTGCGCCACCTTCGCGCCCAGGGCGCTCGGGTGTGCTTCGTGCGCAACATCACCGATGTGGACGACAAGATCCTGAACAGGGCAGCGCAGAGCGGCGAGGAGCCCACCGAGCTGTCGGCGCGCATGGCCGTGCGCTACCACGAGGACATCGCGGCGCTGGGCTGTCTAGAGCCCGACGTCGAGCCCAAGGTCTCGGAGCACCTGCCGCAGATCATCGAGCTGGTCGAGCGGATCATCGCGGGCGGCTGCGGCTACGTGGTCGAGCTCGGCGATGGGATCCGCGACGTCTACTTCTCGGTGCGGTCCTTTGCGGGCTACGGCAAGCTGTCCAAGCGCAAGCTCGACGACATGCGGGTGGGCGCCCGTATCGAGGCCTCGGAGCACAAGCGCGACCCGCTCGACTTCGCCCTATGGAAGGGCTGCGCCGAGGACGCCTGGGGCTGGCCGAGCCCGTGGGGCAAGGGCCGGCCCGGCTGGCACATCGAGTGCTCGGCCATGTCGATCCACTACCTGGGCTTTGGCTTCGATGTGCACACGGGCGGCATGGATCTCATCTTTCCCCACCACGAAAACGAGATCGCCCAGAGCGAGGCCGCCCACTCTGACCAGGGCGATGCGGTGGGCCTGTGGATGCACAACGGCTTCGTCAACGTCGACAAGGAGAAGATGGCCAAGAGCCTCGGTAACTTCGTGACCATCCGCGACGTCTACCGCCGCTACGACCCCGAGGCGCTGCGCTACTTCCTGTTGGGGGTGCACTACCGCGGTCCCATCGGATTCGAGACCGACCAGCGCCCCGACGGCCGGGTGGTCTTTCCCGGGTTGGCCGAGGCCGAGCGCCGTATCGACTACCTGTACAGCACCCTCGAGCGGCTCGACGAGCTCGGCGCGCGCGCGACCGGAGCGCCGCCTCCCAAGCGGGCGCCCAAGGAGCTCGGGCCCATCGCCGAGCTCGTGGCCGCCGCCCCCGCCCGCACCCGCGACGCCCTGGACGATGACCTGAACACCTCGGTGGCGCTGGCCGTCGTCGCCGAGCTCGGCAAGCAGGCCAACGAGCTCGGCCGCCTGGCCCACGCTCGACGCAAGGATCCGAAGTTCGTCGGCGCCGCGGCCGGGCTCGCCCTCGAGGCCGCCAAGGCCCTGCGGGGTGCGCTCGGCGTGCTCGGGCTTCTGCAGACCGAGCCGGCCGCCTACCATCGGCGGACCCAAGAGCGACGGCTCGCGGCCCTCGGCATCAGCGCCGATCAGATCGAGAGGCGCATCGAGGAGCGGGCCCAGGCGCGCCAGGAAAAGGACTTCGCGCGGGCCGATGCCGTGCGCGCCGAGCTCGAAGAGCAGGGCATCGAGCTCAACGACTCGCCATCCGGCACCACCTGGCGGGCGAGCGTGATCTAGTCGGCTGCGGAGGCGAGCAGGTGGGCAAAGATCTGTACCAAGTCCTGGGCGTCCCGCGCGGCGCCGACCAGGAAGCGATCAAGAAGGCCTACCGCAAGCTTGCCGCGGAGCTTCACCCCGACAAGAACCGCAGTCGCAATGCCGAGCAGCGCTTCAAGCAGGTCGCGGGCGCCTACCAGGTGCTGGGCGATCCGAAAAAGCGAGCGCTGTACGACGAGTTCGGCGAAGACAGCTTGAAGGTGGGCTTCGACCCCGAGCGCGCGCGCATGGCCAAGCAATGGGGAGGGGGCTTTGGTGGCGGCCCTGGCGGCGACGGCTTCTCGGTGGATCTAGGCGATCTATTCCGCGGCGGACGGGGTGGCGGCAACATCGGCGACATGCTGGGCGATCTGTTCGGGCGCGGCCGCAAGACGGCGGCTCGGCGCGCGCGCAGCCGAAGGGGGCGGAACGCCAACGCCACGGTCACCATCGACTTCGCCGAGGCCGTGCGGGGCACCACGCTGCGGCTGGGCGCCGAGGGCGGCGCGGCGCGAGGGATGCAGGTGCGCATTCCCGCGGGCGCCACCGATGGCAACCGCGTTCGGGTCCGCGGCAAGGGGATGGCGGGCGAGGGCGGCGGCCTGCCGGGCGACCTCATCCTCACGGTGCGGGTGCGGCCGCACCCCTACTTCACTCAGCGGGGCACCGACCTGCACCTGGATCTGCCCATCACCTTGCGCGAGGCCTATCGCGGCGCGCAGATCTCGGCGCCCACGCCTTACGGCACGGTCAAGCTCACCATTCCAAAAGGCGCGCAAAGCGGGCAGAAGATGCGGCTGCGAGGCCAGGGCGTGGAGCGGCGCGGCGGCGGGCGCGGCGACATGATCGTGCGCTTGCTGGTGCTCTACCCGGCCGCCGACGACGCCGAGGTGGCCCAAGCCATCGAGACCCTGGAGCAGCGCGTCGACGGAGATCCGCGCGACGCCATCGAGTTCTAGCGGCGTTCGCCAATCGCCCCTCGCGCCCCTCGCCTTGCCCTCACCTTTGTTTGGGGCAAGGCGAGGGGCGCGAGGGGCGAGCTCTGCTTGCCGCTTGGATTGATTTGACGATGGGGGCGCCGGTCGTCGCTGCGCTCCTTCCTCTGCCCCCAAACCCCCGCAAGGGTTTGTCGGGGAAAACTTCGTCGGTTTGCGACGACTTCTCCGCGTCTAGATCACTAGCTCGCCGCATCGAGCGCGGCGCGGATGGCTGCCAGGCGCGGCCCGGCGAGCTGGCGGCAGGTTTGGGCAAGCTCGGCCGCCTGGGTGTCGGCTCGCACCGAGACGCCCACGGGCACGTTGAACCATCCATCTCGCGCCGCGATGGGCTCCTCGGCCCAGGCAAATGCGGCCTCGGCTCCTGGACACAGGTAGCCCACCGCCGCCCCCAGAAAATCCCGCCGACTCTCCTCCAAGCGACGAACCATGCGCGCCGCGTCGAGCGGCGGCTTGCCGCTGAGCGAGGGCGGAGGAAAGGCAGCGCGGAGCCCATCGCGAAGCGCCTCGGCGGTGCACGGCTCGCCGCCGTCGCGACGCTGCACGAATGCGGACTGCTTCTCGCAGCCGAGCAGCTGCATGGACGGCGCCACGGGGCTTTGGCCGAAGTCGATGAAGTACGAAAGCGGAGCCGGACAGAGCTGCCGCAGGGCGCGGTAGACCTCGAAGGGATCGCTGGATCCGGTCGGCACCTTGAAGGACTGCGCCAGCACCACCTCCTCGAGCGGCTCGGCCAGGAACGCAGCGGCTCGAGTGGCCCGCGCGGCCAGCTTGTCGTCGCTGAGCTCCGTTCGAACGGTCTGAGGCTCGAGCGCTGGGGTGGGCTGCGGCGCTGGGGCGATGCTCGGGGCATGCTCGAGCTCCCAGGCGCAGCGCTCGACCAGATTGCCCTGGCGCGGTCCGGCAATGGTCACCTCGCCCTGCTGGTGGTCGAAGACCACCACGGTCGCGCCCGTGATGAAGCTCCCCGAGAGCTCCTCGTCCTCCCAGTGGCGGATTCGGTGGATGGTGTGGGCGTTGCCGTAGGTGAAGAAGCCCACCCGAGCCTGCGCCAGGGCGTGGGCAAAGCTTTCCGGCAGCTCGGCCTGCTCCAACTCCTTGCTCTGGACGTCGACGGCATCGACGCCTGGAGCCATCATCTCTCCCGATCGGACGCGATAGCCCACGATCGAGTAGCGCCCTTCGGGCCGATCCGCTGCGCGCGACTCGAGCAGAAACGACGGCCGTCCTGGCGTGTAGCTCCGCAGCCGGGCGTAGGCCTCGACTGGCTCCAGCTCGGGCGCCTTCAGGGATTTGACGTTGATTTCCACTGCCTCAGCCATAGCTTCATCGCCTCGCCCCGACTCGGCCCGCCGCCGATGGTCGGGATCAGTACTCGCCGAACAGCTCGCGCACCCGCGTCTGCAACCCCACCGAGATCTTGTACAGCGACGAGATCGAGGCCGAGGTCTCGGCGCGCTCGATCTGCGACAGCAGCGACACGCTCAACCCGGTCCGCCGCGACATCTGCTTGAGCGTCAGGCTCTGGTCCTTGCGCCGCTTGCGAATGCTCTCGCCGATGACCCGATGCAGCTCCTCTTCGGGGGTACGCGCCAGGCCCTTCTTGCGCATCACCCGCGCGATGACCTGGCGAAACTCGGCCACCTTGAAGGGCTTCTTGATGTAGTCGACAGCGTCGAGCTTCATCGAGGCCACGGCCGAGTCCAAATCCGGGTAGCCAGTGAAGATGACCACCGCGATGTCCTTGTCGTGCTTGCGGATGGAGCGCAGCACCTCGATGCCGTCCTGCTTGGGCATCATGAGATCGAGCACCACCAAGTGGTAGCCGGTCCGCTTGATCTCGTCGACGACCCGGGTCGAGTCGCTCGTCGTGTGGACCTGGTAGCCATCGCGCTCGAGCATCGTCTGCATGAGGTCGCAGATGACCTGGTCGTCGTCGACGATCAGGATGCGTATGGGCGGTAGCTCGATGGCCATGGCGAATGCTGTCCCGGAATGCCTCGGCAGTAGAGACTGCGCACCGACGCCCGGGAAAAGGCCGGCTCTGCAGCCACGCCGCGAGACTGTAACACCAAACGGAATTCTACTGTGACTGGAATCGCCAACGGCGCGAACACGGCGCGAACAAGGGGCGCCCAGCCGCGCGAGAGCACGGGCAAGGCGCGGCAGGAGCGCGTGGAGTCGGTCGCGGTCACGGCGCCGCGCTGGCGGCCGCCACGCGCAAAAGGGCGTGACCAGCTCCGACCTGTCTAGGGCTCGCCTCGGCAGCCGCAGAGCCGATGACCAGGACCTTGACCACGTAGCGGCCGGGCTCTAGCGGCGCGGAAAGCTCCAGCTCGGCCCGACCGTCGCTCAGTGCGGTATCGGCCGCGGCCACCACCTTGTCTACCGCCTTGGCGTGGTTTTCGGCCATGTGCTCGAAGGCCTGCTCGCGGGGCATCGTCTCGAGCCGCGCGTAGGGCACCTGCGGCTCGCGGATGGCGCGGCGCACCGTCTCGAGCGTGACCCGTGCCGTGCCGCGACGCAGCGGGCCCTCGATCTCAACCCGCACCGCGGCAGAGGGGACAAAGGCGCCGTCCGCCGCTCCTGAGAGCGCCACCCGCAGCGGCAGGGGGTAGCGCAGCCGAGTGGCTGGATCGCCGAGCATGTTGTAGAGCGCCAGGTGCTCT
This sequence comes from uncultured Polyangiaceae bacterium, assembly GCA_964441055.1. Taxonomy (GTDB): domain Bacteria; phylum Myxococcota_A; class Polyangia; order Polyangiales; family Polyangiaceae; genus JACQWT01. Next base: position 21,852 of record CAYTYV010000015.1, on the reverse strand, counting down.
TGCTTGATCGCGGCGGTGCTATCCGGCACCAGCAGCTCGGCCATCAGGTTGGCGCGCTCGAGAAAGCCGCGCTTGATGGCCAGAATGCCTTCGCCGATGGTGGCGGGCCGCTCCTTGAGGAAGTGATCGATGAACGCTTCGCCGTAGAGCAGGTTGGGATAGGGGTGGCTTTCGCGGCTGGAGGCAAAGGAGGCGATGGCGCCGTGAGGGTTCATCACCGCCGCCTCGGCTATGGATCGCCATCCCCGACTCAGATCGTACGCGCCGACGCCGCAGGACAGCGACACGAACAGCGGGGGCCCGGCGGCGATGTGCATGCGCTCCCATTCGGCGCGCGCACCCAATGGATACCAATCGCCGCGGTACGCCACGCGATCGAAGTACGCTGGCGAGCTATGGCCTGCATAGACCAAGAATAGGGCGCCGCGGTTGGCATCTGCGACCAGCTTGTCCCTCAGCCGATCCAGGCGATAGGCATAGGGCGAGTCCGGCTTGGCAAAGGTAACGTGGATGTCGTAGTCGTAGGGCACCCGCTCGTCGAGCAGGCGCATGGCCGAGCGCTCGATAATGGCGTCGGCCACCGCACCGAAGTTGGCCGGTCCCGTGTACACCAGCAGGCGGCGCGGCCAGGCGCTGGCCGCGTCCCCCGTTTCGTAGCCGATGAGCTTGTCGACGAATCCGCGAACTTCGGCGACCGAGCGCGCGGGCAAGCGGCCGACCGCCACCGATGGGACGGCATCCAGGGGCGGAATGGCGGTGGCCTCGGGAGCGGGCGGATCGCGCCAGCTGACGTTCATCAGGGCATAGGGATAGTCCGTGGGATAGCCGTGGAAGTGGCTGTCGGGCGGATGGAGCAGGCTGCGATGCCGAAAGTGCCGCAAGCGATGGGCGGGCGAGGTGTTGTAGTCCAGCTTGGGCAGGTAGAACGCGGGCAGCCGCTCGGGCGAGGTCTCGTCGTGGCGCCGCACGTCGCCCACCAGCAGCACGAAGCGAAGCTGACCCGCACTGTCGGCCCAGGCCTGCTCGACGGCGGCGTGCAGGGCCAAGGCAGCGGGCTCGCCCGTGCCGTGGCGCGAATAGATCTCCTCGGCAGACCAGGCTCTAGCGGCGAGCCCCTGCGCCCGCCGATGCTCCAGTAGCGGCGCCAGGGCCGAGAGGTAGGCGCGTGGCGAAAGGACGAGATAGTCGAGATCGAGCCGCTCTGGGGGCGGGGCTTGGGCCGCGGCGACCGAGCTCGGGGCGGGCGAAGACGCGGGCAGGGACGCGGGCGGAGGCGTCGCGGGCGGCGGAGCGCATCCTAGCGAGCACAGCGAGCAGAACGCGGCCAAAAGCAGCAGGCCGAGCTGCCAGCCGTGCCGCGCCGAGCGAGGTCCAGCCGTGGGCGGGCTCGTCGAGCGAACGGCCTTTGTCGGACGCCCGCCGCGACGGCTGGCGGAGCGAGCAGTGCGGGGGCCTTCGACCGGATGAGGCATGCGGTCCTCGAGCCGGAACTGTAGCACGCCCGGCTCGCCTCGCCGCGCCTCCACGCGCTTACACATCCAAGCGGCCCACATGACGATGCGCGGTCCTGGGACTACGGCGCGCGGGGAGTGGTCATCAACGCGCGTGTTCAAGATGGTCGCCTCCCACCTGGTAGCCTCGTCAAGCCTCACTATCGCCGTCCCGAGGCGCGCGCGAGCCGTCATAGACGTCTGCTCGCCATCGGCGGCCGCGTGCGCCGCTCGCGCTGCTGCTGGATGCGCCGCTCGATGGTCGCGGCGCCGTAGTGCTGCTCGGCGTCATAGCGATTATGGGCGCGGCACCTCAATGAAACGTTGTCCACGGTGGACTCGCCTCCTCGGGCAAAGCCCTCGATGTGATGGAACTCGAGCCCGCCCGTCTCCGCGCACCGCCGACCGCGGGCGTCGACGAAGGTGCAGCGCATGCCATCGCGCTCGGCAACCGTGCGCTTGACCGCAGCGGGGATGTGACGCGAACGAGGCGTGGACCTGGATGGGGCCGCAGCGGCCTGTGGGCTCGGACCATCGGCGTCGGCGGCGTCCGGCTGCTCGGCATTGCCGACTCGCTCGGCCTGCTCCTCGCGGCCTTTGCGGCGGGTCGCAGACGAGCGCGGCCGGTCGGTCGCCGCCAGCTTGCGCCGTAGGAGCTTTGCGAGCAGCAGGTCCAGCGCTCGCTCGCAGATGACCTCCAGGTCCCCGCTCGGAAGCTCGTGGCGCATCAGATCCTGGGCCTGCCGCAGCTTGTCGTAGAGCGACTGGCCGGCCGTGAGCTGCACCTTGAACCGTCCCGGAGCAAGCGGCTTGACCACGGCTCGCCGCCGCTTGCGCGGCTTGGCTCTCTCCAGCGCGAGTGATTTGCCCCTCGCCATGGCGTGAGCCGGGCTCGGAGCCGCCACAGCGCTGGCCGAGCTCGAAGCCGCTGGAGCGCTGGTCGAGCTCGGAGCCGCTGGAGAGCTGGCCGAGCTCGGAGCCGCAGCCAGCGCCTCAGCCCGAGCCTCTACGGGCGGCGCTTTCAGAGGTGCGTCCGCAGACCGCGGCTCCCCAGCGTCGTGGCAAGCCTCGCCGGGCCCCGCTGGCGAGCCCACGACCTCGGTTGCCATGTCAGCAGCTTCTGCAGGCCCCTCAGTCGTCCCAGCTGCAACCCCACGCGGCCCCGACCTCGGCTCGGGCAGCTTGCGGAGCTGCGAGAGCACGTCGGGCTGGGGAAAGCGCTCGGCCACCATCAGCTCCACCTCGCGCTTACTCCGGTGAACGGCCGCCTGGAGAAGCTGCCGATGATTGCTCGAGTTGAGGTGGGGCGAGAGCAGGCAGATGGCCGTCAGGTGCAGCTTCCCCTTCCCCACCAGCTCGAGCAACAATGGGAACTGCCTACCCAGCCGGGCGGCGCGGATATGGCGATAGGCCGCGGCGTCGGAAAGGTGCAGCCGCGCGGTGCAGTAGCCGTGCATGGACGAGCAGGCCTGGGCCAAATACAGCTTGCGGCGGTCGACCTCACCCAGATGGACCAACAGCTCGGCGGTCAACCGCCCACGCCGCGACACGAGCCGCTCGAGCCGACCGAGAAGCTCGGACTCGCCAAGCCGAGCCAGCGCCTGCGCCAGCCCATCGAGGGAGCTCGTCTGGGAGCCCTTTGGCGCGGCAGGGTCTTTCGGTTGGCGGAGGTCGTGAATGTGGAATTGGTCCAAAGCGGTGCAGTCGTTCATGGTGCGTCTCCTATGGTTGCGTCCGCTCGTTCCTGGCTCTCGCCGCCACGGCGGCGCCAGGGACGAGCCAGGGCTCGACAAGGCCAGCATCGACGAGCTGTCAAAACCAATGCCTCTACCTATAGGGAGTTCAACGCCGAAGCCGCTGAGCGCCCCATAGAGGCTCGAACTCGCCCTCGGATGGCTCTGCATTCATTTCCGATAGCGCGCAGGCCCTGAGCGGCCCATTGCGACGCCCCATGAGCCGTCTCTGGCGAGAGCAATGCCTCGAACCCCTCTCGCACCCGAAAAGTGGTTGCGCAAATTCGACGTCAAAATCCTGCTCTACCCCGCACGAGCGGCCTCGCGGTACAAGTCGCCTGGACAGGCTCTACCGTTCGGTGCTGTGGACAGCTCGCACAATCCGTGGACAAGTCCAGAGGGCGCCCCAGCAAGACTGTTGATGTGTCGCGGGACTTGACCACCGATTGCGCACCTGCCCACAGCGACCACGATGACGACGGGGTATTTCTTCAAATCCTCGAACAATTCGAATCGCCGTCGTCGAGCGTGTGGGGATGTGGGGAGGCGCGCTGGAGTGGCGCTGCCAGAAGGCAGGGTTAGAGCCCACGCCAGCCCAGCACCGAGACGCGGCTCTCCACATCTCCACACGCTGCGGCGCAAACGCTACTGGCCCCTCGCTTACCCAGAGCCAAGACCCGTCAGCGAGCCCGTCGATAGAACTCAGCTAGGCATTTCTGGCAGGGTGCAAGAAAGGACCTCTGCCATCGACATCGGCGAGCACGCTTGGGCGCTGGTGCGCCTGGCCTCCCCATCACCTGTTTTGGGGTCGAGGCCAGGCGTGCCAGACCGGCTCGCTCGGTTACGGATACTCGAGCAACGTGACCTTGGTCGGACCCGTGACCGGCTTGGGTACCGCGCCGCCGTTGCGGCTGTAGAAGGCGCCGTAGAAGCGCTCGCGACCGGGGCGGCTGCGGATCTCGGTGTGGCTGGCGTAGAGGTAGCCCGGCCGCCAGAGCGAGGGCGGCAGCGCAAAGGGAATGCCCACCGTGCGCTCCTTGGGATCGGCGCCCACGAGCGAGCAGCGCTTGGCCGCGATGACCCGCGACCGGATGGCGAACTGCAGCTCGTTCGGGCTTGGGCCCGCGGCGAGGAAGTAGGTGCCGAGTCGCGGCGCCACGCCGCGCTCGAGGTGAGTGCCCAAGAGCACGGTGCCGTCGTCGTAGCGGACCGCAAGCCGCGCGAGCTTGGCTTCCAGCGCAGCGCGACGCCCGTCGGCTGCCTCCGCGTCGTTGCGGCTTACGGCGAGGTTGTGCGCCACGCGCAGCTGCTCGAGCGTCTCGGGCGGCGCGCTCGGCTCGGGATTGGGCTCCTGGCCGTAGTGGTGGCGAAGCTCCCAGGTCAAAAAGGCGTCGGGGCGCACTCGGTAGATGGGATCGGCGCCGTGCAGCCAATACCATTGCCACGGGCTCGGCTCGTGCGGCTCGAGCGCGTAGCCCTCGGCGGGCGCTTTTTCGCGACCCCGGTCCACCAGCCAGAAGGGACCCACTGCGGTCACCGCGAAGCCATTCGCCAAGGCCTTCTGCTTGGCGCCGAAGACGAAGCGCGCGTCGGCGACCAGATAGCGGTCGCTCCCCTCCGAGGGCGACGTGGGAAGCTGGGCAGTCTGCCGCGTGGGCCGATGAAGGCTCCAGAGCTGCGCCCAATCCGGCTTCATGCTGCTGTGGTGCAGCACGACGGTGCGCCTCGCCAGACGTGGGGCGAGCCAGCGCAGCGCCGTGTTCTTGTCGGCGTCCTGGTGGATGATGCGCCCCTTTTCGTCGAAACGTCCGCCCGTGCGACGCGCGTAGACCAGGCCGTCGATGCCGTCGGGCAAGATGGCCAGCACCGCCGCGCCGCCTGCCGCAAGCCCGGCCAGCGGGCCCAACAGCGGAAGCTCGCGCCCGCGCAGCCGATACCCCAGCCGTCGCAGCCCACCTGCCAGCGAGGCGCCGAGCAGGCCCAAGCTGAGCGCGAGGTAGGGCGCGTACAGCTGTGACCAGTAGATGTGCACGTCCGCCCCCCGCTTGAACCCCAGGTAGTGCACGGTGGCCGCGGTCAAGATGGCCAGCGGAAAGATCTCCAGCGCGCGGCGCATGACCAGCAGCCGAAAGAGGAAAACCGGCAGGGCCAGCCCGCCCAGCAGGATGCCTAGCGGCGTGAAGCAGGCCTCGAGCCAGTACTTGCGCGCCGCCAGCACCGCACCGAGCGATGTGCCCGAGCCACCCGCCCGCGCCTTGGCCTGCGCGAGCACGCCGCACAGCGCCCCTGAGCGGTGGTGGATCCAGACGTAGAAGAGCAAGGAGACGGCCAAGATCCCCACGCCGAGGGCCCACCACGCTGCATAGCGACGCAGATGGGCCACCCTGGGCGTGAACCATCCCCGCGGCAGCACCACCGCGGTGAGCATCCATCCGCCGAGCGCGACCGCGCAGAAGACGTAGGCGATCCAATCGGCATGAGCGCACCACAGGATGCCGAGCAGGCTCAGCGCCATCCAGCGGCGCTGCCACGAGCGAGCGAAGCGCAGCGTGGCCCAGCTCGTCAGCAGCGCCCCGAAGATCACCGCCCCTTCGAAGCCGTTGAAGTTGGCAAAGCCGAGCGCGATGGGCAGCACGGCATAGCCGCAGGCGGCCAGCGCACCGCCGACCGGCCCCCACAGCATCCTCCCGATGCCGTAGAGAAGCGGCGGCGCCGACGCGCTCATCAGCACGGCGGGCAGGCGGCAGACCAGGTCGTGGCGGCCGACGATCTCGTAGCCGAGCGCCGTCAGCCAAAAGGTGCCCCAGGGGTGGTTGGCATAGGCCTGGCGCAACGAGGGCTCGGCCAGGGTGTACTCGCGCACGGGCCAGCCGATCCCCCAATGCCACATGTTCTCGGCGATGATCCCGCGGGCTGCGCCCGCAGCCCAGTGCCCTGCCGCGATGAGCCCGCCGATCTCCCAAAAGGCCGCCAGGGCGAACCACAGCCCGGCCAGCAGCGCCAGCGCTCTACAGATGCGCTCGACGCGCGGATCGTCCGGCTCGAGCGGGCCCCAGCCCTTCGCGAGCTTGGACCACCAGCGGGACGAGCCAAGCGCCATGGGCTCGGGAGACTATGGGCTTGCGGGATGGTCCGCAAGCTCGCCCTTCGAGGCATGGGGCTGCGCTGGCCTGCGGCTGCCCTCTCGACCTGATCCGTCGTCCCGGCTTCGCGCTCGGCTGGTATGGTGTGAGCCATGACCTCGAACCCGGCCCCGTTCGTGGGCTTTGCCTGCGCCTACACGCCGCTGCCGCTCATCGACGCGGCCGGCTTCGTGCCGCTGAGGCTGCTGCCGCTGACCAACGCGCCAGATCAGGCGGGCTCACTGCTGCACGACAACCTCTGCCCGCATGTCAAGCGCCTGCTGGACCGCGCGCTAGGCGGCGATCTGCCCGAGCTACGCGGCCTCGTGCTCATGAATAGCTGCGATGCCATGCGGCGGCTGGCCGACGCCTGGCCCGTGGCTAGGCCCGAGGACCGGTTGGCCTTCGTCGATCTGCCCATCGCCGCGAGCGAGCTGGCGGTCGAGTACTTCGCGGACGAGCTCGCCCGCCTGGCCGAGGTCCTGGGGCAGTGGTCGGGCCGCGCCATCGCGCTCGCCGACGTGGAAAAGAGCGCCGCGCGCTACGACGAGCTCGGCCGCGCGCTCGCCGAGCTCACCGAGCGGGCCTCGCAAGGCGCTCTGGCTGGCGGCGCCGCCGCGCTCCAGCAGACCCACAACGACTCGGTTCGCCTCCCGCTCGAGCAGTCCCTTTGCCTGGTGCGCGCAAAGCTCGACGAGCCGCCCACCGAGGCCACCGCCATGGCCGAGCGCCCGGCCGTGCTGCTGTTCGGCAACGTGCTGCCCGAGCCCGAGGCCCTGGCGATGTTCGAGGCCTGCGGTTGCCTGCTCGTCGCCCCGGATCTGTGCACGGGCGCGCGGCAGATCACCCCCATGCCCCTGGAGGGCGGCGGCAACGTCATGCAACGGCTCGCGCGTGCGCTCCTGGCTCGCCCCATCTGCGCTCGCACCATGGACGAGTCCAGCCCAGCCGTGCTGGCTCGCCGCGTGCTCGCCCAAGCGCAAGAGGCAGGCGCCCGCGGGGTCATCGCCCACGTGATGAAGTTCTGCGATCCCTATCTCGCTCGATTGCCCGCCGTGCGGGAGGAGCTGCAGCGGGCAGGCCTGCCGCTTCTGGTGCTGGAGGGCGACTGCACGCTGCGCTCGCTCGGACAGCAGCGAACGCGCATCGAAGCCTTTGCCGAGATGCTGACAGGAGGGCTCTGATGCTGCACGACTACTTCGCCGACATGGCCGCGGGCATCGAGGCCAAGCTCGCGCAAGATCCCCACGGTCCCCGCGCACGCAAGACGTTGGTGCTGGAGACGGCGCGCTTGGGGGCGCGACTTTTTTCGGCCGCCGAGCCCATCGCCTGGTGCGGCGTGCTGGTGCCCTTCGACCTGCTTCACGCCATGGGCATCGTGCCCTGCTTCGTCGAGTTCGTGGGCGCCACCTTATCGGCTTCGGGCGGCGTGACGCCGCTTCTCGAGCAGGCCGAGCAGCAGGGCTACTCCGCCGATGGCTGCGGCTACCACCGCGCCGTGACTGGAGCCATGCTGCAAGGGCTGATGCCCGAGCCCGAGGTAGTGGTGGCCACCTCCACGCCCTGCGCGGGCGGTCTGGCGGTCATGGAGAACGTGGCGCGGCTCTCGGGTCGCAAACAGTTCGTCATCCAGATGCCCCAGCTGGACGACGAGCGCTCGGTCCGCTATCTCGCCCAGCAGTACCGCCAGATGGTGCGCTTCATCGCCGAGCAGACGGGCCGCGAGATCGATCCCGCGCGGCTTCGCCAGGCCATGGAGCTGACCAACCAAGCCCGCGAGCTTCTGGCCGAGATGTACGAGCTCTCGCGCGCAGTGCCCTCCCCTGCCCGCCGTCGCGATCTGTTCAACTTCGCCATCGTGGCCTCGCTCTTCATCGGCACCGAGGCGGGCGTTCGCGTGGCCCAGACCTACCGAGACGAGCTCGCCGCCACTCTGGCCTCGCGCGACCCCGATGCGCCGCGCGAGCCCGTGCGTCTACTGTGGCTGCAAAACCGCATCCAGTTCCGCAGCCCGGTCGAGTCGCTTTTGGCCGACGAGCTGGGGGCGACGATCGTCATCGACGAGCTGAACGACATTCGCTGGGGCGCCATCGATCCCGACGACCCCTACGAGGACCTGGCGCGCCGCGCGCTCTCGGTCCCGCTCACGGGCTCGGTGGAAAAACGCGCCGCCGCCCTGGAGCAGCTGGTTCGCAACCACCAAGTCGACGGCGCCATCAACCCCTGCCATTGGGGCTGCCGACAAGGCGCGGGAAGCCGTGGCCTGCTCGAGCAAGCGCTCGCGCAGATGGGCGTGCCCACCCTCAACCTGGAGGTCGACTGCATCGATCCCCGCCAGCTGTCCGAGGGCCAGGTGCGCACCCGCCTGGAGGCCTTCGTCGAGATGCTCAAGGCGCGGGCCTAGAGCCGCCCTTCGTCAATCCGCTAACGGACGCAGTGCGTCAAAGGCGCGACACGGGCTGCCGAGGTCGCCTTTTGCTCGCGGCGCAACCTGTTGTGATCATTGCGTTCTCTTGGCTACCCCGCCCTGGTATGGCCATTGCCGATAGTGCCCTCAGCCCATGCTGAGCCACGTCATTCGACCAACGTTGATCGCAATCGTCCCCGCGCTGGCGCTCGCCCTGGCCGCCCCAGCGTGCAGTAGCTCCGTCGCATCGGTCTGCGGCGACATCGCCTGCGAGCCCTGGCAGCGCTGCGAGGCGGGCGCCTGCGTGTTGCAGGACGGCTTCTGCGACGACTACACCCAATGCGCGGACGACGAGTGGTGCAACGCCGAGCACCGCTGCGAAGGCCCCACTAGACCGGGGGACGATTTCTTCGATCCCGTGGCACCAAACTCGGTGCAAATCGCCCATCGCGGCCTCATCAACGCGCTCGAGGATCTGGAGGCCGAGCGCACCGTGCTCGCGCTCGGCAGCACCCAAGTGCGCCTGGCGGGCGAGGAGCACACCTTGAGCGAGTACGCCTACAGCTACCGGCTGACCGTGCCGAGCTCGTACGAAAACTCCGCTCTAGCCGGCCGAGATGCCATCGGGATCGGGGTTTCGGCGCTGCTCGATTCTAGCGGCGAGGCCTACCGCTTCATGCACCTGAGCGCGGGCTTTGGCGTGGACGCGCTGCTCGTCCGAAAGCAGGCCGAGCCACCACAAGGGCCGCTGCCCGCGGCGAGCTGGCTGAGGGTGGATGACGTCGAGGTGTTCATCCGCGCCTTCGACCACGCCGAGTTCCAGAAGATCTGCACCCTGGCCGAGGTAGACCCCGAGGCAACGGGCTCGCGGATCTTCGTTGGCGGCGTCCACAACGAGTCCTTTGCCCCGGGCGAGGACCTGCAGCTCTGGGCCAACGTCGCCCTCGGCGAAGAAAACGACATCACGCCCGAGACCGAGCCGACCTACTGCCGCTTCTACGAAAACGGCCAGGCCATCAGCCGCGACGAATATCTGAGCGGCATTGCGCAGACCTCGCCCGAGCTATCCTGCGAGCTTCCCGCGGGCTTCTTCGAGCCGCCTGGCCCGAGCTATGCCGCCCTGCTGTTTACCGGTCCGCTAAACGACGGCAGCGTCGGTATCGAGCACTTCGAGAACGGCCTAGGCGAGCTCGACGCGGTCGCCGACGGCGAGCCCATCGTCGCGGACGACTACTACACCCTGGCCTACGACTACGCCGTGGGCTCGACCGACGTGGTGGTGGTCCAGACGCTGGGCAGCGTGAACTATCTCGGCGCTGACCACTACGCCTTCAACCTGTTCCGACTAGTGGTCGCCCGCTCGGTTCTCTTGCAGATGAAGGCGGAGGACCTGCGCACCGTGGACTTCGATCCCGCGCTCATGGTCGCCACCCTGGAGAGCTACGAGCAAAAGGACGTGGGCGGCGATGCCTGGCTGCGCTGCTGCCCACTGCTGTTGAGCGATGTCGAGGCGACCGACGGCTCGCTCGGCGCCTGCCACGAGGCCAACACCTCGTTCCAGGGGGGCGAGCCGCTCGAAGTCGCTGCGCTGCTGACCATGACCGACGAGGCGGCCGCCTTCGAGGACTATTACGGCATCAGCGAGGACTGCTACTGCTTCGTCAACAGCGAGTCGAACCCGGTGGACTGCGCCGAGTTCGAGGCCCAATAGGAGCGGACCATGCGTGCAACGATTTTCCTGCTAGCGGCGGCTGCGACCCTGCTCGTCGGCTCGGCGGCCGCGGCCGAGCCCTCGCTTTCCGACCGCTCCTTGCTCATCGTCACCACCGAGGCCATCCGCGCCGAGTCCGCCGTGCTGCCCGACTACCTGCGGGAAAAGGAGCGGCATGGCTTTTCCGTGCGCGTGGCCACCGAGGCCGACTTCGGCGGCGAGGGCCTGACGGGCCTGGACAAGGCCCTGCTCATCCGCTCCTGGCTGCAAGGCGTGTACCAGGACTACGCCTTTTTGCTGCTCATCGGCGACGCGCACGCCGACTATGGCGAGATCCCCATGGTGCGGGTCTGGCCCCGACATAGCTATCCCGCGGACAATTGCGGCGGCTTTGCGCTGGACTGCCGCAGCCACGAGACCGACTACTTCTATGCCGATCTGAGCGGCAACTGGGATCTCAATGGCAATGGCCAGTACGGCGAGACCGAGCTGGACGAGGGGCCGGGCGGGATCGATCTGGAGCCCGAGCTGTACGTCGGCCGCATTCCCACCTTCTTCGACGAGGTGCGCGAGCTCGATAGTGTTCTGCAGCACGCCATCGACTTCATGAACCAGGAGCCGGACGAGGCCAACTATCGGATGCGGGCCCTGGTGCCCGCCTCGTTCTTCTACTTCGAAGGACAGCAGATGGTGGGCTATCACCATCTGACCAACGTCGACGGCGCGGACGGGGCGCAGTGGTTCGTCGATAACGTGATCGAGGCCTCGGCGGGAGCCTCGGCGACCACGCTCTACGAAGAGGAGGGGCACGTGGTCAGCGCCCATCCGTCCGATCGCCCCCTCAGCCAGGAGAACCTGATCGACGAGTGGCAGCAGGGCTACGGCTTGGTCTTCTGGTTTGGCCATGGCCTGGAGCATCGGGTGGCGCGCACTATCTGGCGGGAAGACGCCAACGAAAACGACATCGCCGAGGCGAGCGAGATCGACAGCGAGCCCATGATCCACACCGACGATGCCGAGCTCATCGGCAGCGGCCAGCCGGGCTTTGTCGTGGCGGTGAGCTGCGAGGTGGGCTCGGCCGAGACGCCCCACAACCTGGCGCAGAGCCTGCTCGTGGGCGGCGCGGCCGTGGGCGTCGTGGCCTCGACCAGCGTGACCCCGGGCTCGGGCAGCGACTTCGCCGATCCCCAAAGCGAGATGATGACCACCACCACGGGCGCCGACAACGTGGGCATGCGCTTTTTCGAGCGCCTGCTAGACGGCGCCCCCGCGGGCCGTTCCTTCTACCAGGCCAAGCAGGAGCTGGGCTCGGCCGAGATGGTGGAGTCGCTGGCCGGCCGCACCATGCTCAACTACCAGGGCGATCCGTCGCTGACGCTCTACGACACGATCGAGGACGCCGCGGAGGCCGACGGGCTCGGAGCGGCTGCGAACGACGAGGTCGTGAGCTGTAGCGCGGCCAGCCGCCCGGCCTCGCGCTCGACCCCGCTCCTATTTCTGCTGATGGTTGCGGGCGCCCGCGCGCTCGCGGTAGGGGTATTCCCCGTCATGAGGCGCGTGCTCAAAGCAATGACCCGGTGGCTTGCCACCACGGCGTTCTCGGTGATGGAGCTCTTGGGCCTGCCCAGGGTTCCTGAAGACGACCCGCAAACGGGCGAGAGGTAGCAGTTGGCCAAGCTCGCGGACCGGGTGCGCCTCGGCAGCACCGATCTGGAGGTGGGCCGCCTGGGCCTGGGCAGCTCCTACGGCGTGAGCCGACGAAGCTGCCTCGAGGCCTTCGATGCTGGGGTCAACTACTTCTTCTGGGGCTCAACCCGCACCCGCGGCATGGCGCTGGCGATCCGCGAGATCGCCCGAAGACCCGCGCGGCGCGACCAGCTGGTCGTGGTGCTGCAGTGCTACGTGCGCTGGCCTCGGCTGCTCGGCCGCAGCGTCGAAAAGGGCCTCCAGAGCCTACGCCTAGACCACGCCGACGTGCTGCTCTTGGGCTGGCACGACCAGAGCCCCTCGGCGGCGGTGCTCGAGGCGGTCGAGCGGCTGCACGAGCGCGGCCGCTTCCGCTACCTCGGCATCTCCGGCCACCAGCGCCCGCGGTTCGCCGAGTGGGCCAAGGAGGACCGCTATGACGTCTTCCACCTGCGCTACAACGCCGCCCATCGCGGCGCCGAGCAGGAAGTCTTCCCCTTGCTGCCCTCCAAGGATCGCCCGGGCATTGCGTCGTTCACCAACACGCGCTGGGGGCACCTGCTCGATCCCGACAAGATGCCACCCGGCCACGAGCCGCCCCGCGCGGCCGATTGCTATCGCTTCGCCCTGTCCCACCCCGCCGTAGACGTCGCCATCTGTGGACCAGCGGGAAACGCCCAGCTAAAGCACGCCCTCACCGTGCTGGACGCCGAGCCGATGACCGAGGAGGAGCTCCAGCGCATGCGCCACATCGGCGACCACGTCCACGGGCTGCGGAGCCTATCGAGCCTGCTCATGTGAGCCGCGCCCGCTCGATCCAGCGGTGCGGCAGGAACATCAGGCCCGTGGCGTGCACCACGAGCTCGAGGCGCATCACGTACAGCAGATGCTCTCGCTGCGCGTCGCTGAGCGCGAGGGCGGGCTCGGGAAGCTCGCGGGGGGCAGCGCCGTCCGCACGAAGCACCTCGCCGGCCCAGGCCACGGCGCCGTACTGCACCGCGCTCAAGTCGCCCGGTTGGCCAGCAAAGGCGCTGCGCACGGCCTCGTCGCTGAGCCCGGCCGGTCGCGCCAAGAGCGGGAACAAGCCCGCGCACACGGGGCAGCCGAGCACGCGCGCCATGCGGAGCTGGACCGCCAGTCGCGTCGCGCCGTCGAGCCGCCCGGCTCCGGAAAAGCCGACCGCGAAATCGCGGCGGTGGCGCAGCAACGAGGGAAGCTGAGCCCGTAGCTCGTGGCCCAGCGCGGCGAGCGAGTAGGTGTGCGGGTTGGTGGCGTGGTCTGTCATGGGATGGTCCTTTGCCCGAACATAGGCCGACGAGCCGAGCGATGTCGATGGCTCAAAAGCACGGCTCGCCCCCTGGCGGGACCACCTGGGGCTCGCCCGCCAAAAAGCGCTCGAGAAAACAGCGGTACTGGCGTTTGGGCAGCTCGGTCTGGAAGACCACCTCGTGGCCGTCCTCGACCCCGTCGCCAGGGTGCTGCACCACCGCCAGGGTGCAGGGCTCGCCCGCCACCTCGCGGTTGCTCGCGATGGGCAGGGGCCGCGCCTCGCGGCTCGAATGGACGAGCAGCTCGCCCAAGGGGCGGTACGGCGCGAGCTCGGCGTGGTCTTCGTCGAGCGCGGGCAATGCGAGGTCGAGCCCCAGTGAGAGACTGGTGGCATTGGCGATGGGCGGCAGGATGTAGTGATCGACGATGCCTTGCAGCATGAGCACGTGGCGCGGCTCTGAGGCGAGCGCGCCCGTCAGGCGACGGCCGTAGATCGGCGGGTCGGCCGACTCGCCCGCCCATTGCAGCAGGCTCAGGAAGGGATCGTGGGTATGCAGCTCGCGCCCGATGGCGGTGTAGCCAAGCAGCACCTCGGCCAGCGGCCGCACGGGCACGGGAAGCTCCTTGTGGACCAGGTTCTCGAGCCAGCTCCCGCCCGCACCGCTCAGGATCGCCGCCCGATAGCGAGGCTCGACGGCCAGGGCGAGCGGCGCGATGGTGGCGCCCATGGAGTGGCCCATCAGGGCGAGCTGCGAGACGTCGAATAGTCCCACGCCGCCGTCCGTCTCGGCGTCGGGGCAGCCCTGCAGATCGATCGACAAAGCGGCCAGCACGTCGGGCAAGAGCGCGATCTCCATGGCGCTCTGCCGCAGGTTGTCGCGCAGCGCGGCCGGGTTGCCGATGTTGAACACCAGGAACTGCTCGTCGCTGCCCGTGACGTTGCGCAGCCCGCCATGGGGGCCGTCCACGCTCACGCCTGCAAAGCCCGCGCGGGCGAAGTACAGGGCTGGCCCCTCGCCCGGCTCGATGGACGGGCCGCCTGGCTCGGCGCGCACCCCACGATCGACCAAGGGGCGATCGCCGCCACCGCCCGTGCGGATCATAACCGCGGTCGGCCAGCCGGCTGCGGGCATGGCTGCGCGCGGCACGGTGATCACGATGCGCGCCTCTTCGTCGTGGTCGAACACCGCGCCGTCGTCGGAAAAGGCGATGTCGCCGCCCTGCTCGGCATACGGCGGCTCGCCTCGCTGGTAGACGGGCATCTGCAACGTTGAGTGGTAGACGCAGTACTCGTCGAAGACCTCGGTCAGCAAAAAGGGCGAAAGGGGCTCGGGCAGCGGGCGAGCGCGGGCCGTCTCGGTCAATAGAAAGAGCTCGGCCTCTGGCTCGTCCGTGGTGAACACGGCAAGGCCGGCCAAGGCCGATGGCGCCAGCCCGAGATCGGCCAGACGCGCGAGCGCCTCGCGGTAGTCGGCAAAGGCCGGGCTCGACAGGCCCGCGGGTCGCTGCCCCGAGGCGAGCTGCTCGAGCGCCCGCGGCATTCCCAGCGCCTGGCCCGCGCGGTCGCGCACCGCTTGGGTGACCACCGCGGCATAGCGGCAGGAAGCGAGCAGCGGCACGCCTTGCAGCGGCACCAGCGAGAGCATGTTCTCGGCGCCAAAGGGGCCGCCGTCGGCCTCGAAGCGCACGGTGATGGGATAGCGCCGCCCGTAGTCGGGCGAGGCGGGATCGATGCCCAACAAAAGCACCGACGCGCCGTCCGTCACGGTCTCGTCGAGCTCGGGCAGGCTCGCTGGATCGACGGCGCCATCGAGCGCGAAGAACACCCCGGCGCTAGCGGAAAAGCCTCGCGCGCGGCCGTCGAGCAGCGTGAGCACCTGACGGGCGATGTGGTGGTCCTGCGGGTTGGGATAGGCCGACAGCTCGACCGTGCCGTTGTCCTGCAGCCGATGATCGCTCGGAAATGGCGCGGCGAAGAAGCTCGCGGCCGCGAAGTCCATGTGGACGCGCGTGACCGGAGGAACCTCGGCGTCATCGCCGCAGCCTCCCAGCAGTCCGCACGCGCCGAGCAGCGCGCGGGCGAGCCACCGCTGAGCCGCGTCGTTCAAAAGAAGCACTGCCCGTCCCCCCGATAGGTCTTGGCGCTGCCGACCACCTCGCCGTTCTGGACGAGCAGTAGCTCGTCGAAGCGCTCGGCGAGCTCGCCCGCCTTGGCGTGGCGGAAGATCACGGCGTTGCCGAGCTCGAGCTGGACCCCCTTATCGAGGCGCAGCGGGGTCTGCACCTCGCCGCACATCTCGTCGCGCAAAAGGTGTAGCCCCTTGGGCAGCCACGGAAGCGGCACCTTGTCCGCGCCAGGCGGGCCCGAGGCGACGTACCCGCCGCCCGAGCAGGTGACCATGTGCGGCGCGGGCTTGCGCGTGACCTCGAGCGCGAAAAAGCAGGCTGGCTCGAGCTCCCGCAGGTGGGCGGCTCGGTAGTAGTCGAACAGGTGCGGCTTGTAGAAGGCCGAGCCAGCGGTGATCTCGGTAACGCCAGTCTCGGGCGTGGTCGTGTCGAGCGAGCCCGTGCCGCCGCCATTGACCAGCTCGGGCTCCAGGCCTGCGCGGCGCAGCGCCTCGACAATGCCGCGGCGTCGCGGTCCGAGCTCGCGCATGCTGGCTGCGCGGACCAGCGCCTTGACCGGGTTGAGCAGCGGCTCGAAGGGGCTGTCATCGCCCAGCCCTGCCACCTGCGCCTCGTAGCCCATGATGCCGCCAAAGCGCACGCCTGCCCGCTCGGTCGCGTAACGGGCGAGCTCGACCACCTGCTCGGCCGTGCGAAGCGGCGAGCGGCGAACGCCTAGGTGCACCCGCCCGCGGCCGAGCCGCAGGCTCATGTCCACGCACAACACGACCGGAAGGGTGACCTCGCTCGCTCGGGCAAGAGCGGCAACGCGATCGACGCCCTCCTGGCAGTCCGCCATCAAGCGAATGGTGACGCCCTGCCGCGTGAGCTGCGCGGCGCGCTCGATGTCGCCGCGCTGAAAGCAGGGATAGGCCACCAGCAAGTCGTCGAAGCCGCGCTCGGCGAGATACGCCGCTTCCTCCACGGCAAAGCACAAAAGCCCGCGGAACAGCCCGCCGCTCCGCTCGAGCAGGCGGCGCAAGATGTCCGCGGCCCGCACCGATTTGCTGGCCACCCGCAGCGGCGTGCCCCGAGCGCGGATCTGCTGGCACACCCGCTCGACGTTGCGGTCGAGCGCGTCCAGGTCGACCAGCGCGGCGGGAAGCCGACGGTCGCGTAGGCAAGCTTGGATCTGTGAGTAGCTCAGAGCCACGGCGCCATCATAGCGCGCCGCAAGGGTCTGCTGGAGGCGTCAGCTGGTAGCCCCCCATGGCGCGCGCGATCACTCGTCGTCGTCGATGGCGATGCGCGCGCCAGCGGCCGGCTTGTCCTCGCCTTTGCCCGCATCGCCATCGCCCTCTGCCTCAGCGGGCTTGGCGGGCTCGGCCTCGGGCTTTTCCTCCGTCGCGTCGGGCTCTTCCGCGGGCTTGGCGCCCTGTGTGCGGACCCCTTCGTCGGGCTCCGCAGCCTCGGCCGTCTTGGCGCCCCCGCTCGGCGCCTTCCACTCGCCCGGCTGCTGGTACTTGGGCGGCGGCGGCTGCACCTTGGTGGCGAGCTGCTCCAGGCCGCGGGCCACGCCCGAGACCACGGTCTCCACCCCGCGCCCCGCATCCTCGACCAGCCTGGACATCCCCGCCCGTTCGGCATCCTTGCGCAGCTCCTTGGCGGCACCGCGGGCCGCCTGCCACAGAAGCCCCAGTCCCTGCTTGAAGGCCGCGGTCGGATCCGGCTGCGTGGGTTCGGGGGGCGGCGGGGGCGGGGGCGGGGGGGGGGGGGGGGCCGCCTCGGCCGGGTCCTCGTCAGCGGGCTTTTCATCCTCGCTAGCCTCGGGCTCGTCGGCCGCCGCGGCCTGATCGCTATCCTCGGCGCTCTCGGTCTCCGCCTCGGCCTGCCCGTCGTCGGCGGCAGGCTCGGGGCGCTCCTCGCTAGAGCCAGCGTCCTCGGAGGGCCGCTGCTCGTCTCCATCTCGCTCGACCTCGGCCGAGCCCTCGTCCTTCTTCTCTTCGTGCTCGTCAGCCATGGCCGATCATATGGAGGCGCTTGCCCATCGCTGCAAGGACCTTTCGATAGCAGCCGCCTCAGGCCGCAGACGAGCGGGGCCCAATGCGGGCGACAAAGCGTGGATGGAGGTGCTGGAGCCGGGCGTGGCCGAAGGACTGCTGTGCGCATGCGCCAGGCTTTTACACGAACATAGTGTTACACTATTCTAGTGTCATGCGAAACGTGACCATCACCATGGAAGCCGAGGTGGCCCGTTGGGCGCGGGTCGAGGCGGCTCGCAGGGAGATGAGCTTGGCTCGCTTCGTGGGCGAGCTATTGCGTTCGCACATGCGGAACGCCGATGCCTACGAGCGCGCGATGCGGGAATTTCTAGCCGTGGCGCCAACGGGAGGAAGCCGTGGGCAGCGGCGGCCCACGCGGGGCGAGATCCATGACCGCGCTGCACTTCGTCGATAGCAACGTCTTGGTCTACCGCCACGACCGCGACGAGCCCGCCAAGCAGTCCACGGCGCAGCGGGTTCTGGCCGCACTGTGGCGGAGTCAGACCGGGCGCGTGAGCACGCAGGTACTGAACGAGTTCTACGCCGTGGTGACGAGAAAGCTGGCCCTGCCCGTGGCCGCACCGATCGCGCGCCAGGAGGTCCGCCAGCTTCAGGCTTGGCGACCGGTCCCCGTGACGGACGAGCTCTACGAGCGCGCCTGGGCCATCGAAGACCGCTTCGGGCTGTCGTGGTGGGACGCGCTCATCGTGGCCGCCGCCGAGCAGGCTCGCTGCCGCTACCTGCTCACCGAGGATCTGCAGGACGGGCAGGAGCTCGACGGGCTCGCCGTCGTCAACCCCTTCGCCCACCCGCTCGAGGCGCTGGGCCTGCAAGACCGCGAAGGGCCTTGAACGAGGGGCGGACCGAAGGCTCCGCGGTCCGCTCGCACCAGCGCGAGCGAGACTGGGCGAACTGGCAGCAGAAAAGGGGACAGTCTACTTTTCCCTAACGGCTTGCGCAGCTCAGGCAAACAAGTCATCGAGCGTGACGACCGAGTCGAGCAACTCGTCCGAGTAGGCGTTCCTCTTGACTCCGCGCGGCGCGACAAGCGTCAGCATCAGCTCCTTGGCCGTGCGGGTCTGCTGCTGGAACACGTCCTTCTTGCGCCGCAGCTCGGCCGCGTAGGTCTTGGTGACCTCGAACGGTCCCGCGCTGTGCTTGAGCTCACACAGATTGACGACGTTGTCGGCACGATCGAAAAGCAGGTCGATCTGAGCCCCACGACTCTTGCCCTGTCCCTTCGTTGGAACGTGGCGCCAAGTGCCCACTTCTGAGGCGACGGCAGTGATCCCGAGAGCGCGTTTGATCAGCTGAGCGTGCTTCAGACAAACGCCCTCGAACGCGTAGCCGGACCATGCACGGTACGCTGGCGTCCGAGACTTGGCGAGCCAGTAGTCACTGCCGCCTTCCGCGAGAATCCCCCTCGGTGCCCTCTCGAGCCATTTGAGATAGAACCAGACGTACTCGTCGATGAGGCGGTAGGTCGTGAGCTTCTTCCTACGACGGTAGGGCGTGAGGCTGGCGATGAAGCCGGCTTCCTCGAGCTCGCGAACCCGTTCCCGTAGCCGGCCTCCCGAGCTGATGCCGGTCTGCTCGATGAGCTCATTCCGAGTGATTCCTTCACGTCGGCCTGCGATAGCCCGCACGATCCCTTCGTGTATCTCGGCGTTCGAAAAGAGCGAAGCGAACAGACGGTCGAACTCGTCGTGCAGCGGTCCCCCTCGATCGAAGCAGACGCTGCCGATGTTCTGTGCCGCGGATCGTCCCCTTCTGAAGAGCCGCAAGTAGTGGGGGATCCCGCCCACGGCCAAGTACGTTTCCAACACCTGTGCTCTGCCGAACCGCACGCCTTGCGAGACGAGGTAGTCCTGAGCTTCCCTCAGGGAAAATGGCCGCAACAGGATGCGCCGGGTTATGCGGTTGTGGAGCCCCCCTTTGGCGTGGATGAGCTTCTCGAGCATCCACGACGCGGCGCTGCCGCACACGACGAGCCGCAGTCCCGACAGACGGCCCAGCCGCGTGTTCCAGTGATGGTCCAGTGATTGTAGCAGTCCAGAGCGCGGGCTCGCCAGCCAAGGGAGCTCGTCCAGAAAGACCACGACGCGCTCACCCGTACCTGTCTTCAGGCGTAGCTCGAGGGCGTCGCTGAGCAGGCTCAGCGCTTGGTCCCAAGACCGGAGTCTCGGCAGGGGGGCACCGTGGTAGAGCGCCCGCTCCAGCTCCTTCTGGAAGTGAAAAAGCTGCGTTGCCAGGGCGGCGTCCTTCTGTCCGACAACCGACAGAAAAACGTCGGCGCGCGGTTCGAAAAACTCCCGAATCAGGTGCGTCTTGCCCACCCGTCGGCGACCGTAGATGGCCACGAGCTCCGCGTCGGGCGAGTCCCAAACCGCCCTGAGCAACTCGATCTCGGTCGCCCTGCCGACGATGGTCCTGACGTCGCTGGAGCTGGGGGGCATACGCGATTTGGCCACGTTTCGGAACTATACTCGGCCAAATCTCTAGTGGGCAAGGAGAAAGCACGAGCGACAACTACCCTGGCACAGGGGGTAGTTGTCACGGATCAAGCCGAGCTCGACGAGTGGACCCGCCGAGCCGTGACGTTGCGGTCCCTCGACGAGCTGCTCGACTGACGAACGAGGAGCCGCCTGTCCACGCCCGCTCCCGCGCCCGCGCTCACGCCGCGTGGAAGCTGCGGCGGCAAGGCGCCACGCCGAACGTCACCCTCGAGGACTGGCTGGACTCGCACCAGTGCGAGCGCGGGCAGGCGGGTCGCCAAGAGGGCGCGTGGTGGTGACGGCCACGTGGCCCAAAAGCGATTGATTTCCAGTTACTTATGCGCCTTGGGGCAAAAAAACCAGGCGTTCTCACGCGGATGGTCCCGTGGTACGTGGGGCAAGTGCCGCGCGTCTACGCGCGGCAGCCGAGCCGTCGGCGGGGCGGTGGGCGACCTTCCGTGCGAGGGGCAACAGAGGAGAGGTCATGAACAAGGGGTACGCATGGTCCTTGGTGGCGTGTGCGGGTCTGGTCCTGGCTCTGGCCGGCTGCAGCGGCGGCTGGGATGAGCCCGAGCAGCAGTGGGGCGTGGGCTCACCTGGAGCAGAGCCGCAGTCGGGCGCGGAGCGCGGCAGCGGGGGGCCCAAGCCGCCGCCCGGCCCGGGGGGCAACAATAGGGCCGATGCCGGCTCCGATGGCGGCCCCACCATCCAGTTAACCGGACACGGCGAGGCGTGCGGCCCTCGCAGGCTGTGCCCCCCCGGGATGTACTGCGTCGACGGCCACTGCTGCACCTCCAAGTGCGACGGCCTGTGCGAGCGCTGCGACCTGGACGTGATCCCAGGCACCGTCCCTCCCTTGCTCACGGGCCAGTGCACGGCCGTCGCGGCGGGCGACGACCCTGACCAGGAGTGCGCGGGCAGCGGACCTCCTTGCAGCGGCACCTGCGATGGCAACCGTCAGTGTGAATATCCCCCAGGCGGGGCCACCTGCCTGCCGCCGGAGTGCAACGGCGACGTGCTGACCGAGTACGGCTGCGACGGCTCGGGAAGCTGCGTGCCGAGCACCACCGACTGCGCGCCCGAGCCTTGCGTGCAGTACAGCCCGACCGTGGCGATGTGTGGAGACTGCGTGCTGTACGTCGACGTCGACGTCCCCTCCTCGGGCGACGGGCTCGGCTGGAGCACGGCGTTCCAGACGGTGCAGGAGGGCGTCGACGCCGCCCATCAGGCGGTGCAGGGCACCCCGGGGCTGTCCAGCTGCGACGTCTGGGTGGCCGAGGGCACGTACTACGTCTATGACAGCGCCCCGACCGACACGGTACAGCTCAAAGCTGGGGCTGCGATCTACGGCGGGTTCGATGGCACCGAGACGGCGCGCGACCAGCGCGACTGGGTAAGCCACGTCACCATGCTGAGCGGCTACGACAGCCCAGGCGGCTCGGACCGGGTCTACCACGTGGTCACGGGCAGCAACGATGCCGTGCTCGACGGGTTCACGGTGACCGGCGGGCAGGCCAATGGGAGCTTGCCTCACTTTTTCGGCGGCGGGATGTTCAATTGGCAAAGCTCGCCGACGGTGAGCAACTGCACGTTCAGCGGCAATTCCGCGGCCCAGTACGGCGGCGGGATGTTCAACCGCCTGGCCTCGCCGACGGTGACGGGCTGCGCGTTCAGCGACAATTCCGCGTCAGAAGGCGGCGGGATGGCCAACTCCTACAGCTCGTCACCAGAGACGAGGAGCTACTTCTTCGGCAAGACAGAAGGAATCGGGGGAGGCCGGATCATAAAAAA
>CAYTYV010000014.1:0-31447 GCA_964441055.1 uncultured Polyangiaceae bacterium | reverse complement strand
CTCGGCGCCGCTCTCATCCAGATCGAATAGCTTCCCCCCCGCGAGTAGCTGCTGCTTGATGGTGGGATCGACGTAGGCGAACAAGGGCGTCGAAGCTTGGACCAAGCGGGCCCGCTTGCCAAGGGCGAGGCCTTCGCCGCTCTAAGGCCGGAATTCTGCTTCTTTTTTTTGCTGCTACCCGAGGCTAAAGACAACGGGTAGCCATGGCGAAGCATCCCGAGCATAATCCCGCTCCGCCGCTTGCGGCGCGATCCGGGTCGAGGCGTCAGCGGCCTGGCCCGCCAACGACCGACATGAGCTCGACCCAAGGATCCCGCCCCGCTCGCCGAGGTCATCCACTGCTGATCGACGTCGAAGGCCACGCCGAGTGCCTGCTCGGCAACGAGGCCATCGTGCGCGGCGCCCTCGAAGCCGGGGTGGCCTTTGCCTGCGGCTATCCGGGTACGCCATCGTCCGAGGTGACCGACTCGTTCTGGCGCGTCTCGGCTGAGGCGGACATCGCCTTCGAGTACTCGGTCAACGAGAAGGTGGCCCTGGAGATGGCCTTTGCCGCCAGCCTGGGAGGGGCGCGCTCGCTGGCGGCCATGAAGCACCTGGGGCTGATGGTGGCGGGCGACCCCTTGTCCACCATTCCCTACGTGGGCGTGCGGGGCGGCATGGTGGTGGTGAGCGCGGGCGACCCGTCCTGCCACACCAGCCCGAACGAGCAGGACCAGCGCTACCTCGCGCAGATGCTGCACATCCCCACGCTCGATCCCAGCACGCCTGCCGAGGCTCACCAGATGGCCCGCTTCGGCTTCGAGCTCTCCGAAAAGAGCCGCTTGCCAGTCCTGTTGCGCACCACTGCGCGGGTCAGCCACTCGCGGGCGGTCATCCGCTACGGGGCCCTGCGCCCGCCGCGCGTCAGCGGCTTCGTGCGCGACCCTCGCAACCTCGTGCCCATTCCGGTCAACGCGCGGCGGCTTCGGCTGGAGATCGACGAGCGACTGGAGACGGCGCGGAAGCTCATGAGCGAGGCCGGGCTGTTCCAGCGCAGCGGCCAGGGGCGCGCGGCCATCCTGGCCTGCGGCGCGCCCGCGGCCACCTGCCGCGATCTGGTGCGCGAGCACGGCCTGGACGAGCGGGTGGTGATGGCCAGCGCTGGCGGCGTCCATCCCCTGCCCACGGCCGAGCTGCTCGAGCTGCTCGGTCAGGTCGACCGGGTGCTCGTGGTGGAGGAGATGTCGCCCTTTCTCGAGGATGCCGTGCTGGCGCTCGCGGCACGCCAGGGCTTGAAGCTGGAGGTACTGGGCAAGCACAGCGGTCACCTGCCAGGCGTCTACGAGTACGAGCCCAAGGTCATCGCTCGAGCCGTGTACGACGCGCTCGGCCTTGGCCCAAAGCCCGCGGCGCTGCCCGACTACCCCGAGCTGCCTGCGCGCCCGCCGTCGCTCTGTCCGGGCTGCTCGCACCGCGCCACCTACTTTGCCGCCCGCGCGGCCTTTGGCCCAGAGCAGCTCTACTTCAACGACATCGGCTGCTACACCTTGGGCTACGGCCCGCCGCTGCATACCGCCGACGCGCTTCTGTGCATGGGCGCGGGCTTCACGCTGGCGGCCGGAGTCAGCCGCGTGACCGGCCAGCGCACGGTGGGTTTCTTGGGCGACTCGACCTTCTTCCACGCGGGGATGCCGCCGCTGCTAAACGCCATCAAGGAGGACGTGAGCATGGTGGCCGTGATCCTGGACAACCAGGTGACGGCCATGACCGGCTTTCAGGAAAGCCCCACGGTGAGCCTGCACGACGGCAAGCTCGCCCGTCGGGTCGACATCGAAGCCGTCGTGCGCGCGCTCGGTGCGCAGCACGTCGAGAAGCTGGATCCGCACGACCTACCAGCGGCCATCGCGGCCTTTGAGCGCGCTCGCGACAACGCGGGGCTGAGCGTGGTGATCGCCGAGCGTCCCTGCCCCACCTTCTTGGCGCGCAGCGCGGGACCTGGCGCGCGGCGCACGGTCTACCAGGTCGACCCGAGCCGCTGTCGCACCTGCGGGCGCGAGCCGTGCGGGCTTCGCTGCAGTCAGGAGCCAGGCGAGGGGTTCATGCGGCAGATGGCGCGCAGCCGCGCCCTGGAGATCGAGAGCGATGGGGCGAACGAGGCCGAGGCTCGCGAGCAAGCCCTGCGATTCGACACGGGCCCCGACTCGTTGACCTACCTGCCAGCCGCCGATCTGGAGCCCGAGCCGTCCCCCGCCCCCCCGGAGCGCGCGCAGGTGGCTCCGTGCGCGGCCGAGTGCCCGCTGGGGCTGTGCATCCAGGGCTATGCCGCGCACATCGCCGCCGGCCAGTACCGCGAGGCGCTGGAGCTCATCACCAGCCGACTGCCCCTGCCCGAGACGGTTTGCCGCGTCTGCCATCACCCCTGCGAGTCGGCCTGCGTGCGGGCCGAGGTGGACGAGCCCGTGGCCATCAACGACCTCAAGCGCTTCGTCACCGACTGGGCGGCCCGGCAAGACGAGCAGGCCTACGCTCCTCCGTGCGAGCCGCCCAACGGCCTGAACGTGGCCGTGGTGGGCGCGGGGCCCTGCGGCTTGAGCGCTGCACACGAGCTTTGCCTGCGCGGCTATCAGGTGACCCTGTTCGACGCGCACGAAAAGCCTGGCGGTCTTTTGCGCACGGCCATTCCCGAGTTCCGCTTGCCCAACGAGGTGCTCGAGCGCGACATCGGGCGCATCCTCTCACTGGGCGTGCGCTTCGAGCCTGGCCGACGGCTGGGCGAGAGCCTCGACCTCGGCGAGCTGCTCGACGAGGGCTATGGGGCCATCGTCCTGGCCATTGGCGCTTGGCAAGCCGCGGGGCTCGGGGTGGTGCAAGAGGGCGACGGGCCGGATGTGCCCGTGGTCGATGCCCTCGGCTATCTGGTTCGCGCGCGCGCTGGCGAGCCCGTCCACACAGGAAGCCGCGTGGTGGTGGTGGGCGGCGGCAATGCGGCCATCGACGCGGCCCGAACCGCGCTGCGCTCGGGCGCCGAGCAGGTGGTGATCGCGTATCGGCGAAGGCGGCAGGAGATGCCCGCGCTCGGCGGGGAGATCGAGGCCGCGCTCGCCGAAGGCGTCGACCTGCACACGCAGCTCCAGCCGCTCGCGCTCGTGCGGGGTCCTGGCGGCGGGCTGCGCTGCGTTCGCACCGAGCCAGGCCCGCCCGATGCCTCGGGACGGCGCCGCCCCGTGCCCGTGCCAGGCTCGGAGGCCGTCCTTCGGGCCGATCAGATCATCGCGGCCATCGGTCAGTCGGTCGACCCGGCTCCCCTAGAGGGCGGCCCGGCCTTGGCGCTGCAGACCAACGGCAGCGTGCGGGTGGCTTTGGACACGCAGCAGAGCTCGCACCCGCGCATCTATGCGGGCGGCGATCTGACGGGCGGCCCCTATACGGTCACCGATGCCATTGCCGAGGGCCAGCGCGCGGCCTGGGCCATCGACCGCGATCTGCGCGGCAAAGGCGACGCCGACCGCCGCATGCCGCCGCCCCGCACGGGTAGCTGGCCTGGCGCTGAGGACGACGAGCCCGGCCATCGGCGGACGCGCTTCGACCACGGCCACCGCGCCGTGCCGCCCGCGCTCGACGCAGCCGAGCGCATCGCTGGCTTCGGCGAGGTGGTCGGCACGCTCAGCGAGGCGCAGGCGCAGGCCGAGGCCGCCCGCTGCATGGTGTGCGGCCACTGCGCCAACTGCCGGGCGTGCATCGATCTGTTCGGCTGCCCAGCGTTCTACATCGAGGACGCGCAAATCCGCATCGACGAGAGCCTTTGTAACGGCTGCGGCGTGTGCGCGCAGTTCTGTCCTAATGACGCGATCCGCCCGGTCGAAGGAGGGTTGGGCTAGCTATGGCTGACGCCGACGCGAGCCGCTCCAGCCTCAAGCTGGTGGGCGTGGGCTGCGGCGGACAGGGCGTGGTCTCTATCGCCCGCATTCTCGGCGATGCCGCCATGATGGCCGACTGGGACGTGCGCGTGGGTCAGCTTCACGGCATGTCCCAGCGCGGCGGAAGCGTCGAGGTCTCGGTGCTGCTCGGCCCGGGCGACAGCTCGTTCATCGCCGATGGTGCGGCCGACGTGGTCCTGGGACTCGAACCGCTGGAGGCAAGTCGCGCCAGGCGCAAGATGTCGGCTCGCACCATTGCAGTGGTGAGCAGCGGACGCGTGGTGCCCCACACCCTGGTGCAGCAGGGCCTGGCCTACCCGGACGTCGACGAGCTGTTGGCCGACATCCGCGCCGTGGCAGGCACGCTCATCGAGGTCGACGGTGCGAGCCTCACTCGCCAGAGCGGCACGCGACGCGCGCTCAACATCGTGATGCTGGGCGCCCTGGCTGGCCTCGGGGTGCTGCCCTTCGAGCACCAGATGCTCGAGCGCGCCATCGAGCAGCGCAGCCCGCCGCGCTATCTCGAACACAACCGCCGCGCCTTCGAGCTCGGCATGGGGGCCGTAGTGCCATGGACTTCTCGCTGACCGACGAGCAGCAAGCCGTACAGCGCACCTTTCGCAGCTTTGCCGAGCGGGAGATCGAGCCGCGGGCGCGCGAGCTGGACGAGCAGCCGGCCTTCCCGCGAGAGCTCTTCGCCCGCGCGGGCGAGCTCGGCTTCTTCGGCATGCGCTACCCGCCGCCCGAGGGCAGCGGGGCCGACGTCGTGAGCTACCTCTTGGCGGTGGAGGAGATGGCTCGGGCCAGCCTGGCGGTGGCCGCGGCCTGCACCATGCAATCGCTGATGGGCACCTACTTCATCCACAAGTTCGCCGAGCCGCCCATTCGGGAGCGACTGCTAGCGCCAGCGCTACGCGGCGAAAAAGTGGGCACCATCTGCATGACCGAGCCCAATGCGGGCAGCGATCTGGGGGCCATTGCTACCCGGGCCGACAAGGTCGGCGAGCAATACCTGATCACGGGGACCAAGACGTGGATCACCTCGGCACCCGTGGCCGACATGTTCACGGTGTTCGCCCGCACGGGGGAGAAAAAGCTCGGCATCTTCCTGGTCGAGCGGGGCGCCGAAGGGCTGGTGGTCGGCCGCGCCATCGACAAGCTCGGGGTGCGCGCCTCGCTGACCTCGGAGGTATCCTTCGACCGCACGCCTGCGGTCGCAGTGCTCGGCGATCCGGGGGCAGGGATGAGCTATCTCCGCGAGATCCTCGCCGAGATCCGCGTCATGACGGCGGCCCTGGCGCTCGGCGTCGGCCGGGCGGCCTACGAGTACGCCCTGGGCTACGCTGCCGAGCGCAAGCAGTTCGGCAGGCCCATCAACCGCTTCCAGGCGGTGGCCGTGCACCTGGCCGACATGGCCGTGGAGCTGGAGGCCGCCCGACGGCTGACCTACTGGGCGGGCTGGCGCAGCGATCAGGGCCTGCCCAATGAGAACGAAGCCGCCATGGCCAAGCTGTGCGCCTCGGAGACGGCCCACCGCGTCTGCGACCGGGCCGCGCGCGTGCTGGCCTCCTACGGCTTTGCCACCGACTACCCCATCCAGCGCTACTTGCGCGACGTGCGCTTCACCCTGGTGGGCGGCGGCACCTCCGAGATCCTGCGCGTCAACATCGCCCGGGCGCTCTCGCCCTAAGTGCGCCCCGGGCGGAGCCGCGCACGGGCGGCTCGCTTTCATTACCTATGACGGGAATACCGACATGAGCAAAACCCACAGCCCCAAGCGCATTCGCGTGCTCATGGCCAAGCCCGGCCTGGATGGCCACGACGTGGGCGTCAAGGTCGTCTGCCGCGCGCTGATGGACGCGGGCATGGAGGTCATCTACACGGGCCTGCGCCAGTCGCCCGAGGCCATTGCCAATACCGCGCTCGCCGAGGCGGTCGACGTGGTGGGCCTCTCGGTGCTCTCGGGCGCCCACCTGCCGCTTTGCCGCAAGGTGGGCGATGCGCTCCGCGAGGCTGGCATCTTCGACGAGGTGCTGTGGATCGTGGGCGGCAACGTGCCCGCGCGCGATCAGGCCGCACTCGGCGAGCTGGGCGTGCGCGCGGTCTTCCCCACGGGATCGCCCCTCGAGGACATCGTGGGCTTCATCCAAAGCGAGGTGGGCCGTGGCTGAGAAAAAGGGAGGCAACGCAGCGGACAAGGGCGGCGCTCCAGCGAGCGAGCTTCGCTGGGAGAGCGGCCTCGCCATCAAGCCCGTGTACACGGCCGAGGACGTGGCCGAAGGCGGCGAGGCCGACGACATCGGCCTGCCAGGCGAGTACCCGTTCACGCGCGGCATCCATCCGCTCATGTACCGCAAGCGCCCCTGGACCATGCGGCAGTACTCGGGCTTTGGCACGGCCGCCGAGACCCACGAGCGCTTTCTCTACCTCATCGAGCACGGCCAGACCGGGCTCAACGTGGCCTTTGACCTGCCCACCCAGTGCGGGCTGGACTCGGACGATCCCATGGCCGAGGGCGAGGTGGGACGAGTGGGCATGGCCGTCGACAGCCTGGCCGACATGGAAGAGGCCTTTGCCGACATCGATCTGAACGACATCACCGTCTCGCTCACCATCAACGGCGCGGCCGTGCCCATCATGGCCATGTACTTCGCCATGGCCCGCAAGCGGGGCTTCGATCTCAGCACCCTGCGCGGCACGGCCCAAAACGACATCCTCAAGGAGTTCATCGGCCGCGGCACCTGGATCTACCCGGTCGAGCCCTCGGTCAAGCTCGTGGGCGACACCATCGAGTTCTGCGCGAAGAACGTGCCCCGCTACAGCGCCGTCAGCGTGTGCGGCTATCACATCCGCGAATCCGGGGCGAGCCCCGCCCAGGAGATGGCCTATGGCCTGGCCATTGCCTGCGCCTACATCGACCACGTGCTCGGCCGCGGGCTCGACATCGACCAGTTCGCCCGCACGCTGTCGTTCAACTTCGACGTGCACGGAAACCTCTGGGAGCAGGTCGCCAAATTCCGCGCAGGCCGACGGCTATGGGCCAAGCTGCTGCGAGAGCGCTACGGCGCCAAAAGCCCCCGCTCGATGCAGATGCGCATGATCGCGGGCGGAGGAGGCGGCGGCCTTACCGTGCAGCAGCCCGAGAACAACATCGTCCGCGGCGCCTACTATGCCCTGGCGAGCGCGCTCTCGGGCACCCAGACCATGGCCCTTTGCTCCTACGACGAGGCCTACACCATTCCGAGCGAGCACGCCGCCAAGCTCTCGCTCCGCACCATGCAGATCCTGATGCACGAAATCGGCCTTTGCGACACCGTCGATCCGCTGGCTGGCTCTTACTTCATCGAGTCCACCACCAATGAGATGGAAGGGCGCATCGCCGCCATCATGAAAGCACTCGACGAGCAGGGCGGCATCGTCCAGGCGGTAGCCGAAGGGCGAGTGCAGGCCGAGGTGAGCCGCCAGGCCTACGAGCTCGAAAAGCGCATCCGCCAGGGCGAATTCAAAAAGGTCGGCGTCAACTGCTTCGTCGACGAGGAAGAGGCGCCCGAGGTCGAGTTCCACCCCTATCGCCAAGAGGAGGCGCAAAAGCAGATCGCGCGGATCGGCCGCATCCGCGCCGAGCGGGATGAAGCGGCCGCCGTGCGCGCGCTCGAGGCCGTGCGCAAGGCCGCGCAGACGGGCGACAACGTCATGCCCGTCGCCATGGACGCGGTCGAGGCCCTGGCCACGGTGGGCGAGATCTCGGGCGCGCTACGCGACGCCTTCGGCAGCTACCAAGAGCCGGTTCGGTTTTGACATGGCCCTTTCCAAGCACCGACGCCCCATCGTGCTCAGCGTGGAGCAGGCGCTCAGCATGTCCTATGCGACCCTGCGCATGGTCCACCAGGGCTTTCGCGTCATTCGCGCCGAGCCCACGCCCATGGGCGGGCGCAAGAGCAAGGGTGACCCCAATCGCTACATCGGTCGGCCGGTAGCGGGCGAGGACCGCCATAGCTATTACGTCGCGCCCAATGCGGGCAAGGAAGCCATCGCGCTAAACCTCAAAGAAGCCGAAAGCCAGCGCCTGCTCCGTAGGCTCATCCGCGAGCTTCCCGTTGACGTCTTCTGCACCAACACCCTGCCCAAGCGCCACGCCGAGCTGGGCATCGACTACCCTACGCTTTCGGCCGAGCGGCCCGAGCTCATCTGGTGCGGCATCTCGGCCATGGGCCTACGCTACCCCGCGGTGCCAGGCTATGACCCCGTGCTGCAAGCGCTGTGCGGCTACATGGATCTGACGGGCGAGCGCGACGGTCCGCCCATGCAGTGCGGCCCGCCCTTCATCGATCTGAAGGCTGGCGACGAGGCCTTCGTCCAGGTGGTCCTGGCGCTGAGCGAGCGCGACCGGACCGGCCAGGGCCGCGCCATCGACGTCTCGATGGCCCAAGTGGCGGCCTCGTGGCTGCACACCTTCACGCCCATGCTCGACATGGGCAGCCCCTCTGACGAGCTACGCCGCAACGGCAACGAGCACCGCCAGTTCATTCCGGTCAATGCCTATCGCTCGCGCGACGGCTTCGTCTACCTTGCCATCGGCAGCGACGCTCAGTGGCAGCGCTTTGCCGAGCAGCCCATGTTCGCCAGCCTGGCCGACGAGCGCTACGCAAGCAACGAGGGCCGCCGCGCGCATAAGGCCGAGCTTCACCGCGCCATCGAAGAGGTCACGAGCGAGCACCCCTCGGCCGAGGTATCCAAGGCGCTCGGGGCCGCAGGCATTCCCCACGCGCCCATCACGCCCATCGAAAAGGTCCCCGACCTGCCCTTCGTGGCGGAAGCCGCGCTGCGCACCGTGGCGCCCGACGGCCGCACCGTGCGCCTGCCCCCACCCGCGGTGTCCACGCCCCACCTCGAGGCAATCGGCGGCTCCCTGCCCTTCGCGCCCGCCTATGGCGAGCACACCGACGCAGTGCTGGGCGAGATCGGGCTCGGCCAGGACGAGATCGCCGCGCTGCGCGACGGCGGGTTGGTAGCGTAGATGCACTGCCGATTCCGCTGCGCCAGCGCAATGTGAACGATCTGCTCGGCGCCGTCGGGAACGCACGCGAGCTTCGCACCGTCACGCCAGGTGTATTGTGGTTGACAGGTCACCGGTCGGTGACATGATGAGGATCCTCGTGACAGATTTCGGCCGCAGGTCCCTTCTATTCGGCGCCGCGCAAGCGGGCCTGGTCACTGCGTTCGGTCCCGCGCTTGTTGCCGGTTGTGGCCCCTCTCTCGAGCACGCCCTACGCGCCTGGAAGGGCCCACCCGACGACCTGACCGATCCGCGGCTGCATGCGCTGGGGCACGCCGTGCTGGCCGCCAACCCGCACAACACCCAAGCCTGGCTCTTCCATCTCCGGCGGTCGGGCCAGATTGATTGTTATGTGGATCGGAGGCGGTTGCTGCCCCATACCGACCCGCCCGCGCGCCAGATCCACATCGGCCAGGGGACGATGCTAGAGACGCTGGTGCTGGCAGCCGGCTCGCGGGGTCGGAAGGCTGAGGTCGAGTATTTCCCTCGAGAGCCATATGGGAACGATGTGGTCGAGGACAAGCCATGGGCCACGGTGACGCTCCACGAGGACCCGTCGCTGAAGCCGGATCCGCTCTTCCGTCAGATCGCCCATCGCTACACCCACAAAGGCAGGTACGAAGGGGGACCAATCCCGGCGCCGCATCTCGAGCGACTTCGAAAATCCGCCAAGGCGGATGGGGTTGCTGCAAGAATTCTGTTGGCGCCGACTTCGTTGGCCAAGCTCACCGACATTTGTGAGCGTGCCATGGCGATCGAGTGGCAGAGCCACGAGCGCAACACCGAGACCGCGAATTGGTTCCGCCTTACACAAGCCGAGATCGAGAGCACGCTCGATGGCTTGAGCATGGCGCAGACGGGCATGTCCGGTTTCGAGCAATGGGCGGCCAATACATTTGTGTTAAGCCGGGACGAGCTCGCCGATCCAGAGGGCGCATTTGCTGAAGGGGCGGTCGAGATGACCCGCGAGCAGGCAGAGAGCGCATCGGCGTTCCTCATGCTGACGAGCCGCACGAACACGCGTCGCGACCAGCTGGTCGTGGGTCGGGCCCTGGCGCGGGTGCAGCTCACCGCTACCGCCCTGGGCATACAGAGCCACCCGATGAGTCAGGTATTGCAAGAATATGCGGACATGGCCGCGCTACAACGGGAGTTCAGGGCGGCGTTCGAGGTTGCCGAGGGCCACACTGTGCAGATGTTGCTGCGGCTCGGCTACGCCGATGCAGTGCCTCACACGCCACGCCGCGATGTGCAACAGCTGCTCCGGCCCGGATGACGCGGCCCCCGTAAGAAAGCTGCGTCCGCGGTTGCAAGACCGGCCGCGGACGCGCCCTCGGCTGCTCGACGCGGTAGGCCGGATCCTCTCACGCACTGATTTTTCAGCCGTCTGCGTCAACAGCGGTGGGCTCGCCTAACGGGTGGAAGACGAGCGCATCGCTGGGAAGGCGCAGCCGCCAAGGCGTGGATCACCGTCGATTCCGCCGCACCAGCGCCATCAGATCGGCTCGCGTCACCCCCAAACGCGCCGCGGTCTGCGCGGCCAGCGACGAGCTCGCCACTCCCGGGACAAAGCCAAAGGTGGGCCGCTGGTGCTCGTCGAGCTCGACCTGCAAGAACGACAGCCCGAGCTCGGCGGCGTCGTCGATCAAGCCCTCGGCAAAGCGAAGGAAATGGGTGGTGATGTAGACCTCGGGGCGGAGCTCGCGCAAAAGGGCCAGCACCATGTGGATGATCTGCTCGGCCTCGGAGGGGTTGGTGCCCGAGCAAAGCTCGTCGAAGAGCACTACCGAGCCCGGCCGTGAGGTCTCGAAGAGCTGGCGAATGCGCAATAGCTCGGTGCCGAGGTGCCCCTCCTTCTGGTCGACCCGCACCTCCTGCACCAACGAGACGAACAGCCCTGAGGCCCGGCGCAAGCGCGCGCTTTTTGCGGGCACGTAGAGCCCCCCCTGCGCCAGCATCTGCGCCAGCCCGAGCGCCTGCAAGAGCCGCGTCTTGCCGCCCGAGTTCGGGCCCGTGATGATCGTGGTGGCATCGAAGGACTCGCCCTCGATATCGCAGGGAATGGGCACCACGTCCTGGACGAAGAGCAAGGGGTTATAGAGGCCTCGCAGCGAGCGGCCGCCCTCCTCAGTGAGCTCGGCAAAGCAGACCTCGAGCCCTTTGGAGCGGCACCTGTCGCGGAACCCGAGCGCCGCCAGGTAGAGCTCCATGTGGCCGAGCAGCTGAAAGAGCGCGGGCAAAAAGCGGCTCATGCCCGCGAACACGTCGTCCAGCCAGCGGTCGACCAGCTCGTCCTCGCTGAAGCGGTAGCCGCGCCACCACAAGACCACCTTGGCGAGCAGCCGTCCTAGCGGCGACAGATAGAAGCGGTTGCGCTCGTTCTCGCTCATGCGCACGATCTGGAAGCGGCGCACGCGGCCATCCACGCCGAGCTGCATGCGCAGGTCCACCTTGGCCAGGTCGTTTTCGTAGTCGAGCACCTCGCCGAGCCGCTGGTAGCCCTCGCTCGACTGGATCTCGCGGCCAAAGGCGGCGATTCGCCCGAGCCCCGAGGTGCAGGAACAAAAGCCCGCAGCCAGCCGCTCGACCGCATCGCGCAGCGCAGCCAACGTCTCCAGTCGACGCCGCGTGGTCTCGTAGCGGCCCTGCGGGC
This sequence comes from uncultured Polyangiaceae bacterium, assembly GCA_964441055.1. GTDB lineage: Bacteria > Myxococcota_A > Polyangia > Polyangiales > Polyangiaceae > JACQWT01. The sequence continues at coordinate 19,842 of CAYTYV010000014.1, read as the reverse complement.
CGACCCTGCCAAAGCAGCTCCGAAACCTGCAGAGCTGGCGATAGAGCTCCTCGAACGAGCGGCGCGCCCCCTTGTCGGCGCCGAGCTCGGCGAGGATCTGCCGCCGGAAGTCGACGACCGCACCGTCGGCGGGCGGATGCGAAAGGACGCGCGTCAGCCAGGCGGTGTTGAGCGGTGCTTGCCAGCCCTGGATCTGGACGGCCATGCAGCGCTCGACGAGCTGCTCGACGAATAGATCGACGCTGAAGCACTCGGGCCTGAAGTCCGACGGCGCCATCGGCGCCTGATCGAGCACGTTCGCCAGCACCTCGCCGCAGCTTCCCCCGGCAAAGGCGAAGTCCAGCGCGGAGCACAAGCCGTCTGCGTCGATGCCCATGAGCGGCTCGGTATGCAGCAAATCGGGGATGGCCTCGACGCGCTCGGGGACGACCGCCAGCTCCGCGCCCTTGGCGGAAGGCTCGCCGAGGCCGTCAGGTGCCGATGAATCGCTCACCGAGCCGCCCTCGTCGCGCAGCAGCGCTGGAGCTTTCCAGCCCGAGTGGACCGCGAGCTCGCGCCCCGCCGACCCTGCTCGCGGCACGGCTGGCGGACTGCCCCCAGGCCCCGGCTGAATGGCCACGCCGTTCAGAGTAGCACGCGCCCGTAAGGTTCCCGAGCGGCAAAAAAACGACGCTGGGGCCTGGACGCGGTCCGCCCGCGACCCTGTGGACAGGCGCGGCGTTTTCGGCCAACGTGCGGATTCGGTGGCCATGACAGGCTTCGACTACTACCGACCCCACACGGCCGAGCGCGCGTGCCAGCTCAAGCGCTCGCTCGCGGATGCGCGCTACGTCTCAGGCGGCACCGATCTACTGGTGCAGATCAAAAATGGGGTCGCCCAGCCCGAAGCGCTCATCTCGCTGCGCCAGGTAGACGAGCTTCGCGGAATCGAGACCGCGGGCGAGACCACCTGGATCGGCGCGGCCACGCCCGTGGCCGAGGTGATCGATCACTCGCTCGTTCGCAAGCGCCACCCCGTGCTGGCCGAGGCGCTCGGCCTGCTCGGCAGCGAGCAGATCCGCTCCGTGGCCACCATCGGCGGCAACCTGAGCAATGCCTCGCCCTGCGCGGATAGCGCGCCACCGCTGCTCGTCTACGGCGCGCGCCTAAGGCTCGTCGGTCCTGACGGCGAGCGCGAGGTTGCGATGGCGGAGCTCTTCGTGGGTCCTGGCCAGACTTGCCTGGGCCCGCACGAGCTTCTAGCGGCCATCGGGCTGGGCCCGCCGCCCATCGGCAGCCGGGGCTTGTTCATGAAGAAGCGACGGGTGCGCATGGATCTGGCGCAGGTCAACCTGGCCGTGCTGCTGGTGCTGGCGCCCGACGGCACGACCTGCCGCTCGGCTCGGATCGCTGCGGGCGCCGTCGCACCCGTGCCGCTTCGCCTGCGCGAAGTCGAGAGCCTGCTGGCGGAAAAGAAGCTGGACGCTCGGGCGATCGACGAGGCTGCCGAGCTCGCCGCTCAATGCATCTCGCCCATCTCGGACATCCGGGCCAGCGCCGACTATCGCCGAGCCATCGTGCGCGCCTATCTGCGGCGTGCCCTTTCCGCGCTGCGGCAGGGGAGGTCCTCATGACCGAGCAGCTCCGCTCCGATGCCGTCGTGGAGATCGGCTTCGCGCTAAACGGCGCTGCGGTCACCGCGCGAGTGCGCGCGGGCGAGCTCTTGCTCGAGCTATTGCGCGCAAAGTTCGGCCTGTGCGGCACCAAGGAGGGCTGCGGCAAAGGCGAGTGCGGCGCCTGCACGGTGCTGGTCAACGGCCGGCCGGTCAACGCCTGCCTCTATCCCGCGGTCGAGCTCGAGGATTGCCGCGTGACCACCATCGAGGGGCTTGCCGGTCCGCGCGGCGAGCTTTCCGTCGTGCAGCAGGCCTTCGTGGATCAGGGCGGCATTCAGTGCGGTTTCTGCTCGCCCGGCATGATCCTGTCGGCTCACGCGCTGCTCGAGCGAAACCCGCGTCCCACCGAAGAGCAGATCCGCGCGGCGCTGCTCGGCAACCTATGTCGCTGCACGGGCTACGTGCAGATCGTCGACTCGATCCAGCAGGCCGCGGCCGTGCTGCGCGGCGAGGCGCCGAGCACGGGCGCGCCGTCCGCCGCCTCCGCTCGCGCCTCGGACGGAGGGCAGAGCCGATGACCGACTACCGCTACATCGGCTCGCGGACGCCCAGGCCCGATGCCGCGGCCAAGGCCACGGGACGGGCCGAGTACATCCACGATCTGAGCCGTCCTGGCATGCTCTGGGGCAAGATCAAGTTCAGCGAGCACGCCCACGCGCGCATCGTCCGCATCAACACCTCGCGGGCCGAGCGGCTGCCAGGCGTGCGCGCCGTCTTGACCGGGTACAACAGTCCCGAGCTGCGCATCGGCTTTCTGCGCGACAACTTCGCGCTCAAAAGGGACAAGGTGCGGCAGTTTCGCGACGAGGTGGCCGCCGTGGCCGCCATCGATCCCGACATCGCCGCCGAGGCGGTCGAGCTCATCGACGTCGAGTACGAGCCCTTGCCCGTGCTCGCCAGCCCGGATGAGGCCCTGGCCCCTGGCGCGCCGCTCGTTCACGAGACCGATCCGCGCGGCAGGCCGCAAAAGGACAATAGGCTCCCGCTGCGCTTTCGCCACAGCTCGGGCGATCTGGACGCGGGCCGCCGCGCGGCCAAGCACGTCGTCGAGGGCGAGTTTTCCACCCCGCGCATCCAGCAGAGCTGCTTGGGCACGGCTGGCTGCATCGCCGAGCTCGACCCCGGGGGCAATCTCACCATCTGGGCCAAGACGCAGATCCCCTTTCTCGCGCAGCGCGACTTCAATCGGGCGCTCGGCGACATGGGCTTGCGCGGCAAGAACGCCCGCGTCATCGTGCCCGCTCTGGGCGGCGGCTTTGGCAGCGGGCTCGACACCCATGCCTACGAGTTCATCGCCATCCTGCTCGCCTGGCAGAGCGGCAGGCCGGTCAAGATCCTCTTCAGCCGCGACGAGGAGTTCGCCTATCTGTCGCCGCGGCAATGCACGGTCACGCGCATCGCCCAGGGCTGCGACGAGCGCGGCAAGCTCACCTTCCGCCATTGCGAGACGGTGCTCGACAATGGCGCCTACACCTCCTGGGGCGCCACCTACCCGTCGGTGATGATGCTGCCCGCCACCTCGCTCTATCGGGTGCCCAACGTCTACTTCGATGCCCTGCTGGTCTACACCAACAACACCTACTGCCAGGCCATGCGCGGCTACGGCAACCCCGAGCTCACCTGGGCGCTCGAGAGCAACCTGGACGAGCTCAGCGAGCTAGCGGGCATCGATCCGCTCGAGCTCCGCCTAAAAAACTGCAACGAGCCTGGCGAGACCACGCCCATGGGCATGAAGGTCTCGACCTGCGGGCTGCGCCAATGCCTGGAGCGCGCCGCCGACAAGATCGGCTGGCCCGCCAAGCGGGGCACAGGCCGCGGCAAGCGGCGCGGCGTGGGCTTGGCCTCGCTCTGTCACGTGGGCGGCTCGGGCCGGATCTACCGCTCCGATGCCACGGGCGTCATCCTGCGCCTGGACGACTTCGGCAACATCTACGTCTCTTCGGGCGGTGTCGAGATGGGCCAGGGCTTTCACGCGGCAGTCAGCCTGGCCGTGGCCGAGAGCGTGGGCGTGCGGCCCGAGCAGGTGTTCATCAATCAAACCGACACCGCCACCTGTCCCTGGGACGTGGGCACCCACGCAAGCCGCGGCGCCTTTACCGCCTGCAACGCGGTCAAGCTGGCCGCCGAAAAGCTGCGCGACAAGCTGTTTTCCGCGGCCGAGGCCGTGGTCGCCGAGGAGCTCAGCCGCAATCTCGAAAAACACCAGAAGAAGCACCCGGACGAGCCTCACCCCGAGATCGATCTAGCCGCCCTTGCCACGCGCGACCGCTTCGAGCTCGCCGAGGGCGTGCTCACGGTCGAGGGCTTGGCGGACGAGCCCTGGGCGCGCATCGAGCTCGGCCGCCTTTTGCGCGCGCTGCACTATCGCGACGGCGGCCAGATGTTCACGGTCGAGGCCTTCTACGATCCGCCCAGCGATCTGCCCGACTGGGAAAAGGGCATCGGCAACATGTCGGCCACCTACGCCTATGGTACCCAAGCCGTGGAGGTGGAGGTGGACGAGGAAACGGGCGAGGTCACCATCCTCGGCGTGGTGAGCGCGCACGACGTGGGCCAGGTGCTCAATCGCCAGAGCCTCGAGGGCCAGACCTACGGCGGCTTGGTGCAGGGCATCGGCTATGCCCTCTACGAGGAGATCCACACCGAGCAGGGTCGCATCCTGAACCCGAGCTTCCGCGACTACAAGATCCCCACCGCGGGCGAGGTGAGCTTTCCCATCGAGATCGAGCTCATCGAGACCCACGACCGCTTCGGCCCCTTCGGCGCCAAGGGCGTGGGCGAGCCCGGGCTCGTGCCCACCGCCCCCGCCATTGCCAATGCCATCTACGACGCCGTAGGCGTGCGCCTGCGCGACCTACCCATGACCCCAGAGCGCGTGCTGGCGGCGCTGAAAGCGCAGGGGTGATTCCGCCTTACTCCCCCACTTTCACCACCACGGCCATCGCGGTGTCGCCTGCGGCGCAGCCGCTGAACAGGCCGAAGCCGCCGCCCGCAGCTACCAGCTCCTCGATGAGCTCGATGATGGCCCGCAAACCCGTGGGCGCCTGGGGGTGGCCCCAGATGAGCGGCGAGCCAAAGCGATTGACCTTCTCGGCCTCGAGCTTCATCTCGCGACAGAAGTAGACGTCGTTCAGGGCAAAGGGGTTGTGGGTTTTGACGGCGCGGCAGTCGGCGATGTCGAGATCGGCTCGGGCGAGCGCGTCGCGCGCGGCAGGGACCACGGCCATGGGCATGAAGCCCTTATTGACGCGCGTCTCGCCATAGCTCACGACGCGGATGGGCACCTGCGGGTCCTTGCTGAGTCGCTCGGCCATCTCCTTTTCGCACAGCACCATGCCCGCATTGCCGTCGGCCGGATGGGTCTGGCTGCCGAAGGTGACCGTGCCGCCCTCGAGCACGGGCCGCAGCTTGCCCAGGCCCTCGACCGTGGTGGGGTGGATGCCCTCGTCCGCCTCGACCCGGCCCACCACCTTGCCTCGCTTCTTGAGCTCCACTGCCATCAGGTAGCACCGCTGAAAAGCGCGGTCGTCGGCCAGCGCATCGGCGTACTGCTGGTAGCGCAGCAGGGCCATCTCGTCTTGCTCGGCTCGGCCGATGCCCGTCTCGGCCGCCACCTTCTCGGCCGTCTCGATCATGGCGTTCTTGGCCCAGGGATCGATGCCGAAGTTGTCCACCACCGGGTTTTCGGCCTGGCCCGTGCCCCCCATGCCCTTGGGATTGGGGTAGTAGACGTGCGGTCCGTTGCTGGTGCGGTCGCAGGCCACCGCCAGCAGGCACTTTCGCGCGCCCGCTTGCACCTCCAGCGCCGCGGACGCCACCATGCGGGCCGAGGTGGCGCAGGCCTGGGCGATGGTTGGCCCCGTGATGCCCTCGAGCCCCGCCATTCCGGCCAGCCTCGGAGCGCCGTAGAAGCTGTGCCGTTGAAAGACCGTCAGCCCGAGCGCGATGCCGTCGAAGGACTCGGCCGGAACCGTTCGCTCCTCCAAGAACCGCCGCGTGCTCGCCGCGGCCAGGCTCATGGCGTGCTCGCCCGCCAGGCTCCCCTGCCAGCGGCAAAAGGGCGTGCTCCAGTAACAACCGTAGGGAATGAAGGCCTTGTCGATGCTCATCAGCGTCTCCGTCTAGCGCGCGCCCGCGCGGCTTGCGCCTACCGCTCCACCCAGAACCGCCTGAGGCAGCAGGCATCGCCGTCGGGCAGCGCCTGGGTGGTCTCCACCCGCAGCTTGGTGCCGAGCTTCTCGTTGATATCCGCCACCATGGTCTGGAACCACATGTCGCAGCCCGGCCGATCCTCGCTCAGCAGACCGAGCCGCTTGTGCCAGTGAAGCCACGGGCAGTCGCTATGCCGCACGAAGGCCTCGTCCTCACCTTCGCTCAGCTCCACCGCAGCGTCCTCGCCCATGCACTGGCTGCTCCAGACGATGCTGGCGGCCACCTGGGCGGCGAGGGGCTGTGACGGATCGAGCCGCTTGAGGTAGGCCTCGGCGGTCTGATGGCCGGTCAGCTCCCACATCTTGTCGGTCACCTTGGCCACGTCCAGCTCGGGGCACATCTGCTGGACGGCCTCGTGCCAGGCAAAGTGCTGGGCGCGGGTGATCTGGCACAGCACGGCGAACTTCTTGTCGACGGGAATATCGGCCATGGGTTCCTCCGAAACAATAGCGGTCAAGCTCCGCCAAGAGCGCTTCTATCCACCAGATCGCTCGGCTACGTTCCAGCCGCATTGCTGGAAGGCCGCCGCTTCGCACTCGTCGACGTCGCGAATGCACTGGGCGCCAGGGGGCTCGGCCTGGCAGTTGTCGATGCATTGGGCGAGCACGTAGCAGAAGCTCTCCGCCATAACCGTGCAGTACCCGCAGTCGTACAGGTTGACGCAGGCCGGCTCGCAGTCCTCGGGCTCGCCCGGCAGGGGCGCGGCGGCATCCGGGAAGCTCAGCTCTTCGTCGCCGCCACAATCGCTGCCGCCCCCCACCACCAGCAGCGCCGCCATCAACACAGTCCCCCAGAAGGTCTTGCCATTCATGCGCGCTTCTCCCACGGTCGACCCGAGGGCCGAGCCGGCTCGCTAGCTCAGCGAGGCAGCGGGCGGTAGCCTTCGTGCTCCGAGCGGTAGCTGCGATGGGGCAGCTCGAAGCGCACCGCGTCGATGGGGCAAACCTCGGCGCAGATGCCGCACTCCTCGCACAGGTCCGTGATGATGACGGCGATGTCCTTGACCAGGCCCATCACCTGCGGCGGGCAGCGGAGCAGGCATACCCCGCAGCCGTCGCAACGATACGCATCGATTACCGGTACCATAGCTCCTCTCTACAAACGCATTCCCATCTTGTAGCCGTCGATGATGGCGCTCGCGCCGCGACGCGGGGTGATGGCGTCCCCGATGGTGTAGATCCGCTTCTTGGCGTCGCTCAGCTCGTCGTTCGGCTTCATGGTCGCGACGATCACCGTATCGGCCTCGACGAGCTTTTCGCCGTCGGGCGAGTCGATGATCACGCCGCCGTCGGTGATCTCCTTGACGGTGGTGTTCTTGACGATGACCGCGTGCTCGTCCTTGAGCTTTTTGATGTAGCGCCAGATGTACGAGGGGTTGACGTCCTGCCCCGGTTTTTTGGCCTTGCCGACCAGGCTCACCTGGTGGCCGCCGCGGTGCAGCAGCAATAGCGCTGTGGCGATGGCGGCGCCCGAGTCGCCCAGGATGACCGCGCGCTTGCCCACCTCGGCCTTTTTCTCAAACACGTCCAGGCAGGAGACCACGGAGGGCTTGTCCATCCCCTTGACGTCGAGGTGCGGCGCGGCGCCCGTGGCGACGATGATGACGTCGGCGTCCGAGGCCTTCGCCTCCTCTCGCGTCACCGTGCGACCTAGCTCGATGCTGGCGCCGAACTGGCGGCAGCGGTGCTCGAGGTAGTCGACCAGCCGCATGAACTCCTCGTCGCCCCAGGGGCCGTGGGACGCGGCGGCGAGCTGCCCTCCCGTATGGTCGGCCCGCTCGCTGATGGTCACCTGGTGGCCCTTTTCGGCGGCGATGGCGCCAGCCTGCATGCCCGCGATGCCCGCGCCGATGATCCACACCTTCTTCTTCTGTTGGGCAGGCGAAAAGCCGTAGAAGCCGTAGTCGGGCTCGCTCTCGTGGCCCAACGAGGGGCGCACGAAGCAGTTGAGCTCGGCGTCGCGGAATAGCCGCGCCAGGCAGATGTTGCAGGCCATGCAGGGGATGATCTCCTCCTCGCGGCCCTCGAGGATTTTGAGCGGCAGGTAGGGGTCGGCGATCATGGGCCGACACATCTCCCAGATGTCCAGCTTGTTCTGCACGATGGCATCCTCGGCCAGCTCGGGCAGGAACAGCCGATAGGCCATGGCCACGGGCACGTCGATGTTCTGCTTCATGCGCTCGGAGACGTACAGCCAGTGCCCCATGGGGATGTCGCGGCTGATCACGCTCACGGCCGACTCCTGCCAGCCCGCGGTCACGCTCAAGCAGTCGATGCCCGCCTTTTCGGCGATTCGAATGGAGGTCAGCGACTCGTCAGGGGTATTGCCGCCGCGGTCGTCCAGCAGCTCCTCGCCGCACAGCCGGATGATGATGGGGTAGTCGGGGCCGACCTGTTTGCGAATGCCCTCGACGATCTTGCGCATGAAGGCGGAGCGACCCTCGATGTCGCCGCCGTACTCGTCGGTGCGCTTGTTGGTGTACTTGGAGATGAAGTTGGAGATGAGATAGCCCACGATGCCCGAGATCTCGACCCCGTCGAAGCCGGCCTCCTGGCAGCGGCGCGCGCCGTCGATGTGCTCCTGGATGCACTGCTCGATCTCCTCGACGCTCATCTCCTTGGGCTCGCGAAAGCGCGGAATGCGCTGCTTGACCACCGAGGGGCCGACCGTGTAGTCGAGCTCGACGCCGCCCACCCGGCCGCAGTGCATGAGCTGCAAGATGGAGACGGAGTCGTAGTCGCGGATGACGTCGGCGATGCGCTTGAGCCCTGGAATGAACTCGTCATTCCAAATGCCCATCATGCCCACGTAGCCCTTGCCCTCGCCGCGCGGGTCAGTGAAGGCGCCCTGGGTGGTGACGATGCCCGCACCGCCGCGGGCCTGCGCCTCCATGTAGGCCACCTCCTTGTCCGAGACGAAGCCGTCGCCGTAGTTGAAGTTGGTCTCGGTGGAGGCGTACTTGATGCGGTTTTTGAACTCGACCTTGCCGATGCGGTAGGGGCTGAAGACGTGAGGGTACTTGCGTTCGCCGGGCTTCATCTAGCTTCTCCTCAGGGTTGACGCGACCGGGGGCCTGTCCGAATAGTCCCCGCATGCCCGCCCCACCATCCGCCGATCCGGCCACCAGCAAAGCGTCGCATCCCGAGACCCACTCGAGCACCGCGCTCACGCCGACGCTCCTCCCCGAGGAGCGCCGACTTCTGGCGGGCAAGGACCGGGAGGCCTCGCAGCAGTCCTGGGACGCCGCCGAGGTGCTGGTGCACCAACGGCTGTACCGCGACGCGCTCACGCGGGCCTACTTCGGCATGTTCTACGCCGCCCGCGGCCTGCTGCTCGCCGAGGGCTACAACGCGCGCGGCCCCAACGCGGTGGTCGAGGTGCTGAGCCTGCGCTTTGCCGCGACCGGGGAGATGCCGCCCGAGGCGCCCGCCGTCTTGGCCCGCGGACAGCGCTACCGCGAGCTGTGCGACTGGGCGGTGGGCTGGGTGGTCACCCCCGAGCGGGTGCTGGCCGAGATCGAGGTCTACGAGGAGCACCGCTCGGGCCTGCTGGCGATGCTGGCCGCCCGTGGGATCGGACAGGCGCCGTCCGCGGCGGATGATGGGTAGTGCGGGCCGAGCCATCGTCAGCGAATTCCAACTTCTCTCGAGAGGGGCGACCTTGCCCGCCTCTCGGGTGGCGCATGCTACACCCGGGGAGCTCACTTGAGAAGGCAGCGAGTCGCCTCGAGCTTGCCGTCCAGTCGAAGGGCGTAGCCTGCCACGTCGAGCTGGCCGCGGAGCGTTGCCCCGAGCGGTCCCGTGCCGTCGAGCGGGCCGTCCAAGGCGAGCTCGAAGCTCTCCTTTCCCTGGGAGCCTGCTGGAGTGTCGGGAAAGAGATCGCCTCGCAGAGCGGCGAACTCGAGCGCGACCGGCTCGCCCCCGATCGCCAGATCGACCACCACGTCATAGCCCTCGGTCACGATGCTGGCACAATCGTGCGGGACCTCGGTCAGGCGCAGGAAGCGCTTGCCCGCCTCGAGCCGGAAGCTCGCCCCGCTCACGGAAACGCGCTTTTCGGCGATCCAGAGCTCGAGCTCGGTCTGGGGGCGGGCTGGCTCAGGACGCTGGAGCCGGCCGCAGTGGCCGAGCTCCACATCGCCGCTCAGATAGATCTCCTGGCGACCGGCTTGCATCGCGAGATCCAGACCGCGCGCCAGCAAGCTGCCACCCTGCACCGAGAAGTCGCTGACGTAGGCTCCCCGCGCGACGAGCGCGCGATCGCGGCTCGCGTCGACGAAAAAGCCGCTCGCGTAGCTCCAGGGCCCGACCGAGCCGTCGGGCTGCCAGGGCTGGGAGAACCAAAGGTCGATGCGCTGAGCCGACCAGCGCTCGGGCCTGCCCGGGTACTCGGCCCGAAGCGCGTCGCAGGAAAGCGCCTCGGTCGCAAAGCTGAGCCGCACCGCGGTCTGCCCCGCGGTGCCCAGGGCCAGCGCGGCCGCGAGGGGAACGGCCTGTCCTCCGATCCGCAGGCCCGAAGCAGGCTCTTCGAGGCGCTCTGACGCGACGCTCGACGCCGAGGCCTCATCGCCTGGAGCGTCACACGAGCGGCAACCCGCCACCGCCCATGGGGCCAGCAGCACCGCGACGCAGGCAGTGGAACGCATGAACGCCATCGCAGGCCCACCATGGCGCGGCGAGCTCGATGGCTCAAGGCGGACGTGGGAGGAGGCGGCCCTTGACACTGGCTCTTCAGCGAGCTAAACTTTCAATAGATTCTGAACAACAGAAGACGTGATGAATGACAAGCTGCTCGAGCAATTCGTAGAGTCGTGGGGCTCGATGGGCGCCCTCTGGGGCGTCAACCGATCCATGGCGCGCATCCACGCCCTGCTCATCATGAGCGAGGAACCGCTTTGCCTGGACGACATCACCAAGCGGCTCGGCATCAGCCGAGGCAACGCCTCGATGTGCCTGAAGGAGCTGCGCAACTGGCAGGTCGTCCACCGAGTGCACCTGCGCGGCGAGCGGCGGGACTACTACGTAACCGAGTCGGATGTGTGGTCCATGTTCTTCCGTATCCTCTCGGAGAGGAAGCGGAGGGAGTTCGATCCAGCGCTGGCCACCGTGCGCAAGGCGCTCGCTTCCGCCGACCAGAGCGGCGAACAGGTGGCCGACCGACTGACCCAGATGGAAGACCTGCTGGGCACCATGGACCGCGTGATGACCAAGCTGCTCAGCGACGAGAGCTCCACCCGCTCGATGTTGCGGCTGCTGACCATGGGGCTACCCGGTAGCCGTTGACGAGGCCGGTTCTGCCGCTTGAGCAGGCTGGCCTTCGTTTGACCGTTTTGTTCAAAAGATTCTGAAACATATAGGTGAACCAATGTCCAAAAGCGAGCTTCACGTCGTGACCGGGGCCTTTGGCTACAGCGGTCGCTACATCGCCTCCCGCCTGCTTCGAGAAGGCAAGCGGGTGCGAACCATCACGGGCCATCCGGATCGACCCGACCCCTTCGAGGGACGGCTGGACGCGGTGCGGATGAGCTTCGACGACCCGCAGGCGCTCGAGCGGTCACTGGCGGGCGGTACCGTCCTCTACAACACCTACTGGGTTCGCTTCGACTGGGGCGATGCCAGCTTCGGGCGCGCCGTGGCCAACACCAAAGCGCTGTTCGCGGCGGCCGCGCGGGCTGGCGTGGAGCGCGTCGTCCACGTGAGCATCACCAACCCGTCTCTGGGCTCGGCCCTGCCCTACTTCAGCGGCAAGGCCGAGCTCGAGCAGGCCTTGGCGCGCTCGGGCCTTTCCCACGCCATCCTACGGCCCACCGTGCTGTTCGGCGGCCGCGACGTGCTCATCAACAACATCGCCTGGCTGCTCAGGCGCCTGCCCGTGTTCGGCGTGGCTGGAGACGGGCGCTATCAGGTGCAGCCCATTCACGTGACCGATCTGGCGGCGCTGGCGGTCGAGCATGGTAGCCAGCGGGACGACGTGGTGCTCGATGCGGTCGGTCCCGAGCGGTACCGCTTCGACGAGCTGGTGCGCCTCATCGCCCGCGCGATCGGCAGCCGGGCGCGCATCGTGCACCTGCCGCCGTGGCTGGTGGCGCTGGCTGCCCGCGTAATGGGACGTTGGCTGGGCGACGTGGTGCTGACCCGCCAGGAGATCGACGGCCTGATGGAGGGCTTGTTGGTGTCGGAGGCTCCCCCCACGGGCATCACGCGATTCAGCCAGTGGCTGACCACCCACGCCGACGAGCTCGGCCGTCGCTATGCCTCCGAGCTCGCTCGGCATTATCGCTAGCGGCGTTCCACACAAATCTGGCGACCTCGTCTTGACGGAGTCGGGGCCGTGCCGATGTTGATATCGTCGGCAGGATCTCCCCTCATCGCGCCGTCTTCGAGAGTCGCCCTATGTCCCTGCGCGAGCTCGCCCGCTTCTCCATCCCCTATCTGCAAGTCCTGGACGAGCACGGCGGGCTCGACGAGGCCCTCGACCCCCGCCTCGAGCCCGCGGAGCTCAGCCGCCTGTACCGCGCCATGGTGCTGGCCCGCGCCGCCGACGAGCGCATGCTCAAGCTCCAGCGCCAGGGGCGGCTCGGCACCTTTCCGCCGTGCACGGGTCAGGAAGCCGCCGTCTGCGGCCCTGCCCTGGTCATGGGCGAGCGCGACTGGCTGGTGGGCTCCTACCGGGAGCTCGGCGCCAGGCTGATGCGGGGCGAGCCCCTCGAGAGCACCCTGTGGTACTACAACGGCTACGAAGAGGGCAGCACCGTGGCGGCCGAGGCGCGGATCTTGCCCGTGCAGGTCATCCTGGGCTCGCAGCTGCTTCACGCCGTCGGCATTGCCTATGCCATGCGCTACCTGGGCGAGAAGGACACCGCGGTGGTGGCCTTCTTCGGCGACGGCGCCTCGTCCCAGGGCGACTTCTACGAGGCGCTGAACTTCGCGGGCGTGTGGCAGGTGCCCGTGGTGTTCATCTGTCAGAACAACGGCTGGGCCATCTCGGTGCCGCGCAGCGCGCAGACCAAGGCGCAGACCATTGCGCAAAAGGCCATCGCCTGCGGCATTCCCGGCCTGCAGGTCGACGGCAACGATGCGCTGGCCATGGTCAAGGCCAGCCGCGACGCGCTCAATCGCGCTCGAGCGGGCGAGGGGCCTACGCTCATCGAGGCCATCACCTATCGCCTGATGATGCACACCACCGCGGACGACCCCAAGAAATACCGTAGCCCCGACGAGGAGCAGGGCTGGTGGCAGCGCGAGCCCATTGCGCGGCTGCGGGGGTACTTGACGAGCAGGGATCTATGGGACGACGAGCGCGAGACCGCCCTGCTTTCCGAGGTGCGGGGCGAGGTCCAGACCGCGGTGGAACGCTTGGAAGCGCGCGCGGACTTCAAGCCAGATGCGCCCTTCGACCACGTCTTCGGCGCGCCGCATCCCGAGATCGAAGCCCAACGAGCCCGCTTCCTTGCCGAGCTCGCCAAGCAGGAGCGCCATGGCTGAGCACAAGCTGAACATGGTGCAGGCCATCAACCTGGCGCTCGCCCAGGAGATGGCCAACGACGAGCGCGTGGTCGTGCTGGGCGAGGACGTGGGCCGCGACGGCGGGGTTTTCCGCGTCACCGATGGGCTCTTCGACCGCTTCGGCCCCGAACGCGTCATCGACACGCCCCTGGCCGAGTCGGCCATCCTGGGCACCTCCATCGGCATGGCCCTCGGCGGGATGCGACCCGTCGCGGAGATGCAGTTCTCGGGCTTTTCCTATCTCATGCTCCCCCAGCTCGAGGGCAATGCCTCACGGCTGCGGTCGCGCACGCACGGCGTCCACAGCGCGCCGCTGGTGGTGCGCATGCCCTACGGCGGGGGCGTGCGCGCGCTCGAGCACCACTCGGAGAGCCGCGAGGCCCTATTTGCGCACCTTCCGGGCGTCAAAGTGGTCATCCCCTCGGGTCCGCGCAATGCGCGCGCGCTGCTGGTCGCGGCGATTCGCGATCCCGATCCCGTGGTGTTCATGGAGCCCAAGCGCTCGTACCGAGCCTTTCGGGAGCTCGTGCCCGAAGAGCAGGAGGTGCTGCCGCTGGGGCAAGCGCAGCTGGTGCAAGAAGGTCGCGATCTGACGGTGGTGAGCTGGGGCGCGATGATGCGCAGCAGCATCGAGGCCGTGCGCGCGGTCGAGAACGCGCGCGGGGCGAGCATCGAGCTCATCGATCTGTGCACCATCGCCCCCATGGACGGCCAAGCCATCGTGGCCTCGGTTCGAAAAACCGGCCGCTGCGCGGTCGTGCAAGAGGCGCCCAAGACGCTCGGGCTGGCCTCGGAGATCATCGCGCGGATCAACGATGAGGCTTTGATGGCTCTGGAAGCTCCAGTACAACGGGTCACGCACTACGACGTGGTGACGCCGTACTTCGGGCGCGAGGACGCCTACATGCCCTCGCCCGAGCGCATCGGCCGAGCCATCGAAGAGACGCTCGATTTCCGATGACCGGCCATCGCGCAGCGGAAAGCCGACGATTCACTAGGGAGCAACGTGTTCGAGTTCAAGCTGCCCGATTTGGGCGAAGGCATTCACGAGGCCGAGATCCTCAAGTGGCACGTCGGCGTAGGCGACGGCATTGCCGAAGACGAGCCGCTGGTCGACGTCGAGACCGACAAGGCAGCGGTGACCATTCCCTCGCCCGCGGGTGGCACCGTCGTCTCGCTGGGCGGCAAGGTGGGCGACATCGTGGCCGTGGGCGCGGTGCTGGTGGTCCTCGACTCCTCGCCTGCTGAGCCCGCCGAAGAGCCCCGAGCTGCTGAGCCTCCGCCCCCCGAACGCGCCGACCGGGGATCGGCACCAGCTCGGGCCCAAGCACCGAGCCCCGCATCGGCTTCCGCAGCCCCGCCGCCCGCTGCGCCGCGCCCCATTCCCGCGGCCCCAGCAACCCGGCGGCTGGCCCGCGAGCTGGGGGTCGATCTGCGCCAGGTCGCCCCGACGGGTCCAGCCGGTCGGGTCACGCCCGAGGACGTCCACGCCCACGCCGCGCGCATGGCCACACCCGCCGAGACGGTCGACGAGCCCGCTCGGGAGCCGCTCGCTGCGCCGTCCGCATCCGCTGCGAACGAGCGCCGTGCCGAGGCCGACTATGCCGCCCATGCGGCCAGCGCCATTCCGTATCTGGACCTCGAACCGCTGCCCGATTTCTCCAAGTGGGGACCGGTCGAGACCGTGGCGCTGCGCTCGATTCGGCGCCGCGTGGCCCACAAGATGGTCACCGCCAAAATCCTCGTCCCTCACGTGGCGCACATGGACGAAGCCGACGTGACCGAGCTCGAGGCCTTTCGCAAGCGCGAGCGAGAGCGGCGCAGCGGCGAGCCTGGCGGCCGACTGACCCTGCTGGCCTTCGTGATGCAGGCCACCACCGCAGGGCTCAAGGCCAGCCCGGCCTTCAATGCCAGCCTGGATCCGTTCCGCGACGAGATCATCTACAAGAAGTACTACAACATCGGCATTGCCGCCGACACCGGACGCGGGCTGGTGGTTCCGGTTATTCGCGACACCGATCGCAAGAGCATCATGACCATTTCGGCGGAGATCGAGCGACTCGCCGAGCGTGCCCGCCAGGGTGAGCTCGACGTCGACGAGCTCCGCGGCGGCACCTTCACCATCACCAACATCGGTCCGCTGGGCGGCACTGCGCTCATCCCCGCCATCAACTACCCCGAGGTGGCCATCCTGGGCATGGGCAAGGTGCAGGAAAAGCCCGTGGTGCGCGACGGCCAGATCGCGATTCGCAAGATGCTGCCGCTGTGCTTCGCCTTCGACCACCGCATCGCCGACGGCGCGGATGCCGCGCGCTTCGTCAGCGAGCTGGTGCAGCAGCTGTCCGACCCCAGCCGACTGTTCCTGGAGACCTGAGGCCGCCATGGTCATGGGAAGCCTGCGCCAGCAAACCGAGGTCGCCATCATCGGCGGTGGACCAGGCGGCTACGTCGCCGCGCTGCGGGCCGCCGATCTCGGCAAGGAGGTCCTGCTCATCGAGGAGCGCGAGCGCTTGGGCGGCGTCTGCCTGCTGGAGGGATGCATTCCGTCCAAGACGCTCATCCACGCCGTGGAGCTGGCCGAGGCGGCTCGCAATGCCCACAAGCTCGGCCTGACCTTCAAGGAGCTCCAGGTCGATCCGGCGGGCCTGAGGCAATGGACCGAGACGGTGGTCGGCGATTTGAGCAAGGGCGTCGACTCGCTGCTGCGCCGTCGGGGCGTGGAGGTCGTGCGCGGGCGGGCGCGTTTGGACGGCGAGCGCAGCCTGGCCATCGAGGGCGGCGAGGTCTCGGGCGTGGACTTCCGCGATTGCATCATCGCGACGGGCTCGCGGGCGAACGAGCTTCCCGCGGCGCGCGATCTGCCCGTGTGGACCTCGCGCGACGCCCTGGCCCTGCCGCGGGTGCCCGAGCGGCTGCTGGTGATAGGCGGCGGCTACATCGGCCTAGAGCTCGGCCTGGTGTACGCAGGCCTCGGCTCCGAGATCACCGTGGCCGAGTTCTTCCCGCGGCTGCTCCAGGGCGCCGATCCCGACCTGGTCGAGGTGATGCTGCGCCATTGCGAGCAGCGCTTCGACTCGATCTTGGTGGAGTCCAAGGTGGCGGGCATCGAGCACGACGGCGCGGAGTTTCGGGTCCGCATCGAGCACGAGCAGAGCACGCGGCTCGAGGCCTTCGATCAGGTGCTCGTCGCGGTCGGCCGACGGCCCAACACCGACGACATCGGGCTCGAGGCGGTTGGCGTGGAGGTCGCCGAGGACGGGCGCATCGTTGTCAGCCCCGAAGGCCGCACCCGGATCGAGCACATCTTCGCCATTGGCGACGTCACCCCTGGACCCATGCTGGCCCACAAGGCCAGCCGCGAGGGAAAGGTCGTGGCCGAGGCCCTGGCCGATCACCCCTCGGCCTTTGACAATCGCGCCATTCCCGCGGTGGTCTTCACCGACCCGGAAATCGCGTGGACGGGCCTTACCGAAGAAGAGGCGCGGCAGGGCGGCGTGGAGGCCGAGGTCGGGCGCTTTCCCATGTCGGCCCTCGGCAAGGCCCGCACCCTGGGTCGCACCGACGGCCTGGTCAAGGTGCTCACCGATCCGGGCTCGGGCTTGCTGCTCGGCGTGGGCATCGTCGGCCCCCACGCCTCCGAGCTCATTGCCGAGGGCACCCTGGCTCTGGAAATGGGCGCCACGCTCGAGGACCTGCTGGTCACCATTCACCCCCACCCCACCATGTCCGAAGCCCTCATGGAAGCGGCCGAGGTGGCAGCCGGCCAAGCGGTGCACGTGCATCCAGCGCTCAAACCTTAGCGGTACATCGCCGACCAACGCGATGTCGCCTTCAGCACAACCAGGGAGGGGGTCCCGCCGCAGGCGGGGGAGGGGCGAAGCCCCTCCGCGTAGACCCAATCCAGAAGCGCGCGCAGACCTTCCCTCTGCTCCCCCTGGCCTCGCCCTCACCCCTTTGGGGCGAGGCCAGGGGGAGCAGAATCAAGCGCCGATTCAATACTGGAAGATCATCGCGTAGAGCGTGAGCAAAATCTCGACCACGATGAGCAGCACGATGTACCACTCGACCCGCAGGCTGCGCTTGGTCTGCAGGACCTCGAGCAGGGTGCCCGCCGTGTCGCCGATGATTTGCAGCTTTCGCTCCAGCGCGGCGTGTCGCTCCACCAGCTCGTACTCGTCCTCGAGCTGCAGGTAGAGCCGCTCCAGCTCGGGGCGCTCCCACAGAAGCTCGGGCTTTTCGGGCGCCTCCACCTGCCCGACGATCTTGTGGTGTATGAGCAGCGCGTCGCCGATGTCGCGCAATAGCTCGCGGGCCCGCCGACGGCTGCTGCCCTTTCGTCGAAGCTCGGCCGCCATCGGCTCGACCCGATCGAGCGCCTCCCACACCGCCTCCTCGTAATGGGCCAGCGCCACGCTCTTGGCCAGCGCGTCCGCGATCACCTGGATCCGCTCGACGTTGGCCTCGCGGATGTGGATCACCTCGGCTGCGACGCCCTCCCGAGCCTCAGGGCAAACCCGCACCGCAGCTTCCTCGGTCTCCGGGTCGGCAAAGGGCCCCTGCACGCGCTCGCCCAGCTCCGCGAGAAAGCGCGCCTGCTCGGCCTCGTCCAGGTTGACCATCACCACCGCGCCGTAGGGAAACAGCACGGCCCAGGCGTGCGCGTGCACGCTCAGCACCAGCGGCGAGCGGGCCAGTCGCGCGAGCAGCTTGCGCAGATCGATGCTTTCCCCCACGAAGATCGCCGCGACCTCGAAGCGATCTACCCCCAAGGTAAGAGGCGCAACCGAACGAGGGGAGTCCTGCGCCGCCATGGCAAGGCACCACTGAGCTCTGGTAAACCGGTCGGGCACGCTCTGCAAGCGCCACCGCTGCAGCGGGTCCAGCCGCGGACCGAACCAAGGGCCGACCACCCGCACCAAGCTCGCCGCTCGCCCGAGGGCTCGCGCAAGTTATTCTTGCGCGAGTCCCGAGGCCTTGCGCTATGTTTCGGACGGTCGGCTCGCCGCTGACCGTCGCCGCACCAGGATCGTCATGCTCGCCAAACGCCCACGCGTACGTCGTCGCCCCAGGACGAAGCCCCCCGCGGTCTACCTGTGCTGCTGCTGCAACCAGACGGTGCCCTTTTGCTGGACCTGCCGCTGCGGGCTGAGCATCTGCCAGGCCTGCATGGCGGAAAACATCTGGGGGGTGACCTGCAACCGCATCACCTGGCAATGCCCCGATTGCGGCCGCTGGCACGGCTTCGGAAATGGGTAGGTCCGTGGCCAAGGCGCATCGTTCGGGTTAAGATCGGCCGCCATGGACGTCATGTTCGAAGTCATCCTGGCGCCAGGGACGAGCGGCGATGAGCTGCTGAGCGCGCAGACCCGCGAGGACACCGGGGCGCGGCTGCTCAGCGCCGACGAGGCCAAGGGCCTGGGCCTGCCCGTGTCCGAGGGCCTGGCTGGCGCCGAGTGCGTGATCATCGTGGTTCCAAAGAGAGACGAGCGGCGCATCATGAACGCCATCGAGGCGAGCCCCGGGGCCCTCAAGTTTCGCCTCGACTACGCCGATCTCTGAGAGGGTGTTTCACAGCCTCTAGGCGGCTTGTCGCTTGCGCTCGGCGAACAGCGCCGCGCCGAGGGCGCCCATCATCTGCGGATCCACGGAAAGGGGCGCGATGTCGAGCTGCAGCAGCTTTGCCAGGGTCTGGCGCAGCCCCGCGTTCTTGGCGCAGCCACCCGTAACGGTCAGCTTGGGCCGCAGGCCCACCCTGCGGCCGAGCGAGAAGACCCGCTTGGCCACCGCCGCCTGAACGCCCGCGGCGATGTCGGCTGGCCGATGGCGCTGGCTCACCAGGCTGATGACCTCGGTCTCGGCGAACACGCTGCACTGCGAGGTCACGGGGATGACCTTCTGAGCTCGCAGCGAGAGCTCGGAGAAGTCCTCCAGGCCCAGCTGGAAGATGCGCGCCATGGCCTCGAAAAAGCGACCGGTTCCCGCAGCGCATTTGTCGTTCATGGCGAACTCCCGCACCGAGCCGTCGTCGCTTAAGGCAATGGCCTTCACGTCTTGGCCGCCGATATCGATGATCGTGCGAATGGCAGCGTTGCAATGGTAGGCGCCTAGGCCGTGGCAGCTTATCTCGGAGATGTTCTCGTCGGCGAACGGTACCTCGTTGCGGCCGTAGCCCGTACCCACCAGATAGCGGAGCTCGCTCGGGCCGCTGAGCTCGCCCACGCCCTGGCAGGCCCGCTCCAGCGCCAGCCGCGCGGTCTTTTCAGGATCGATTTGGCTCGGTATGAGCGCGCTCCCGACCACGCTCGTGCCCGCCAGGATCACCGCCTTTCCCGTGGTAGAGCCCACGTCGCAGCCGCCAACGTAGGCCGTCATCGCCCCTGCCCCATTCGTGCCATATCGCGGGGGTCTCCACTCATGCCGCTTGGCGCTCCGCGCCCATGACCGTCTCCATGAACTGCTCGACCTGGCGG
>CAYTYV010000013.1:0-31858 GCA_964441055.1 uncultured Polyangiaceae bacterium | reverse complement strand
GGCGTATCGCGCACGAACTCGCGCAGGAACAGCGCGGCCGTGATGGAGCCGCCCCAGCGCTCGCCCATGTGCTTGATGTCGGCCCAGTCGCTCTTGAGCATCTCGCGCAGATCCTCGACGAGCGGCATGTGCCACATCTGCTCGCCCGCAGCCTGAGCGGCGCTCCGCACCTCGGCGGCCAGCTCCTCGCGGTTGGCGTAGTAGCCCGAGACCTTGGGCCCGAGCGCCACTACGCAGGCGCCCGTCAGGGTGGCGTTGTCCAGGATCAGATCGGGCTCGAGCTCGGCCGCGTAGGCCAGGGCATCTGCCAGCGCCAGCCGCCCCTCGGCGTCGGTATTGGTGATCTCGACCGTCTTGCCCTCGTAGGACCGGAAGATGTCGCCCGGTCGATAGGCATTGCCGTCGGGCATGTTCTCGGCGCAGGCGATGATGCCGTGCACCTCGGCCATGGGCTCGAGCGCAGCCACCGCGGCCATCAGGGCGATGACGTTGGCCGCCCCGCCCATGTCGCCCTTCATCTCCTCCATGCCCGGCGCGGGCTTGATGCAGATCCCGCCCGTGTCAAAGGTCAGCCCCTTGCCCACGAACACCAGCTTCTTCAGGCCCCGCTTGCCAGCCGGCCGATACTTCATGTGCACCAGCCGCGGCGGCCGAGCGCTGCCCTGACCCACCGCCAGAAGCAGGTTCATGCCCTTTTTCTTGAGGGCAGCGTCGTCGTAGACCGTGCAGGCCAGGCCGCTGTCCTTGCAGACCTGACGCGCGAACGCGGCCATGGCCTCGGGATAGAGCTCGTTGGCCGGACGGTTGATGAGATCGCGGGCCAGGCACACGCCCTCGCCCACGCGCTGGCCCAAGCTCACCTGGGCGCGCAGCTCGGCGCTGGGCGTCTCGGTGGTGAGCAGTGAGATCCTCTGCAGGGGGAACTTCGCTATCCGGTCACCGGTTTTGAACTCCTCGAAGCGATAGCCGCCGAGCACCGCCCCTTCGGCAGCCGCGCGCTCGGTGCCGTCGAGGTAGCTGCCGTCGGGCAGCTCGGGAAGCACGATGGCCACGCTGGTGGCGTGCGCGGCCACGGCCGCCCGCACGCCCAGGGCTGCCATGCGACGCACCTCGGCCAGGCCGAGCTCCTCGCTCTGGCCTAGGCCTACCAGGGCGACGCGCAGGGGCTTTAGCACCCCGCCCGAGGGCAGCTCCACGAGCTGCTTGGGCTTTCCCTCGAACTCGCCGCGGGTCAGGATCTTGTTCACGCACGGCCCCAGGGCCTTTTTCAAGGCGCCGACAATGCCGCGGCGGCGGGAGGCTCCCTGGGCGACCCCTACAACCAGGTAGTCTGCCGAAATGGTTAGGGGATCGGACCGGGACAACGCGATTTTCACAGACATCAGCCTACCTTTGGGACACACGCAACCGCTCGGCGGCGCAACCGGCCCCCCCGAAGCTCGCGCGCATATAACCACAACGGATGCCGCTTGGCGAGCCCCCCTCGGCCGCGCTTGACGGCGCTGGCCGCCGCAGCCAAGGCTGGACGCTGGAGGAGCCCAACGTGGAAATCATCGTCATGCTCATGGCGAGCCTTGCGCCCTTCGTCATCGTGGTCGCCATCATCGGCCTGGCGATTTGGTGGAACCAGCACCAGAGCCGCCAGCGGGACCAGATCTGGGGACAGGTCGCCGCTGGGCTCGGCCTTCACTACGCCAACAGCGAGATCTGGGGCCGCCGCCATGGCCAGAGCATCCGGGTAGGGCTGGTCTCGCGCGGCTCGGGCAAGAACAAGACCACCTACACCGTGGCCTCGAGCGTGCTCAACCCGCCGCTGGATCTCGGGCTGTCCGTGCAGCGCCACGGTTTTTTCAACGACCTATTCCAGGGCGGACACGATATCCAAGTCGGCGATCCCGCCTTTGACGGCCGCTTCATCATCCAGGGCGACGAGGACCACCGCGTGCGCGCCCTGCTCGCGACCGAGCTGCGTCAGCTCCTGCTCGGCCGGCTCGGCGGCGCCGACTTCTCGCTCAGCGACCGCGGCATGTCGGTGGAGCGGCATGGCGCTACCAACGACGGCCGCTGGCTTGGCTGGGCCATCGAGATGTGCAGTCAGACCACCCACTTGCTCAGCCGCGCGCGCTTCCACGTGCCCGTGGCGAGCGCCCTTGCCTGGCACAGTCAGGCCTGGGCTGCCTTTGCGCGCGCCAACGGGCTGCGCGGCGTCGACACCCCGCTATGCATGTGGGGCGAGCTCGAGGGCACGGGCGTGCACGCCTACGCGGCGCGCGTGGGAACGCGTGCCTACCAGCTCGAGGTTCGGGTGAGCTTCTCCCCGTCGCTCGGCGTGGGGCTGGCCGTGCAGCCCACGCGTACCTTCGACCGGGTGGCCATTTTCTTCGGATCGCAGGACCACAAGCTCGGCGATCCGGCGTTCGACGAGACCTTCGTGGTCAAGGCGGCCAGCGCCCACGCCGTGGGCCAGGTGCTCGATGCTCGCCTGCGAGCCCAGCTGCTCGAGCTGCACCGCACAGTGGGCGCGACCTCGCTCTACGACGACGCGCTGGTGGTGCGGCTGCCCACTCTGCCGCGCCATCCCGCGGTCGTGCCGCAGACCGTCCACCGCATGGCCGCCCTGGCCGAGGCCGTCGGCGCCCGCCGCCACCCGGGCGAGCACGTCGGACCCTACCGCTGACGTCCCGCCTCACCGCGCGCCAATGAGCTTGTGGAGCTGGGGCTGCACGCGCACCTCGAGGCGGTCGGCGAGCACCCACTCGGCGAGCTCGCCCAGCTCCAGCCGGCCGTGGACCACCGAGGCCAGCAGCGTCAGCCCGCGCTCGGCAAGGTCGTGCCGACGGATCACCTCCCGCATCCAGTCGTAGTCGCGGCGGTCGGCGAGCACGAACTTGAGCTCGTCGCGATCCGTTAGAAGCGCGAGGTTTTCGAAGCGGTTTTCCGCACACTGCCCCGAGCCTGGCGGCTTGAGATCCACGATGCGGCGGACGCGCGGGTCCACGACCGAGATGTCCACGCTGCCGTTGGTCTCGCACAGCACGGTGCGGCCCGCATCGCATAGCTCGGCCATGAGCAGCGGGGCAGCCGGCTGAAGGAGCGGCTCCCCGCCAGTGAGCTCGACCAGCCGGGTGCCCTGCCCGAGCGCCCAGTCGCGTACCTCGGCTCGGTCTCTACGGCGCCCGCCTTCGCGTGCCTCGACCGTGTCGCACCAGGTGCAGCGCAGGTTGCAGCCGC
The DNA here is from genome assembly GCA_964441055.1 of uncultured Polyangiaceae bacterium. GTDB lineage: Bacteria > Myxococcota_A > Polyangia > Polyangiales > Polyangiaceae > JACQWT01. The sequence goes on along the minus strand of CAYTYV010000013.1, from coordinate 28,627 downwards.
CGAGCCGCACGAAAGCGCAGGGCAGGCCAGCAAAGGTCGACTCGCCCTGCAGGCCGACGAAGGTCTCGGCCACGGCCAAGGTCTTACGAGGGTCCGGGTCCACGGCTAGAGTCCTTGAAGAAAGGCCTCGTAGAAAAATGAGTCAAGCTTGTCCTTCGGAGACTCACGCCGAGACTCACGCGGGGGTTTGGGGGCAGAGCAAGGAGCGACGCGACGCCCGGAGCCCCCATCGTCAAAGGATCTCCAGCGCGATGTCCGCGGCGGGTGCCGAGTGGGTCAGCGCGCCCACGCTGATGACGTCCACGCCCAGCCGGGCCAGGCTCGCCACCCGGTCGACCGTAATCCCACCCGAGACCTCGAGCAGCGGGCGGCCCGTGGCCTTGCGCTCGGCCGCGGCGCGCGCCACGGCTTGGGCCACCGCGGCGTCGTCCATGTTGTCCAGCATGACGATGTCCGCCCCTGCCTCGATGGCCTGCCCGAGCTCGTCCAGGGTGTCCACCTCCACCTCGATGCGACTCGTGTGCGGAGCGCGCTCGCGGGCGCGGCCGATGGCGCGCGCGATGCCGCCCACGGCGGCGATGTGGTTGTCCTTGATGAGCACGGCGCTGCCGAGGTCGTCGCGGTGGTTGTGCCCGCCGCCCACCCGCACGGCGTAGCGCTCTAGCGCGCGCAGCCCGGGCGTGGTCTTGCGCGTGTCGGTCACCCGCGCGGTCGAGCCCGCGGGCAGGGCCGCCACGTAGCGGTGCGTCAAGGTGGCGATCCCGCTCATGCGCTGGGCGAAGTTGAGCGCCACCCGCTCGGCCCCGAGCAGGCTGCGAGCCGGGCCGCGCACCTGCCAGATGGGCGTTTGGGGCGGCAAGAGCGCCCCGTCGGGCTGGAGCAGCTCCACCCGCAGCTCGGGGTCGGCCCGCTCGAAGCAGCGACGGAAGACGAGACCGCCGCAGGCCACCAGCTCGGCTCGGCTCAGCGCGGTGGCCTGCGCCACGGCCCCGGGCTCCAGGCAGCAGTCCGTGGTCAGGTCGCCGCTGCCCAAGTCCTCCCCGAGCGCGCGATCGACCAGCTCATCGATCATGGATACGGCCAGCATGGCTCCTCCAATCCCGCGTACCCGACAGGCATCGGGCTGCTAGGGATTGACCTAACATGCAAACTTGTTCACAGGATAGCGGCGCGTGGCCCCGTCCGTGAGGCGCCGCGCCCGGAAATCGTCGCCCCCTTGACGTAAATTAGGCCTACGCGCGTCCAATCGAATGTGACACCCTCGGCGCAAGACCACCCCCACAGCCGGTCGCGGCCCGCCCCGTTTCAGATGGATCCCCACGTCGGACAGCTCGTCAACAACAAGTACCGCCTGGTGCGCCTCATCGGCGACGGCGGCATGGGCAGCGTGTACGAAGCTCGTCACGAGCTTCTGGGAACCTCGGTCGCGCTGAAATTCCTCCACGCCGCGCTCGGGCGTCGCAAGGGCCTGGTGGAGCGCTTCCTGCAGGAGGCCCGCGTCTCGGCCCGCATCAAGAGCCCGCACGTGGTGCGCGTCTCGGACGTAGACCGCACGGCCGAGGGGCTGGCCTACATGGTCATGGAGTTCGTCGAGGGCACCACCCTGCAGGAGCTCTACGAGGAGCTGTACCGGGCGGGCCAGCGGCTGACCTACGGCGAGGCCTTCCGCTGCATGCTGCAGATCATCGAGGGGGTGGCCGCCGCGCACAAGCTGGGCATCGTGCACCGCGATCTCAAGCCCGACAACGTGATGCTCACCTCGGACGGCAGCGACGTGCCGCTGGTCAAGCTGCTCGACTTCGGCATCGCCAAGCTGCGGGCCGAGGGCCAGGGCGGGCTGACCCGGCCGGGGGTGGTGATGGGCACGCCCGAGTACATGGCTCCCGAGCAGGCCTTCTCCGCGGACAAGGTCGACATGCGGGCCGACATCTTCTCGCTGGGCGTGCTGTTCTTCGAGATGCTGGCCGGCCGCCGTCCCGTGGGCGGGGACAACGCCCTGGCCATCGCCGCCTGCTACCTCGAGGGCGACGTGGTCCAGCTCAAGGACCTGGCGCCCAGCATCGCCGACGAGCTGGCCACGGCCGTGCACAAGGCCATGCTGCCCGAGCCGGACAAGCGCTTCCAGACGGTGGACGAGCTGCGCGAGGCCATCCTGCCCTTCTCGCCCGAGGGACCGCTGCCAACGCGGGCGCGACCCACGACGGGAAAGCCCTCGGATGTCCGTCCTGTCGAGGCGGCTGCCATGGCCGCGCCTGCCGTGGCTGCCGCGGCGGTCGCCACGGCTATTGGGGCGGCTCCCGACGAGGAGGGATCGGGCGCCGAAGCTGGCGAGGAGCCTGCGGAAAAGCCCGCAGAGCTCGGCGCGGCGCCATCCGCTGCGGCCGAGTCGGCTGGCGGGCCAAGCGAGCCCGACGAGCCCAGCGAGCTGTCCTGGAGCCTCGAGCCAGCCGAGGCCGCCGAGCCGGCCGAGCGCGCCGAGCCAGCCGAGGCCGCCGAGCCAGCCGAGAGCGCCGAGCCAGCCGAGAGCGCCGAGCCAGCCGAGAGCGCCGAGTCAGCCGAGAGCGCCGAGCCGGCCGAGAGCGCCGAGCCAGAAAAGACCCCCTCGGACGAGGCGGGCGAGGCCGACGAGGACGAGGGCGCGGAGCAGCCCGCGGAAGCCGAGGCCAGCGCAACCCCGACTCCCGGAAAAGCGGACGAAGCGGACGAAGCAGCCGATGACCGCCCCACAACGGTCGACGGCGACATCCGTAAGACAACGCGGATGCCCGACGCGCAGCTCGCCGCGCTTGCCGCCGTCGACACGGGCACCGTAGTCGAAGCCGACCAGCCTGGCGGAGCGAGCGGCGAGCCGACCGACGCCCCAGGCAGGACCGAGCTGGGCGAGCCGCTCGCACCGCAGGCCCCACAGCCGATGGGGACGCCAGCTGCGGCCATGACGCCCACTCCGGCCGAGGCGATCCCGGGCGGCTTCGTCGGATCGGGCACCGAGCGCGCCCCTGGCGGCGCCATCGTCCAGGACATGCCCGTGGCGGCGCCTGTGGCGGCGGCCCATCCGCTGGCACCCGGGCCGGTAGCCGTCAGCCGACCCAAGACGGGCCCGTCGCTGCTGCTCATCCTGCTGCTGGCCGCGGGCATTGCGGGCGCCGTGGTGCTGGCCCTGGCGCTCGCCTCCAAGTACTACCCCGACCGCTACGACGACGAGACCGAGCCCGAGGTGGTGGCCATCGATCCCACGCAGACGCAGTCCGAGACCACCTCGCCCGAGCCCACCAGCACCGAGACGGACACGGCGTCTCAGTCGGAGACCACGACCACCACGACCACCCGCACGACCACCCGCACGGCCACCCGCACGCGTACGCAGAGCCGCACGCGCACGCAGAGCCGTACCCGCACGACCACCTCGTCCAGCACCAGCAGCCGCACGCGCTGGGTGCTGCCGAGCGCGCTGCCCACCCTGCCCTTCCTGCTGCCGGGGATCTCGCCGACGACCAAGGACCCCAAGACCGAGCCCAGCTCCACGCGGAGCACCTCGAAGAGCCGGAAGCGCAGAAAAAAGAACCCCAGGTTCAAAAAGAAGTAGCGCCGATCTACAGCGGCGTTCGCTCCTGGCCCAGCCAGCGCTCACGCCATCGCAAGACCTGCTCGTCCTGCTCGGCGGTCGTCTGGTCGTCTGGCGGGACGGCCAGTCGCTCTCGCTCCTGCCGCGCCAAGCCCTGCCGGATGCGGGCGAGCAGCACCGTCCACAGCGCCATGGGCAGCACCAGGACCAGCGCGCTGCCCTGGCACACGGCCTGGACGGTCCAGCCGCGGTGGTCCACGCCCCAGCCGACCACCCAGGCCACGGCGCTGAGCACCAGGGTCAAGGCCCCCCATTCGACCGAGAAGACGCGCCCGCGATACTCGTCCGCCGAGGCGAGGTGCCCCAGGGTGGTGGAAAAGACCCACACGATGCCGTTGCCCACGGCCGCCACCAGAAAGATCAGCGCGGCCTGCCAGATGCTCTGTGCGCGCGCGAGCCCCCACCAGCTAATGGCGATCACGGCATAGCCGACCAGCACTAGCCGCCGCATGGTGCGCGGCGCATCGCCGAAGATCTTGCGCAGCGCCAGGGACCCGATCAGGGCGCCGACCCCTCGCGCCGAATACAGAAGCCCCATGTAGGCCGCCCCAACGGTCGCCGGAAACACGCGCGTGGCGAACAAGGGCAGCAAGACGGCAGCCCCACCCGACAGGACCAGCAGCGGCTTGAGCGAGATGACGGCGGTGAGGTAGGGGCGGCGGCCCAAATAGCGCAGCCCTGCGATGAAGCCGCGGTTGCGCTTGGCGCTGGGCGAGGAGGACCTGGCGGCGCGCAGCACGGGCAGCCGGATCAGAAATGCGGCCGAGACGAGGAAGGTCAAGCCGTCGCACACGAGCGCGAACTCGATGCCCACCAACCCCGTGGCCAAGCCGCCCAGGGCCGCCCCCAGCGCCAGCATGCTCGACCAGGTGGCCGAGGAAAGGGCATTGGCAGCGCCGAGCTGGGTCGTCGTGGTGATCTGGGGCACGACCGCGGACTTGGCCGGGATGAACACCCCCGCAAAGCACATCATCACGACCTGCAGCGCGATAAGCCCGTGCAGACTATCCAGGCGGTAGGCCACCACCAGGCCGACCGCGCACAGCGCTCGGGCGAGATCGGTCACCACCAGCAGCCGACGGCGGTCGAAGCGGTCGATGAGCGGGCCAGCAATGGGCGAGACCGCGAAGATGGGCAGCATCTTGGCCACGAACACCGCCGCGATGGCCTGGGTGCTGCCCGACAGGCGCCCGACCGCGGTGAACATGGCGATGGTGTTGAACCAGTCGCCGCAGAAGCTGGCCACCTCGGCCAGCCACAGCCTGCGGTAGTCGGCGTTTTCGCGCAGCAGCTCGAGGTAGCCGACGGGCGGGGCGGCCTTGCCCGAGGGCGGCTCCGGGAGCACCGCGGCCATGGCCTAGGGCGCCTTGGGGTAGGCGGCCAACAGATCGCCGAGTAGCCAGCGGCCCAGCTCGGCGTAGCCCCGCGGCAAAAGGTGCAAGCCGTCCGGCGCGGCCTTGTTCTCGTCGCGCCAGCGCCGCAGCGAGCCCTTGCCGCCCATCAGGGCATAGGTGTCCCAGAAGGCGCAGTCCGCCTCCTCCGCCCCCTGCTCGATGGCCTGGCGCACCGTGGGCATGCGCGACTCGGCGTCCACCCGGTCGGTGGGCCCGACCACCAGGCAGGAGACGCCCGGGGCGATGAGCCGCACGCGACGGACGAGCTGAACGAGCTGGCGCTTGTAGGAGGCCGGCCTGGGCGTCCAGTCGCTGCCCTCGTTGCCGCCGTACTCGATGACCACGAGCTCGGGGTTACGCCGCCTGAGCTCGGCTCCCCAGCGCGCTGGATCCCAGGCCAGCGCCGTGCCCAGCCGGGCGCCGTTGATACCCAAGGTGTCCAGCACCACGCCCGGGCGGCCATCGGGCACGGTCTCGATAACCAGACCGCAGAACTCGGGGCGCCCGCCCGAGGGAGTCACCTTGAGCCGGGCTCGGCCGGTCGACTCGACCATGCGATGCCGAAGCTGGCCCGGCCGGCCGCTCGCGCGGATGATCTGTCGGGGCTGATCGGCGAAGTCCAGCTTGAACTGGTCCTCGGGTGCGCCGAGCTTGTAGCAGAGATCCCAGCGCATCCGCCGACCGTCCAGCGCTCGGTCGGTGAGCTCGATGAGCGCGCTCGGCCGGTCGGCATAGCCAGCGGTGAGGATGCCGCCAAGGCCGAAGGCCCCGTCGCTCCAGCGCTCGGTCTTCCAAGGCGGCTTGGGGCGCTGACGCCAGCTTCCGTGCACCGAGACGCGGACGCCGTCGTGGCGGTAGTCGCGATAGCCAAGGTGGACGAAGCCCGGCCCGCCGTGGCCGAAGCGCTCGGCAAGGCCGCGGCGCAGCTCCCCCGTCCAGAAGTCGGCCTGGGCGTGCGAGTCGCCGAGCCAGGCCAGGCGTACGTGGTCCTGGCGCTTTCCCTGCTCGAGCTCGCGCAGAGCCCGGTAGAAGGTGGCGAGGGCGGCGCGATGGGGAAGCAGCCTGCCGACTTGGGGAGCGGCGGCGTCGGCATCGGCCAGAGGCGGCGGGGCGGCGTCCGCAGCATCGGGGGCGGCATCCCGGCCGGGCTCGGCGCGGGCTCCAGCGCCACCATCTGGCTCGGCGCTGCTCGGCGGCGGTGGAGCCGTCGGACCCAGCGGCCTCGGGCCCGCGTCTTGGGCCCGGCGATCTCCGCTAGCCAGCCCGCCGACGCTGGACGACGCGCCGCAGGCCGCGAACAGCCCCACGGCCAGCAAAGCGCACAGCCACCGCATGACCTTTCCAACCACAGCCCGGGGCGAAATGCCACTGTTCTGCTGGCTCGAGCCCATCTCGCTGGAGCACGGCGCGGTGATCCGGTAGCGTGAGCCGCGATGCCCGAGCGCGCGCCCCCCAGCGACCCCTTCGAGCTCTGCGGCACCACGATCGAGGACAAGTATCGCGTGAGCTCGATCGTGGGTGCAGGCGGCTTCGGGGTCGTCTACCGCGGCGAGCACACGGGCTTTGGCGAGCCCATCGCGGTCAAATGCCTCAAGCTCTCGAACGCGCCCGATGAGTCCCAGCGGGCCGAGCTGCTCCGTCGCTTGCAGGACGAGGGCCGCGTGCTGCATCGACTGTCCAAGCTGAGCTCGGGCATCGTGCAGGCCCTGGACGTGGGCGCCATCGTGACGCCCAACGGCCAGTGGGTGCCCTACCTGGTGCTCGAGTGGCTGGACGGGCAGTCGCTCGCGGCCTTCTACAAGGAGCGGGCCGAGCAGGGCTCGACGCAAATGCCGCTGCGCGAGGCGGTGGATCTGCTCGAGCCGGCTGCGCGCGCCCTAGCCGTGGCCCACCGCCAGAAGGTGGCTCACCGCGACGTCAAGCCCGAGAACCTGTTCCTGACGAAGGTCCACGGCGAGCAGACGCTCAAGCTGCTCGACTTCGGCATCGCCAAGGCGCTGGCCGGCCATACCCGGTTCACCGCTGCGCCAGCCGCGACCGAGCAGCACCCCGGCGCCTTTACCCCGCGCTACGGCGCGCCCGAGCAGTTCAACAAGAAGCGGGGGGCCACGGGCCCCTGGACCGACGTCTTCGCCCTGGCCCTCATCCTGGTCGAGCTGGTGAGCGGCGAGCGGGCCCTCGACGGCGACGACGCCACCCAGCTCTACATCGCGGCGGCGGATCCAGCGGCCAGGCCGACCCTGCGCTACCACGGCATCGACGCCCCGGACGCGGTGGAGACCGTGCTGCTGCGGGCCTTGGCCGTGGATCCACACGACCGCTACCTCGACGCGGGCAGCTTCTGGTCGGCCCTGCGCAAGGCCGTGGGCAAGCAGGCCACGGGCGAGTCGAAGCGGGCCGGGCTCGCCGACGATCTCTCCGACACGGCGCAGTTCGTCACGCGCCACGACATCGACCTCGAGCCGGGCGCGCTGTCCGGTGACGCCTCGCAGCCGGCCGCGGCACGGGGCAGCGCGGCCGCGACCAGCGCCGAGCAGGAGCCGCTCGGGGACTCGGCCGAAGGGGCGGCCGAGTCGCCTTCAGGCCCGCGTACCCTGCGCTCGCCCGAGGGCGGGGCGGGCGGGGCGGTGGCGGCCGCAGGCTCATCCGGGGCTGGCTCCGCGGCGGGCTCCGGCGAGCGGCAGGCCTCACCGACCGGCTCCGAAGCGGGCGCGGGCGGCGCTGGCAGCGGCGAGACCAAGCGATCGACCGCGCTTGGCTCGGCCCACAGCGGTGCGGCTGGCGTTGGCGATACCCAGCCGTCAGGGGCCGATCCGGCCAAGTCCCACGCTGCAGAGCCGCCGCCCGCCAGGCGGTCGCCGTGGATGACCATCGTGGCGATTGCCGCGCTGCTCGGTGCTGCCGTGCTGTACTCGATGCTGCGCCAGGAGCAGCAAACGCCTTCTGAGGACGACACCGCCGCCGGGACCGCTCAGTCCGGCGGCTGGACCGCTGCGAGCGCGCTTCCGCCAGGGGTGGGCGGCGCGGGCCGGCTGCCCCTGCCTGCCCTGGACGCAACGGCTGACGGCCCTGCACCGTCCGAGAGCAGCACGGCACTTCGGCCCGAAGGCGGCGCAGGGGGAGCTGGCGGGGCCGCGGGCGGGGGCGGGCAAGGCGGTCTCGACGAGCCGATCCCGCTGCCCGAGGACATGGTGCTCATCCGCCTGTCCGACCCAGCTGCGACCGACCGGCCCGTAGGCTTTCTCATCGACCGCCACGAGGTCTCGACGCGCGGCTACCAACAGTGCGTCCAGGCGGGCCGCTGCCCAGGCGCGCGCCGGGTCGTGCTCGAGGAGACGGCCCGAGGGCCGCGCGAGCCCGACGAGACCGATGCCGCTCTGCCAACGGTGACGCCCGCCCAGCGCGCCGAGACCTGGCGCCGACGCTGCAATGCCGTGCGCGGCGAGCTCGACCACCCCATGAACTGCGTCAACCACGCCAGCGCAGAGGACTTCTGCCGCTGGAAGGGGCGGCGGCTACCGACGTCCGAGGAGTGGACGCGGGCCGCGGCCGGACCCGACGGGCGGCGCTATCCGTGGGGCACCGACGAGCCGGACTGCACGCGGGCTTGCTTTGGGCTGAACGGCAGCTGCCGCTCGGGCGACCGACCCGTGGCGACCTGCCCGCTCGGCAGCCACGCGGGCGATCGCGCGGCTGAGGGCGCGATCGACATGGCTGGCAACGTCGGCGAGTGGGTCCAGGACGCCGCGCCCGAGCTCACCGCGGACGGCGTCAGCTACCGCATCGTGCGAGGGGGCAGCTTCTACCACGAGGCCGACAGGCTCGAATCGGCCGCCACGACGGCCGTGCCGCCCGCCACCGCCCACGTCTACCTGGGCTTCCGCTGCGCGATGGACTTGCCCGAGGGCTACGCCGACCCGCCTGCCGAGCCCAAGCTGCCATAGCCGCGCTTTCGCTTGACCGTGACTGCTATGATACGCGCCATGACCGACCGCAAGGCGAAGAAGACGAAGGTGTGGCGATGGCTGGAGGCCTTCGCGAACAACCCGGTAGGCGCCGAGCTGTACCGAACCGCGGGCCCGATGGTGAATGCCCTGGCCGGGAGCACGCAAACCCCGCGCCTCGGCGATATCCCGTGGGCGCCCTTTGCGAAGGAGCTGTCGGAGTGCCGCGTGGCGCTGGTGAGCACGGCCGGCTTCCACCGCCCCGACGACGAGCCCTTCGACGCCGATGCGCTGGCGGGCGACCCGAGCTTCCGGGAGATCTCGGTCGAGGCCGACCCCCAGAGCCTGCTCATCACCCACGCCCACTATCCGCATCGCTACGCCGAGCAGGATCCGAACGTGCTCCTGCCGCTCGACCGGCTGCGAGAGCTGCGCGACGAAGGGGTCTTGGGGCTGGCGCCGCGCTGCTTCAGCTTCGGCTTCGCCGGAACGCTGACGGGCGCCTTGGTCGGCGAGCCCGACGGCACGGCGCACGCGCTGGCCCGTCGGCTGCGGGACGATGGCGCAGACGTGGCTCTCGTGGCTCCCGCCTGACCGCTCTGCAACCGGGCCGGTGGCCTGGTCTCACGCGTGGTCGAGACCTACGGGATCCCCACGGTCTGCCTCTCCATCAACCGCGCCATCAGCGAGCGGATCGGCGCGCCGCGGTCGGTCTTCGTGCGGTTTCCGCACGGCGCGTCCTTTGGCGAGCCCGCGGCGGTCGACCAGCAGCGGACCGTGCTGCGCGATCTCTGCTGGGCGCTCCAAGACCTGGCCGAACCGGGCGGCATCGTCGAGCCGGGCTACCGCTGGCGCAAAACCACCTACGACGCCGTCGACCCAGGGTCCTTTCAGCGATAGCAGCCTCGCGCTACTCGCTCCGCTCGGCCTCGAGCGAGGCGACTACCCGTTCGGCGAGCTGCTCGACGGCGTCGGATAGCGCCCGACCCATGGCCTCCGCCAGGAGATCGGGGCTGTCCTCGGCGTCCTCGGACAAGGGCTGCTCGGCGGTGATGCTCTGTTGCCACAGGGCTCGGCCGCGGGTGTGGAGTAGGGCTGCCACGCGGACGCGCACCCGCGGCTCGTCGCCGCGAAGCTCGGCGAAGTCGACCAGCTCCACCTCCAGCATGGCGGCCGAGCCGCCCGTGACCCGGCCGATGCCGCGGCGCTCGAACAGGGCTCGCTCCAGGGCGCGACGGAGGTAGGTTTCGGGCAGCTCGGCCCAGCGCAGCTCCTCGTGGAAGCCCACCTCGTGAGCCGAGTCCCGAAAGACGATCCTCTCCTTGTGATGCGTGCCCGCGCGCACCCGACTCAACCGCAGGCGCAAGTCGTCCGCTCGCTCGGGCGGCTCGACCGGGGGTGGCTCGGCTGGGCTGAAGTAGCGGGGCGAGATGGGATCGCCCTTGTTGGTCAAGGCGCAACCGCCCGCAGCGGCGGCTGCTGCCAGGAGGAGCACCAGGGCGGACCGCCGCGGGGCGTTCACTGGACTACCCCCGCGCGCCCCTTGAGCAGCATGTCGGGGTCGCGCTCCAGCGCGTCCGCCACCCGACGAATGGCCGCGGCCGTCTCGGTCACCGCCGTCAGCATGCCGCCGAGATCGCCGGACATGCCATCGGCTTCGCGGGCCACGTTCTGGATGGAGTCGGCCGTGTCCTTGACGCTCTCCAGTGTGGCCTTGACCACCGCCATGGCGCCTTGCAGCTGCGCCGCCTCGTTCCGCAGCAGCTTGACGATCTGCTCGACGTCGCCGAGCAGCCCTCCTTGTCGCTCGACGCGAGCGAGGATCCGGTTGAGCCGAAACAAGCCGCCGTTGATGCCGTCCATGGCCATGTCGGCCTTGGCGGTGACATCCACGACGTTCTCCGAGGCCAGATACAAGTTGTCGGAGATCTGCTGGACGTCGAACTGGTGGATCTTGTGCTGGGCGAGCTTGAGCGTCTTGCGCCCCTCGGCGATGGTCTCGTTGGTATTGTCGATGGTGGTCGTCAGCTGCGCGGGCAGGCCCTGTTGGTTCACCTCCTCGACCAGCACGTTGAGCTTCTTGAGCAGGGCGATGGCCTCGGCCGTGGTCTCGGGGAAGCGCCCCACCGACTGCACCACCGAGTCCTCCAGGCTCTTGAGCATGGAGGGAGCGGCCGGGATGTAGTTCGCGGGGGTGTCGAAGCCCAGCTCGGGTACCGGGTGCTTTTTCACGTCGAAGAAGTCGACCTGGATGAACTTCAGCCCCGTCACCCCGGCCGAGGCGAGCTGCACCCGCAGGTCGGGCGGGATGCCGAAGGTGACCGGGTCGAGGCCGAGCTTCGTCAAGTCATTGGCATTGACCTCACCCTCCACTTCGACGTGGCGTCGGTCGGGCGCCACCGCAATGCGCGAGACGTTGCCAATGGTCACGCCGCGGAACTTGACGGGCGAGCCCACGTCGAGCCCCTGCACCGATTCGTCGAAGTAGGTCACGTAATGGATGGCCTCCTTGTCGAACTCGGCCACGCCCAGCCAGATGACCGCACCCACGGCCGCGAACAGGCCCACGAATACGAACAAGCCCAGCTTCCAATGGTTGGTTTTCGTCGCCATCAATCAGCTCCCGCCACGCGGTTGAAAAAGGCGTGTACCCGCGGATCGCCACTGCGATCCCGGAGCACGCGGGGATCGCCCCGCGCGATGATGCTTTTGCTCGGCCTATCGAGCATGATGCAGCTCTTGGCGATCTTGAAGATGCTCGCCAGCTCGTGGGTGACCATCACCACCGTGAGCCCGAGCTGCTCGTTGAGCGTGAGAATCAGCTCGTCGAGCTCGACGGCGGTCACGGGATCGAGCCCCGCCGAGGGCTCGTCCAAGAACAGTAGCTGCGGCTCGAGCGCCATGGCGCGAGCGATGGCCGCGCGCTTTTTCATGCCGCCAGAAATCTCGGCCGGGTAGTGGTTCTCGAAGCCGCCGAGGCCGACCAGGCGCAGCTTGGCGCTCACCACCGCCTCGACGGCCTCATCGGGCAGCGAGGTCCACTCGCGCAGCGCCAGGCCCGTGTTCTCGGCCACGGTAAGCGAGCCCAAAAGGGCGCCAGATTGGAACATGACGCCGAAGCGCGGCCGATCGACCCCGAGCGACGGCTTGCCCAGGCCAGCGATGGTGACCGTGCCGCCGAGCGGCTGTTCGAGGCCGACCAAGTGGCGCAGCATGGTGGATTTGCCGCAGCCGCTGCCGCCCAAGATGACGAAGATGTCGCCCGCCTCGACGTCGAAGGTGGCTTTGTCCTGGAGGACGACGTCTCCCCAGCCCAGGGTCAGCTCGCGGACGCGAATCAGTGGCGTGCTCATAGATCGAAGATGGTCATGACGACGGTGAAGGCCGCGTCGGCCACGATGAGGGCGAAGAGGATGGCGACGACGGCCGAGGTGGTGCGGCGGCCCACCCCTTGGGCGCCACCCGAGGCCGCCAAGCCCTGCTGGCAGGCGATGAGCGCGATGATCAAGCCGAACACCACGCTCTTGCCCACGCCCGAGAACACGTCCCCAGCGTCGAGGGCCTGCTGGGTACGGATGAGGTAGCCCGAGACGGTGAGATCGAGGCCGAGCAAGCCGACCAGCAGCCCGCCGAGGATGGCCACCAGATCGGCCAGCAGGGTGAGCAGGGGCATCACCAGCACGAGCGCCATGGCCTTGGGGAATACCAAGAAGCGCATGGGGTCGAAGCCCATGGTGCGCAGCGCGTCGATCTCCTCGTTGACGCGCATGGTGCCGAGCTCGGCGGCAAAGGCGGCGCCCGAGCGGCCGCAGATGATGATGGCGGTCATCAGCGGGCCGAGCTCGCGGCAGATGGACAGCGCCACCAGGTCCGCCACGAACAGGTTGGCGCCGAACTGCTTGAGCTGCACCGCGCCCTGGAAGGCCATGACCAGGCCCACCAAGAAGTTGATGAGCAGCACGATGGGCACGCCGTCGGCGCCCGTCCGCTCCATGTTCGGCGAGATGTCCCGCCAGTTGGCGGTGCGGGGACGGCGGACGATGCCCAAAAGGGAGATGACGAAGGAGCCGACGAAGCCGAGCACGCCTTGGACCTCGCGCGCCCACTCGGCGGTGATGAGGCCCGTACGCGTTAGCAGCCCGACCGGCTTGGAGCGCGCTCGCGGCCGCTTGGCCCCGGCTCGGTACAGCGCCAGGATACGCTCGACCCCACCGCGGGCGCCCGCGATGGTGACGGGCACCTGCCGACTCTCGAGCTCGGTGGCGAGCTCGACCAGCAGGGCCATGGCAGCGCCGTCGGTCTGCTCGACGCCCGACAGATCGAAGACCACGGCGGTCGCTGAGCGGCGCACCAGCCGGCTGGTCTCCCGCCAGAGCCGCGCCGCCTCGGCCAGGCGCAGCGGTCCGCTAAGCCGCAGCTCCAGCCGGCCGCCCTCGTGCTGGCTGTGCTCCAAGACGTAGCCTGGCGGCTTGTCCCCGTCTGTCACCGTGCGCCTCTGGCGAGCCGCGACGCGCCGAGCGGCTCTGCTCTAGCCCACCCTTCTATCGCGCGGGCGGGACGCCGAAAAGGACGAGCCCGCACTTTTGTCTCCGTTAGGGCAGCCCGCCCGAGCGCGATCGGATGCCCCATCGGCTCGCGCGGGCAGCGGACGCTGGAACGCACGGGCGGCGGCTGCTATCTTCAATGGTTGCTGCGTTTGGCCCTGCCATCCCTTGGTTTTTTGCGCTCTGCCGCGCTTCTCTGCGTCGCCAGCTCGGTCGAGCGCCGCTGCTGCTCATGTTGCCCCACGAGCTGCCTCATCGCTTCTGTTGGTCTTGGCTGGCCGCATCGCTGCTGTGGGGCTGTACAGCGGGCGAGATCGGCTGGCCGACCGACGACGGCGTGGGCGGAAGCGGAAGCGGAAGCGGAAGCGGCGCAGGCCCGCCGCCCGTCGGGCACACCAGGCCGGTGCCCTTGTGCCAACCCAGCGCGGGCGGCCCCCACTGGCTCGAGGAAGAGGAGACCCTCACCGCCACCGTGTCGTGCCGCTCTGGGCTTTCGTACGACGGCGACTCCTTTTCGTTCGACGAGCTACCCTACGGCGCTAGCTACGAGCCGACGAGCGCCACGCTGAGCTGGACCCCCGACCTGACCCAGGCCGCGGTCTACGAGCTCGTGGTGCGCGCGCCCGCGCTGGGCGAGTCGGGCACCGTGAAGATCGGCGTGGCCGACAAATGGAACGATCCGGACAACACCCCGGTCCTCGATCCGACGCAGTATCCCGAGGAGTACGGCCTGCCCGTGTTCTTCCTCTCGCCCGCCCCGCAATCGAGCGAGGCCTACGCGCCCACGACCATCATCTATCGGGGCGAGGTCTACGACGCCGAGGCCAAAAAACGCGGGGCATCGTCGCTCAGCTACCCCAAGAACAGCTACACGCTGCACTTCTTCAAGGAGCACCGCTTCAACGAGCCCAAGCTGGGCGGCGGGCTCTACGACAAGCGCAAGATCGTGCTCACCACCACCTTCGACGACAACGCCTACGTCCGCCAGCGCCTCGGCTTCGAGATGTGGAACCGGCTCGACCCCGAGCACATCCAGGTCCAGGCGTACAATGCGGTGGTGTACCTGGAGGGCGAGTACTGGGGCCTGTACACCGTCACCGACCACATCGACTACAAGCTCATGGCCGAAAACGGCCTGTGGGAGGACGGCAACCTGTACAAGGCGCGCAACCACAACTGCAACTTCCGCTTGGTCGACTACCAGGGCAACCCCAAGGCCACCCTGCACGACGGCTACGAGAAAAAGCACCCGAACCCCGAGCCGACCGACCCCAACCCCTTCGCCGATCTGGACGAGCTGGTCGCGTTCACAGGTGGCGCCGACGACGCCGCCTTCCGCGACGAGATCGGCGACTGGATCGACCAGCGCGACTTCCAGAGCTGGTGGGTGTGGATCATGTTCACCTGGGCGGCGGACTCGGGCGGCAAGAACAGCTACCTGCATCACGGTCCACCCGAGGCGCTATGGCGGGTGGTGCCGTGGGATCTCAACGCCTCCTTCGGCCAGGACTGGAAGACCGGCCGCGTGGGCAGCTCGCCCGGCCAGAACTTCACCTGGCCCAACGGCATCTGGCAGCGCATGCTCGCCGATCCCGTGCTGGGCGGCCCGCTGCGCGCGCGCATCGCCGAGGCCATGCAAGACGAGTACGCCTTGGACGAGGTGCTGGCCATGGTCGACGGTTACATCGCCGAGATCGACATGAGCGCACGGCGCGACTGGGAAGCCTGGCAGGATGCCTATTTCGCCTTCGACCGCTGGTCTGGGCGCACCGACTTCACCTCCTACGACGAGGAGGTGGCCTACCTGCGCGAGTGGCTGGCCCTGCGCTGGGCCGATCTCGAGCTCGGCCAGTTCTGAGGCGGGCATGCAGCCCATCCGCGTTCTCGGAGGCCTGTTGGCCGTCATCGCGGGCGCGGGTCGGTGCCATCGTCGGCATCGTCGGCGGGCTGCTGCTGTACGGCTTCTTCGGCTCTGAGGGCGTTGGCCGCGCTCTGGGCAACGACCTGTTCTACCTGCCGTACTGGGGCTTCTGGCTCGGGGCGAGCTGGGGCGCGCTGTCGGCCCTGGCGCTCTATCTCAAGTGGCCCCCCGATCTATCACTGCAGGCCCTGCTCATCGCGGTCGGCCTGGCGCTCGCCATGGTCGCGACCTGGTACCTGGGCAAGGAGCGGGTCTTCGTCGGAGCCCTGGAGCTCGGGCGTGCTGACCTGGCGCAGCCGCCCGTTCTGGCCTATACCAAGCCCCTCACCCACTGCTCGGGGCGCGGTCTCTGCTCGAGGCCGCTGAGAGGTACCCGTCGAACCTGATCCGGCTCGTACCGGCGAAGGGAAGCGTTCCGGCCGCCGTCCGGCCCGCGGCTCCTAGGCATTCGGTAGAGCTCGGTGGAGCTGGTCATGCCCAAGTCGAGTCGCGCTTTCGACTCTCCCCTGCCCCTTCGCGGCGCTGCCAACCCCGCGACCCGCGCCAGAGGCACAACCCCCGGTAGCTTCGCCCTGGCGCCAGACATCGGCGGCCCCGGCTCCTTCGGCTCGCCCGACACGCCAGGCATGCCGCCGCCCAGCCCCAAGACGGCCTGGGACTTCATGCCCAAGGACTGGAGCTTCGACGGCGAGCAACACCGTCCGCCGCCCGGCTTCGAGCCAGTGACCCAGCTCGACTACGCCCGGCTGGGCGTGGTGACCGACGCCATGAAGCGCGCCGCCGCGCGCGAGCCACACCTCACGGCCGAGCAGGTGCGCGACGAGGTGGCCGCGGGCCGCATGATCATCCCTGCCAACCGCCTGCACCTCGGGCTCGAGCTCGAGCCCGCCGCTATCGGCCGGGCGGCTCGAACCAAGGTAAACGCCAACCTGGGCGCCTCGCCCGTGAGCTCTGGCACGGACGAGGAGCTCGACAAGATGCGCTGGGCCGTGCGCTGGGGAGCGGACGCGGTCATGGATCTGTCGACCGGTGGCAACGTCGATGCCTGTCGCGAGGCCATCGTGCGGGGCGCCACGGTGCCGATCGGCACGGTGCCGCTGTACTCGATGATCCTCGACCGCCCGGTCGAAGAGCTGACCGTGGCGCAGCTGCTCGAGGGGCTGGAGCATCAGGCCTCCCAGGGGGTGGATTTCTTCACCCTGCATGCCGGGCTGCGACGCGAGCACGTGCCGCTCACCCGTGGCCGCGTGGCGGGCATCGTCTCCCGCGGCGGCTCGCTGCTGGCCAAGTGGATGATGGCCCACGACAGCGACAACCCGGCCTACCTCGCCTTCGACGCCATCTGCGACATCATGCGGCGCTACGACGTGGCCTTCTCGCTCGGCGACGGCCTCCGGCCCGGCTGCCTGGCCGACGCCACCGATCCGGCGCAGCTCGCCGAGCTCCGCACCCTGGCCGAGCTCACCGAGCGCGCCTGGCAGCACGGATGCCAGGTGATGGTGGAGGGCCCCGGGCACGTGCCCTTCGACCAGATCGAGTACAACATGAAGCTCCAGCGGCAGCTCTGCCACGGGGCGCCCTTCTACGTGCTGGGCCCGCTCGTGACCGACGCCTTTCCCGGCTACGACCACATCACCAGCAGCATCGGCGCCACGGCCGCGGCCTACCACGGCGCGGCCATGCTCTGCTACGTCACGCCCAAGGAGCACCTCGGGCTGCCCAAGCTCGGCGACGTCAAGCAGGGCTGCATCGCCTACAAGATCGCCGCCCATGCCGCCGACGTGGCCCTGGGCATTACCGGCTCGCGCGACTGGGACGACGAGCTCAGCGAAGCCCGCGGCTCGCTCAACTGGCAGCGGCACCTCGAG
Source organism: uncultured Polyangiaceae bacterium (assembly GCA_964441055.1). Classification (GTDB taxonomy): domain Bacteria; phylum Myxococcota_A; class Polyangia; order Polyangiales; family Polyangiaceae; genus JACQWT01. The sequence goes on along the minus strand of CAYTYV010000013.1, from coordinate 11,334 downwards.
CTTTCCTTCGACCCGGATACGGCCCGCGCGATGCACGACGAGGATCTGGACGAGGACCGCGACTACTGCGCCATGTGCGGCCACGATTGGTGCGCGGTGCGGATCTCCCGCGAGATCCAAAAAGGCGCGGCGGACGACGCGGCCGACCCACCGCAGCGGGCAGCAGGCGAGGATGGCTGAGCCGAGCGCCACGCCGCGGGTAGTGGCCTACACCGACGGCGGCTGCCGCGGCAATCCAGGCCCGGGCGGCTGGGGATTCTTGCTGATCGACCGGGACAGCGGCCAGGCCTTGGAAGGGCGCGGCGGCGAGCGGCAAACCACCAACAATCGGATGGAGATGACCGCGGCCATTCGGGCGCTGGAGGCGCTGCGGAGCGGGCGGCGCACGGTGCAGATGCGCTCGGACAGCCAGTACCTCATCAACATGTGCCAGGAGTGGATCCACGGCTGGAAGCGCCGCGGATGGAAGCGCAAGGGCGGCCCGATCAAGAACCTCGACCTGGTCCAGCGCCTCGACCAGCTTCTCGTCGAGCACCGCGTGCTCTGGCGCTGGGTTCCCGGTCACGCGGGCGAGCCCGGCAACGAGTACGTCGATGCCCTGGCCAACCACGCCATGGACGAGGTCCAGGCGGGCGCCTCGGCCGACCAAGAGCGCCGCCACCGCCAGAGCCCTATCGCGGTCGACTTCGGGCGCTAGAACCTCGCCGCGGACGCTGCCCCGCCACGAGCGAGCCCTCACGGCCCACTACGTACCACCGGTCGCAGCTTGCGGCGGTCGACCTCGCCCAGTTGGACCAGCAGCTCGGCGGCCATGCGCCCATGCCTCGAGACGAGCCGCTCGAGCCGTCCGACCCACAGCGGCCACCACGACGCGCTTGGGCTCCTCAGATCTTGACATCTACGAACAATCCCAATCGCAGTCGTCGGGCGTCTGGGGATGTAGTGAGGCGCGCGACAGCGGCGCCGCCGGTAAGCAGCGGTGGAGCCAGCGTCGGCCGCGCCACCGACGGCGGGGCCGTAGTGCGTCTTCGTCACGCCCAACTCGGGCAGATAAGCGACGTCTCCGCCCATGCCGCCCCCCCAACACCTCGCCCGCTCGGTCAACACGGCCGCTGCAGACCCCACAGAGGGCTTCTGCACCCACGGCGGCGCTTCCCGGCCTCCTTCCCACCCCCAACTTCGCTTACTTCAGAGCTAGTCCCTGCGCCGTGGCCGTGCCAGCCTTGCAAGTGGGCGACCTACAGCCAACCGACAGTGGGTCGCCAAACCACCGCGCGGGCATGGCGCATGAAAAAGGGAAACCTGACACAGGCCTCGTGGGGCGTTGCTGCGTCAATGTTCTGTTTCATTCCATGGGCGCTAGCTGACGGAATCGCCTTTGACGTGCCCAATGGCGACTTCGAGACCGATCCCTCGGTGAATCCCGGCAGATGGATTCATTACGTGTCCCAAAACTCCGAGGGCAGTCAGGTTTGGGACGACGCGGTGTCTAGAGGGGGCGGCGGGCCGGGGCACTCGCTCCGGCTGGAGCTCACCGCCGTCTACGACGCGGATTACGTCCGGGATGCCGGCTCAGTCATTGCCATCGGCGATGCGCCGGGCGCGACGGCTGGCTACGTGTACGAGCTTTTCGGCTACGTCAAAACCGAGAGCTTCCTTGGCCGCGCTTTTCTGGGGGCCCGTTGGTACAACTCGGGGGCGTTTATCGGCGGACTCACCACGGGACTAGAGGATGGGTCTTTTGTTTCAGGCACGGCCGACTGGACGCCCCTGCGTGTGGTTGCCCAAGCGCCGGCCGGAGCCGATGCATTGGTCCCCTACTTGGTCGCCTCTGCCTATCACGACGAGGTGGGCGGGAGCGTGTGGTTTGACGACATCACGGCCCTGGAGCATGCCGAGTACAAGAGCGTCCAGGCGCGGCTTCGCCCCGTAATTTTAGTTTCCGCAGGCCTGACCACGCTCAATCGGTACCAGAACGTCGTCTTGGAGAACATGGGCGACAGCTCCGCCACCCTGGTGGTCGACGTGCCCGCAGAGGTCACTCTGGACGCCAGCTTCTCGCCACCTGACCGCACGTCCGTGGTCGTTCGTACAGAGGGGAACTACAATCGTAGCGAGTGGGACAAGGGTACTGTCACGAGCGCATCGTGGGGAGGCACCCTGCAACTCGAGACGGCCGAGGCGCCGGGGTCGCTCAATCCCATGTACGTGTTCTACCAATGGGACGCGGTTGGGGGGCTGCCAGCTTCTCAGCAAGAGGAAGTGGCCATCCCGCTCGAGGCCATTGAAATACCCATGGCTCCCAGGCTGGAACGGCTCAGGACCTTTATCGGATGGTCTGGCTACAATCAGTCCACCTATGCTTGGTTTCCTGAATGGGTAGACACGCTCGTGCATCTTGGCGTACCGGTTCTGGCTCACCACAACTCCATCAATCGCCAGAGTCATCGGGACGCTATCGTCCCGGCGAGCACCGAGGCCTTGGATGCGGGTCTGATGCTGGGGGCCACTTCGGGGATTCAGTTCACCACCAGCGCCGCACCCTATGCTGGCGACGAGCTTGCCGTGCTCCAAAATGGCTCAACGTCCAACAAGGGCTGCCCCGCGCTTCGCGACGGGAGCTACCTGGACGAGATCGCCGACTATCAGGCCGCAGCGGCTATGGGGATCGAGCTATTCTACTTCGACGAGGAGGATAGCCGAGAAAGAGCTTTCAGCGACCGGGCCATTGCCCGATTCCACGCCGAATATGGGCATGACGGCGACGACCCCAAGGACTTTCGCGACAGCTCGCCGGCCGACACGGATTATCAGAACTTCGCGCAAAGGGACGCTGACTTCGTCACGTTCCATGCTCAGCTCGGAACGGAAATCTGGTCTGACGTCTCTGCCGCGGCGAAGGCCGGCCTTGCCGATGCTTGCGACACCGACGTGCCCAGCGTGTGCGGCCGTCAACCGTTGGTCGGCGACTACAGTTCGGTGCCAGGCAAAATCGACAACCACATCTCGGACTTTGACAAGCTATATCCCCACACCTTTGCGTATTCAGCCCCGGTGCTTTACCCGCCCTTGGCCCTGCGAGAGCGGACCCTCCATTTCGTGGGCAAGTACGTGCGGCAATACGTGCTTGGAGCTCTCGCGCTCACCAACGACAATCTGGTCCAAAACGGCGGTCTGGAACAGGGCACAGGGGACTGCCCTGATGGGTTCACCTGTACGGGAGCAGGCATCGAGTGGATTTCTCTTCCCTACTCGACAGGCACGACCAAACCACCAAGGCCCATAGCCAACGGCGTCCGGGCGCTTGCCATTGCGGCGGACCAAGGAGAAGTCCGCAGCGACGACTTTGCGGCACGATCAGGCGAGGAGATCGTGTTTGCAGCTACCGCCAAGTACAGCGGGCTTTCGACCAGGACGCTGGTCACTTGTTGCGTGCAGGGCGTGTGGCTGGACAGCACGGACGCTGAGCTGGGTTCTACGCAGATCGAGTGCGGCCCGAGGGTGCGGGACGGGCATTGGCAGCGCATTGCCGTATTGGGGAGCGCTCCCGCGGGCACAGCCAAGGCTCAAGTGCGCGTGTTCGCTCCCGGTGCGGAAGGCACGGGCTGGTTCGACGACATCATGGCAGTGCGCCCCAACCAGGTGGAGAACGCCAGTCTTGAATTCGGCACTTCTGCCCTTCCAGACGGCTTCGACGACTGGGGGACCGATGTTGCTGCCAGTTGGGACGACCAAAAAAGCTACCAGGGCGTCCAGTCCGCGCGTCTGGATGTGAGCGCAGCCATGCCGGCTGAGGGAGGCATCCAAACCGCCGCGGGCGAGGGTGTTGGGATTTGGCCGGGCGTGGCCTATCAGGCCTCTGCGCAGGTGGCGAGCCGTGACCTCGACGGCCAGGCCGTGCTTCGCCTTGCCTGGCTCGATTCAGGCAACAGCCCCATTGGCTCCAGCGTCGAGGTTGTACACGGCGAGCCTGCCTCGGATTGGACCCAGGTCACGCTTTCTTCTGTCGCGCCCGAGGGTAGCGTCGCGGCTCGGCTTCGCGTGGGGGTGAGCAACGCTCTGTCGGGTACGGTGTGGTTCGATGACCTCGATTTCCGGGTGGACGGGCCTTACTCCATACCCATCTGCTCTGCGGGTACGGGAGCGGTCTCTACCCCCACACCTGCCGAGGTGGAAGGCCGCTGGGTGCTCGAGGAAATCCTGGAGAGCTATGTTGCTGGGGCGCAGGGCGTAAGCCTCTACAACTTCGCCTACCTCGGCGGAGAGGATTGGCTTCGCATGGCGCATAGCGCGCTCATGCTGTCTGCCTTCGAGCACATCGTGGCCGACGGAAGGCCCATGGCTCCCAGTAGGATCCACGTGGCTGAGCCAGCCCACGTGCTGGGCATGGAATACGACGGTGACGCGCTGTTGCTTGTCCGCTCCTATGAGCCGGAGCCCGTGGTTTCCGATGTGAGCTTGGCGTCGTCGCGCGGAGGCTGGCTCTTCTCAATCCAGCCGGACGGATCGGCTGCCTTGGTGGGGCAAATGGACTCAGACACGGACAGCTTTGCCGTGTCTATCGATCCCGGAGATCAGGAGACTGCCCGGGCAAGGCTCTACTGGTTCCGGCACAACCACAGCCCCGTGGCTGCCGAGCTCATCGAGGACCGGGAGGCGACCCAGGGGCAAGCCTTCCATTTCGCCTTTGCGGCTTCTGCCTTCGTGGACGAGGACGCGGACATGTCCGACATGATTACCTACCAGGCCAGGCTCGATGGCGGAGCACCGCTGCCAGGCTGGCTCGGGTTCGCCGGAGCGACCAGGACGTTCTCTGGCACGCCCTCGGCTGCTGACGTTGGCGCGGTGGACATCGAAGTGGTGGCCACGGACTCGTTTGGCGCCTGGGACTCCCGGGTGTTTACGCTCACGGTCCTAGGCGCGGGCACAGGCGGAGCGGGCGGCGCAGGTACGTCCGGCCAAAGCTCCAGTGGCCATGCCCAGGACGACGGGTGCAGCTGTGGCTTGGCCGGTGCTCTGGACCGACACCCGCCTTGGGCAGCGCTACTCGCCGCGGGACTGTGCGTGGCCTTCGGGTTGCGGCGGCGCTCTCAGGTGGGCGCCGCGGTCAGGTGGCGAACCAAGGCCATGCCGACCAGCACAGCCAGCAGGGTGAGCACGTTGTTGGCGAGCAGTTTGCCCAAGTCCTTCGGCGCGCTCACCAGTGGTGGGTACGCCTGCTCGGTCCGCGCTCGTTCGTCGACCCGCTGCTGCTCGCCTTCGATTCGCTGTAGCGCCCGGGGTGGTTGACCAGCGCGTCGGCCGCGCCACCGGCGGCGAGGCCGTGGTGCGTCTTCGTCACGCCCAACTCGGGTCGAATAGCGGCGTCTCCGCCCATGCCGCCCCCCAACACCTCGCCCGCTCGGTCAACCCGACCGCTGCAGACCCCACAGAGGGCTTCCGCGGCCAGGGGCGGCGCTTCCCGGCCTCTTTCCCACCCCCACTTCGCTTGTCTCAGAGCTAGCCCAGCTAGTCCGAGCACGCCGCACGCGAAGATGGCGCAAAAGGCGCTAGCAATCGGCTACTTGGGGCGACGCGGTGAATCACTCGGGCTAACCCGGTCGGCTGGGCGGGTAGGACGACAGCGAGCGGCGGGAGCCCGGGCCCTCGATGATGGGGCCGACCAGCTCGCGACCGAGCAGCCGCTCGGAAAAGCCCAGCGCCATCATGAGCTGCTCGACCGCCACCGATAGCTCCGCGCCTTGCTGCAGGGCTTGATAGACGCGCTCCTGGGCGCGCTCCAGATCCACCTCGATGCCCAGGCTCTCGGTCAGCTCGAGAAGCTGCAGCGCGGCGGTCACGGCGTCGGCATCCTGCGCTCGGTCGGCCTCGGCCTCGGCGTCGCCGTGGAAGACCCGCTGGACCAGCCCGTCTAGCATGCCCTCGAAGCGCACCCGCGCGGCCGTGCACTGCAGCTCGAAGCCGAAGCGCTTGGCCTCGTTGGCGATGGCCACGGCATGACGGTAGCTCGCGGGATCGGAGTGGTCGCGCTGGCGCTCGAGCTCCTGCTCGAAGCGGCGGCTCAGGGTGATCTCGCCCGCAGCCCTGAGCTCGCGCGGAAGCGGCAGCTCGGCCTCGCCGAACAGGACGATGACGGGCCGGTTTTCCTCGTACAGCCGCTCGAACTGCTCGGCGTGGCTCTGTAGCCGCTCGCCCAGAACCGACTGCAAGATGGCGTCGCGGCTAAAGGGCAGCACGTGCTCTAGGCCGTATTCCTCGGGGCCGAACTCCTCCTCGGCCAGCCGCACGATGGTGAGCAGCGAGGCCGAGTCGAACTCGGACCACAGCCGCGCGGTCGACTCGCCAAAGGCCGTCTCGCCGAGGAAGGTCCGCAGGACGCAGAAGACGTCGGCGCCGCCGAGGTGAAGGGCCGCCATGGCGTACTCGCACTCGGCCCCGGTCGACTCGCGGCGCAGCCACACGCGCGCGGTGGCGAGCTTGAGCCGACCGCGCTGTCCCTTGCTCAAGGTGCGCAGCTCGTAGCGACAGCCGGCCAGCTCGCCCTGCTCGGGATAGTCCTGGGGCAAGGCGCTGATGCCGATGTGCGCTGCCAGCGAGGCGGTCGTCACCCGTACGGGTTGGACCTCCCGCCGGAACAGATCGGCTCCGTTGCCCTTTTCGGGCAGGTTGCTGCGCGCCTCGGCCAGCGCCTCGAGGAAGCGATTGGACGCACCCGAATGGCCCAGCTCGGCGAGCTGATCGAGCAGCCGTCCTGCGTAGCGCAGGATCTGCACCGTCTCGATGCCGCTCAGGTCCGAGAAGAACCAGCCGCAGCTCGTGAACATGAGCAAGCTAGAGCGCTGCATCTCCAGAAGCTCGAGCACCCGCACCCGACGGGCCTGGTCCAGCCGACCGCGAGCCTGAGGCTCCAAGAAGCTCGCGCGGTCGCGCTCGGGGTCAACCATAAGCTCGATGTAGGCGTCGCGGGTGGCCCAGGGATCGCGCAGCAGCTCGCCGCCCTGCTCCTCGAAGACCTCGGCGGCCTCGTCGCGCAGCAGGTTGAGCGCATCGCGCAGCGGGGTGCGCCAGGCCTGGCTCCAGCCGGGTTTGCCGCCCGTGTGGCAGCCGCAGTCGCGGTGCCAGCGGCCTACCCCGTGAGCGCAGCTCCAGGCGGTGCCCAGCCCGTCCTCGCCAGCCTTGACCTGCGCCTCGTCGGTCGGCGGGAGCCGGTCCAGCAGCTCGCCGTAGTTGGTGACCCAGAAGCCGCGGCGCGGCGCCTCCACATCCAGGGTGTAGCCCAAGCAGCGCTCGCCACCGCCGAAGTGGTGGCCGTAGCTCTCGCCGTCGGTGACGGCGTGAACCACGCTGCCGGGGCCCGCGCTGGCGCGCTCGAAGCGGCTGACTAGATCGTAGCTCGAGCCGAGCAGGCCCTCGAAGGCGATGGCTCGCGAGATGGCGCCGTCGTAGAAGAACAGCGCCATGGACCGCCCAGAGCCGTCGGTGTGCAGATACCGGTAGGGCCTGCGCGGGTCTACGCTGCCGTCGGTCACGTCCTGCCAGTGCTCGTGCCCGATGGGGCGCACGTAGGCCGCTTGGCCGGGCGCCAGGATGGCATAGCGCAACCCCTCGTCGATGAGCGCGCCCAGCACCCGGTCGTTGCAGGCCGTCTCGGGCAACCACAGCGACTCGGCCTCGCGCCCGAAGCGGTGGCGAAACTCGGCCATGCCCCAGCGGATCTGCGTGCGCAGATCGCGATCGTTGCACAGCGGCAAGATGGCGTGGTTGTAGCCCTGGGCAATGGCGTTGCCGTGGCCGCGGGCCCGCAGGCTCAGCCGGTCGGCCTCTTGGATGCGCGCCAGCGTCTCGGGGCGATGCCGCTCCATCCAGCGCAGCAGGGTCGGCCCGATGTTGAAGCTCATCTTGGCGAAGTTGTTGACGATGCGCTCTACGCGGCCGAGCTCGTCGACAATGCGCGCCAGGCTGTTGCGGCGATAGCACTCCTGGTGGATGCGCTCGTTCCAATCGCGAAAGGGCGCTGCGCTGGGCTCGCGGTCCACGATGCCCGTCCACGGGTTCTCCCGCGGCGGCTGGTAGAAATGACCGTGAATGACGAACGCCGGTCGATACTTGCTCATGGTCCGCTCGGCGTAGCGTCGGCCGCCCAACGCAGCAAGCCCGGCCACGCGACGGCGATGGCGTTCGCGGCAAAGGCGCGCGCTAGCTGTGATCCTCGTCGGAGCGCACGGCGATGGAGAATCGGATCTCGACGCCGTCGTGGACCTTGAAGGCGCCGAGCGGCCCCTTGATCTCGGCCACGCCCAGCCGCGACAGCGACAGCTGGCAGCTGCCCGAGACCTTTCCGAGCGCTGGGGAGCGCTGCTCGAGCCGCAAGCGCACGGGCAGGCTCTGCTCGCCGCCGCGCCACGTCACGGTCGCCCGGCCCTGCGAGCGCGAGCTTCCCTCCGCGACAACGGTGACGGCCTCGGCGCGCGGAAAGACCAGCTCGCGGATCCGATCCTCGATCTCGCCCACGTCCTTGGTCGACAGCACGCTCTCGTCGACCTTGCCCTTGCGAACGACGCCGACCACCCGCAAGCCGTCCACGAGAAAGCGAAGCTCGGCAGACCAGCGCTCACCGTCTACCTCGGCCGTGCCCTCGAGCTTGCGGGCGGCGATCTCGAGATCGTGCGCCAGACGCGCGAGCAGGCCCGTGGCCTCGGTTCGAACGGCCACGCGGGAGGATGAGGCATCGATGCGGTACACGCCCGCCAGCCTGGCGCTTCTGTCGGCCAAAGCCAAGAGCGAACGCTACGGCCGAGGTCTTCGACTGCCGCAGCGCTAGCCTCCGCCGCCCCGTGTTGCTCAATCGCGACAGCGCAAGCTCGCCGCCAGCGCCAGGCCGAGCGCGGACAAGAGCAGCCATCCCGCGCTCACGGGCTGGGGTAGATCCAGGGGGGCCAGGTCGCCGACGAGGCTCCGAACGTGGGGTCGCGGCCAGGGCACGGCCCACAGCCCGCTGCCCATGCCCAGCGTGAAGTCGGCCGCCAGCGGGATCCAGCGTCCTCGACCCGCGCGAAGCCAGGTCGAGCCCGCGGCGAACCAGGCGGCGTAGGTCGCGGCGCTCAGCGCGGCGATCCAACCGCTGGTCCACAGCTCCCGGCCAAGGCCCAGGGGGCCCGGACCGGCGACCACGACGGTGAGCTCTACGGCCACCACCGCCACCGCGGCGCTGGCGGCCATGGCGCTCAGCACCAGTCCAAAGGCGAGCTTGCGGCGGGATAGCCCGAAGCGCGCCGCACCCCAGACCGAGTCGCCGAGTCGGCGCGCGCCCACGGTCAGGTTGACGAGCAAGAAGGCCAGCAGCGGAACGACCAGGCGAAACACCTCGCCGAGGGCGCGATCCACCGCCCCGGGCAGCGCCACGCTGCGCTCGATCCAGCCGGCCGTCGCGGCCAGGCTGACGCACAACAGGGCGATGAGCCAGAACGGCCGGACGAGTAGGCGGGCCTGGCCCAATCGGGCGCCGCAGGCCACGGCCGAGGGCGCCCGCACGAGCTTGGGCCCGCCGCGGGCCGCGCGAGCGTCGACCGACGGCGTGGACGAAGCGCTCATGCAGCCCCCTCGGGGCCGCGTATCGGCGCGGCTAGCGGTGCGGTGCCTCGGCGCAGGGCACGCACCCTAGCGCCCGTGCGCACGCACTCTTCGGCCACGGCCAGGGCTGCGGCGTCGAGGTCGAGGGCGCGCACGGCCACCACGGCGCCCGACTGCCAGCCCACCGCATCGAGCTCCGCTCGGCCGGCCAGGGCGGCGACCAGCTCGCGGGCCTTGCCGTCCTCGCCAGGCTCCAGCCACAGGTGCAGCTCCTGCCCCTCGATGCCGCCCCAACCGCCAGACGGCTGCTCCGGCGCCCAGCGCCCGCGCTCGAGCACGTAGATGCGATCGGCAAGCCCGTCGGCGTCGGCGAGCGCGCTCGTCAGCAGCACCACGCAGGCGCCGCGGCTGCCGAGCTCGCGCAGCCTTTGGCGCACTGCACCTTCCTGCCCGCCGACCACCTCACAGAAGGGCTCGTACACCACGACCAGCCACGGCTCGGCCGCGGCCAAGGCCAGGGCAAGCTCCACCGAGCGGGCCTCGGCCAGGCAAAGCGAGCTCAGTCTCCGCGGCGCGAGCGAGCCCAGCCCGAGCCGCTCGAGCGGGTCCTCGGCCGCGAGCTCGATGCCCAAGGCGCTCGTGGCCAAGGCGACCACGGCGGCCACCGACGCGCCGTCGGGCAGCTCGGGGCGAGGCAGCAGGGCGCCCACGCCACGGCGCACCGCGCTCTGGCGTACTGGCTCCTTTCCACGTAGGCGCAGCGAGCCCGACTTGGGCGCGCGCTTGCCAGCGAGCAGCTCGGCGAGCGCGATGCTGCCGTCGGCAGGGGAGCCCAGCACGGCGTGGATCCCAGGCCCGCAGCGCCAGCTAAGGCCCCGCAGATGGCCTTGCGGTCGTCCGCGGGAGCCGTGCTCGTCTGCGGCGTGCACATCCGCCAGCTCGAGCAGCGCCGCGGCGACCCCGCCGCTCACGGCGCCCCCCAGACTACCGCGGCGGCACTGCGCGAGAGCACGGTCCAGGCGGCATCTAGGGCGCCTGGAACGGACCAGCCCGGCCGCGAGAGCAGGTCGGACAGCGCCCAGGGCAGGAGCACCACCGCCAGCAAGAGCCCGCGACCACGACGGCCTCCGTAGTGCCCGCAGACGGCAGCCAAAACGCCGACCACCACCGCCGCGATGGCGGAGAACGCGCCCGCGGCCAGCCCGAGCGCCACGAGCTCGAGCGCTCGCGAAGGGGCCACTGCCACCAGCAGCAAGCACAGCACCACGGCGGGCGGCCCGACCCGAGCGGCCACTGCGATGATGGCCGCGGTGACTCGCGCAGCGGCCAGCCGGGTGCGCGTCCAGCCGCGGATCAGCGCCAGCAGCTCGACCCCGTCGGCCCGATCGCGCTCCGCCGGGGCCGCAGCGATGCTCAGCGCCAAGGGGCCCGCGCCCAGCCACGCCATCCAGCGCATCGCGCCTTCGACCAGATCGCGCACCTCGGAGTATGGCTGCCCTCGCAGCAGCGCGATCCCCATGAGCGCCGCCACCACCAGCACGGCGATCGGCCCTGCTCTGCCCAGGCGTCCTCCGAGCGTGCGCCCGAGCCGGTAGCGACACAGGGCGACCAGGCTGGCGCTCGGCATGCTCATGATGCCTAGCCGCCAGTCCCGGCTACGCCTCCCTCGCCGCCCACGCCGCCCACGCCTCCGACGCCACCCGCGCCGCCGAGCCCGCCCGCGCCGCTGAAGCCGCCCGCACCGCCGAGCCCGCCCGCGCCGCC
>CAYTYV010000012.1:0-32130 GCA_964441055.1 uncultured Polyangiaceae bacterium | reverse complement strand
TCGCCCTGCCCTCACCCTTGTCCGGGCAGGGCGCGGGGCGCAACGGGCGCCTGGCGAACGTCGCTAATCGTACTGCCGTCGCCAGCGCTCGCCGCGCTCGGCGCGCGGGCTGCGGATGCCTTCCTCGAAGCGGCGGTCGAGCTGCCGCGGCACCCTGCGGAGCTCGTCGACCAGGTCGTAGCCGACCAGATCCGCCTCGCGCGCCGCCCCGCGCAGCAAATCTCCGGGCTCGGCGTAGTCCTCGTCAAAAGCCCGGTCCACTGCGCCCTGCAGCACCCGCGAGAACATGTCCAGGGTCAACGCCACGCCTTCGGCCAGGGCCACCGCGCCGCCGCGGTTCAGATCCTTGACCTCGTCGGCGAGCGGGGGGCGTCCGTGTCGGTAGCGCTCGCGCGGACGGCGGCCGCGTTCCCGCTCCCCTGCCTCCTCGTCCTCGCCCGAGGCCCGAGCCTCGACGCGGCTGCGGCGGCGCTCGTCGCGATCGAGCCGCCGCTCGTCGCGCTCCTGCCGCTCGCGGGAGCCCCGTCGCCGACGACGCGGCAGCGCCGATTCCTTCTCCCGTTGTAGGCCCTTGCTCTGCTCTGCCATCGATCTTCCTCCCGTGAGCTCGCGCACAGCTAGCTTACCCCTGCGCGAGCCCGTGATCATCCGCATCTGCCACGGGCACGCTCGCGGCATCCTAACCGAAGTTGCTCCGCACCGCGCCCTGGAAATTGCGCCTTTTGCGCCGCCGCGCGGCTGTGGTACTCAACGCGGCACGGGAACTGCTGTGGCGCTGTTTTCAGCAAGCGGAGCGCCCACTTGCACAAGGAGGCGGGGGCCATGATCTCATCGAGCCAGCCGAAACTGACCTTTCATCGACGCACCTTTTTCGAGCTCAGCACGCCGAGCCGCACGCTGTTCATCGATCCGGTCTTCTCGCGCGAGCGCCGCGGCCGCCGCGTGACCGATCCCGTGCGCTCTTGCGACTACCTGATCGCGACCTCCGTGACGCCCTGGTTCGACGACGCCTTGGACGTGCTCGACCAGTGTGAGGCCACCTTCGTCTCCAGCCCGAAGCTGCGGCGCGTCGCGGTCGAGGAGCTCGATCTGTCACGGGATCGCCTGCTCGACCTCGAGCCCTGGGAGCGCGCCTCCGAGTCGGGCCTGCGCATCACCGCCCTGCCCATCACCGCCAGCCTCGGCATGGAAGGCACCATTCGAGAGGGCGCCTCCATCGTCCAGGACATGGGCAAGGTCTTCCCCCAGGGCACCACCCGCATCCCTGTGCTGGGCGCCGCGCTGCCCATGGTGCAGGACGGCGTTCGCAACGCCTCGCGGCTGCTGGGCAACGTCGGCGCCCTGGGCCAGCCGCGCTCGCTCGACCGCCTGGGCGATCTGGTGGGCTTGGACGTGGGCCGCCTGACGGGCGGGCGACCGGGGCTGGGCTATCTGTTCGAGATCGACGGCTACGGCTCGCTGATGCACCTGGCCGACGGCATCCACGAGGGAACCAGCGACGACGATCTCGAGGACATGGCCGAGGTGTGCGAGCCCGACCTTCTGGTGGTGCAGGCCGCGGGCATGGCCGTGGAGCCGCTGGTTCGCGCCGCGCGCATCCTCAATCCTCGCAAGGTGCTGCTCTATCGGGCACGCGACCCCTATCGCCGCGGGCGCCGCGAGCAGACCCTGCCCATGTCATCGTTCCTGGGCGCCTTGGAAGAGGGAGCGCCAGACTGCCAGGGCGCGCACGTCCGCTCCGGCCGGAGCGTCAACCTCGAGCGCGCGCGCGCGGCCGTCACCGCGGCGGCCGAAAAGCCCAAGGCCGCCGCCGCGCCCGCCAAGAGCAGCTGACCGCGTTCCAGCGGCTGGCGCTCGGCCGACGGATCGAATACACCATCGTCGCCATGCTCAGCGAAGCACGCGACACCCTTGCCGACCTCCAACGGCGCTTTGAGGCGCTAAGGGGGCATTTTTGACGTCCCCAAGCTCACCAAGACGCTCGAGGAGCTGACCGAGCAGACCCTCGCCGAGGGCTTCTGGGACGACCAGGCCAAGGCGCAGGCCATCCTGCGGCGCCGCTCGGCCGCCGAGGCCAAGCTCCGACTGGTAGAAAGCGTCGGGACCGAGCTCGACGAGGTCGTCGAATACCTGGAGCTTGCCGCCGAGGAGGAGGACCAGAGCGCCATCGCCGATGCGGCCCAGCAAGCCGAGGCCCTGGCCCAACGCATCCGCGAGCTCGAGCTAGCGCGCATGCTCTCGGGTCCGGCCGACCGCTCCAACGCCATCGTCAGCATCAACCCGGGCGCGGGCGGCACCGACGCCAAGGACTGGGCGGCCATGCTGCTGCGCATGTACTTGCGCTGGTGCGAGCGGCGCGGCTTCCCGACCGAGATCATCGACCACCAGGAAGCCGTGGAAGCGGGCATCGACACCGTGAGCTTCACCGTCGAGGGCGCGTCCGCCTACGGCTACCTGCGCGCCGAGGTGGGCGTGCATCGGCTGGTGCGGATGAGCCCCTTCAACGCCGACCACACGCGCCAGACCTCCTTTGCAGCGGTCGATGTCACGCCTGACACCGACGAGGACATCAACGTCGACATCGCCGAGAGCGACTACGAGATGACCACCATGCGCGCGGGTGGCAAGGGCGGGCAGAACGTCAACAAGGTCGAGACGGCCGTGCGGCTGCGGCACTTTCCCACCGGGCTGAACATCGTCTGCCGAGCCGAGCGCAGCCAGCACCAAAACCGCGCCATGGCGCTCAAGATGCTGCGGGCCAAGCTCTACCAGATGGAGCTCGAGAAGCGCGCCGAGCAGGCGGCCGCAGCTCAGGCGAGCAAGAGCGCCATCAACTTCGGCAGCCAGATCCGCAACTACGTGCTGGCCCCCTACCGGCTGGTCAAGGACCTGCGCACCGAGGTGGAGCGCGGTGACGTCGACGCCGTGCTCGACGGCGACATCGACGACTTCATCGAAGCCTATCTGCTACAGGCATCGGCAGGCGCAGCAGACGACGAGGCGCCGCGGGGGAAGAAGGGAAGCTAGTCCGTGGGAAAGCGCAAAAAGCCGGACGCGCAAGGACAAGGAGCGGGGCGGTCCGAGGAGAGCTTGATCCAGGCTCGCAAGGACAAGGCCGCCCGCGTGCGCGCCCGCGGCCAAAACCCCTTTGCCAACGACCTCGGTGACGGCTTGCCGCTCAGCCCGCTGGGCGAGGTGCACGCGCGCTTCGAGGCGGTGCGCAACGACGATGGACGCTACGACCCAGAGCGCGTCGAGCCAGAAGAGCTTCGGGTCGCTGGTCGCATCCTGTTTCTGCGCTCCTTTGGCGGCGCCAGCTTCATTCGGCTGCGCGACCGCACGGGCGAGCTGCAGCTGTACTGCGAGCAAGCCGCGCTGGGTGACGAATACGAGCGGCTCGCCGAGCTCGACATCGGCGACTTCGTCGAGGCCCAGGGCAAGGCCATGGCCACCCGACGGGGCGAGCTGTCGGTGGGCGCCGAGCGGCTGCGGCTCCTTTCCAAGGCCTACCGCCCGCTGCCCACCAAGACCAGCTTCAAGGACGTCGAGTCGCGCTACCGCATGCGCTACGTGGATCTGGTCGCCAACCCCGCCGTCAAGCAGGTCTTTCGCGCCCGCACGGCCATCGTATCGGCGCTGCGGGCCTTTCTCGACGAGCGCGGCTTTCTGGAGGTGGAGACGCCCACCATGCACTCGCTCGTGGGCGGGGCGGCTGCCAAGCCCTTCATCACCCATCACCAGGCGCTCGACCTCGAGCTCTACATGCGCATCGCGCCCGAGCTCTACCTGAAACGCCTGGTGGTCGGCGGCCTGGAGCGGGTCTACGAGATCGCGCGCTGCTATCGCAACGAGGGGATCTCGACGCGCCACAACCCCGAGTTCAGCATGCTCGAGTTCTACCAGGCCTACGCCACCTACGAGACGCTGATGGATCAGAGCGAAGAGCTACTGCGCTTCGTGGATGGGCGGCTCGCCGAGGCCCTGCCGAGCGATCACCCCGCCTGGCGCGCCGCGCGCGGCTTTACCCTGGAGCGCTTCGAGCGGGTGACCATGCAGCGCGCGGTCGAGACGGCGCTCGGCCGAGCCGGGCTTCCCGAGGCGGCCGCCACCGGGGTGCACCAAGCCGACGACGCGAGCCTGGGCGGCTGGGCCGACAAAGCGCGGCGAGCCGGGCGCGAGCTCGACTGGGCCGAGTACCGCGAGGCCGCGCGGCGCTGCGAGGGCGACGGCGAGCGCTTCTTCTGCGCCTACGAATACCTGGCCGAGCCCTTCTTGTGCGACGACTACCGCGAGGGCGACCAGAGCGTGCCCGTGTTCATCATCGACTACCCCTTCGAGGTCTCGCCGCTCGCGAGGCGCAAGGACGGCGACGCCGATCTGGTCGATCGCTTCGAGCTTTTCGTCGGCGGCCAGGAGCTGTGCAACGCCTTTAGCGAGCTCAACGATCCCGAGGACCAGGCCGAGCGCTTCCGCCGTCAGGTCGAGCGCAAATCGCGCGGCGACGAGGAGGCCATGGACTACGACGCCGACTACGTGCGCGCGCTCGAGTACGGCATGCCGCCCTGCGCGGGCTTTGGCATGGGCATCGACCGGCTGACCATGGCGCTCACGGCCACGTCGTCCATCCGCGACGTCATCCTGTTCCCGCTCTTGCGGCCGGAAGGTGGTAGCGGCCCGTGAGCGGCGTAGACATGCTGCTGTACTACGGCAGCAGGGCGCTGTTCTACGGCTGGATCGTCGCGATGGCGGCGGTGTTCGTCGTCCTCGGCGTGCGCCGCATGGACCGCTCCGTGGCTCGCGGGCTGTTCTGGTGGAACATCGCCGCCTGCGGGGTCTACTTCGGCGTGCTGGCCACCATCAACGCGCTGATGCCCGAGGCGAAGTTCGGCAACGAGCTCATCCGCCAGCAGGCCATCCGCTTTGGCATCCTGGCAACGGGCACCACCTTCATCCTCGCCCACGTCGCCGCGGCCCTGCCCCTTTTGCTCAACCTGCTCGAACGGGTGGGCTTCGTGCCCTTCGTCGCAGCCCGCCATTTCCGCGCGGGCAAGAGCGGCGTGCTCAAGGCGGTCACGGTGCTGTCCATCATGGGCGTGGCCTTCAGCTCCTGCGCGCTGTGCGAGGTCACCTCGATCATGGGCGGCTTTGGCCACGATCTCAAAAGGAAGATCCTCGGCAACACCGCCCACGTGGTGGTCGACCTACCCGGCCCAGGCGGCTTCGACGACTGGCAGCACAAGCTCGCCGAGATCCGCACCGCCATCGAGCCCTTCGGCGGCAAAGCCACGCCCGTCGTGGGCGGCGATGCCATGGCCTCGTCCTCGACCAACACCGCGGGAACCTTGGTCCGCGCCATCGATCCCGACACCATCGGCCAGGTCATCGATCTGAAACAGAACATCGAGGTCGGCAAATTCGAGTGGCTGCTCGAGCCCGAAAAGCTGACCAAGCTCGAGCCGGGCACGGTCATCGGCCGCGGCTCCGACGGGCAGCCTTACTACCAGGGGCCCGGATACCAGTACCCCTATCCCGACAAGATCGATCCCGACTTGCTCGCCGCGCTGCAGCCGTCCAAAAAAGTCCATCCTGGGGTCATCCTCGGCCGCGAGCTCGCCAAGTCGCTGCACGTCATGGTAGGCGACGAGGTCACCATGCTCTCGCCCATGGGCGAGCTCGGGCCGACGGGCATCATGCCGCGGGCGCGCAAGTTCCGGGTGGCCGCCATCTTCTATAGCGGCATGTACGAGTACGATGCCTCCCACGCCTACGTGCTGCTCGGCCGCGGCCAAAACTTCTTCAGCATGGAGGAGCTGATCACCAACATCGACATCCGCATTCCCGAGCCCGAGCGGGTAGCCGAGGTGCGGCCGGCCGTGGATCAAACCGTCGCGCGGCTCAACGAGGCCCGACAGGGCGGCTCCGAGGCGCCCGAGGCCACCAAGCCCCTGCGCGTGCGCGATTGGCAGGAGATGAACAAGAACCTGTTCAGCGCGCTCAAGCTCGAGAAGATCGCCACCTTCATCATCCTGTCGATCGCCATTGCGGTGGCGAGCTTCTGCATCATCTGCACGCTGCTTTTAATGGTGACCGAGAAGTCCAAGGAGATCGCTGTCGTGAAATCGCTGGGGGCCTCCGACCGCTCCGTGCTGGCCACCTTCATGCTCGAGGGCGTGCTCATCGGCGCTGTCGGGACGATCTTCGGCGTGGTCTGTGCCCTGGCCACTTGCCTGGGGCTTTCGTGGACCGGCTTTCGGCTCGATCCGGACGTCTACTACATCGATCGGCTTCCCGTGAACGTCGACGGGGGCGACTACACCCTGGTGGCGCTGGCGGCGCTCGCCATCTGCACCATTGCCACCATCTACCCCGCGCGCACCGCCTCACTGGTCCAGCCCGTCGACGGCCTTCGCTATGAGTAACCCCGCCATGGCCACGCCCCTCATCGTCATCGAAGACCTGCACAAGTCCTTCTCGCACCTGGGCCGCGAGCTGCAGGTGCTGCGGGGCATCGATCTGACCATTTACCAGGGCGAGTTCACCGCCATCGTGGGCCCGTCGGGCGCGGGCAAGAGCACGCTGCTGCACTGCATCGGCACGCTGGACCTGCCGTCGTCGGGGCGCATCCGCCTGGGCGAGCACGATCTCAGCGGCCTGACGGGCGCGCAGCTCGCCTCGCTGCGCAACCGCACCATCGGCTTCGTCTTCCAGTTCCATCACCTTTTGCCCGAGTTCGATGCCCTCGAGAACGTCATGATGCCAGGGCTCATCCAGGGCCGCCCCAGAGGGGCCATGGAGACGCGGGCGCGCGAGCTATTGACCGAGGTGGGCCTCGAGGAGCGCGCCACCCATAGGCCTGGCGAGCTGTCGGGCGGCGAGCAGCAACGGGTGGCCCTGGCGCGGGCGCTGGTGCTCGGGCCCAAGCTGTTGCTCGCCGACGAGCCCACGGGCAACCTCGACTCGGCCACTAGCGAGGCCGTGCATCAGCTCTTCTTCCGCATCTGCAACGAGCGCGGCACCACCATCATCGTGGTCACCCACAACGTCAAGCTCGCCCAGAGCATGCCCCGCATCGTCACCATTCGCGACGGCCGCATCCACGCCGACGAGCGGGGCCGTGCCGCGCCCGCGCCCGAGGCTCCTTCGAGCTAGCCCTCCGCCTTCTCTGACGCATCGACCGAGCTCGCGGGCGAGGCCCCCAGCGCCGCCAAGGCCATATCGCGGTCGGGCCCGGGCTGGGCGAAGCTGCCCGCCAAGCCGAGCGACTCGATGACGGCCGATCCCTGCCTCGCGCCGCGGGCGAGAAGGCAGGTGTGCGTCAACCGGAGCTGGCAAAGTGCACCCCTCGCCCCGAGCTCGGCGACGAGCAGCTCGGCCATCTCGGCGCTCACCCGCTCCTGCAAGGTGAGCCTGCGGGCGCGACCTTGCAGCGCGCGGGCGACCGCGCCGAGGCCAGCCACTCTCCCCTCGGGCAGGTACATCACCGTGCCGCGGCCGTGCGCGGGCAAAAGATGGTGGGGGCACATCGTGTACACGTCGAGATCGCGCAGCGCCACCAAAGTGGGCTCGTCCGCGCCGATGGGCACGGCGCCCTCGCGCAGCACGCGCGCCGAGTCCACGCCATAGCCCTCGAGCAGTTCCTCGGCCCAGGCCTTGGCGACCAGCGCCCCGGTCTGGGCGAGATCGCCCGTGCGCTCGCGCCCTAGCGCCCGCAGGAAGTCGTCGATGGCTCGCGCGGCTGCTGCCTGGTCCACGGATCCATCATAGACTGTCCGAGCCGATGGGCGTCGAGCAAATCCCGCGCGGCCGAAGCAGGTTTCGGGCGCGCGGGGCGTGAAACCTCTCGGCTGGCTCGGCGGTAGCAGGGGAACAAGGCGAAAAGGGCATGCGGGTCGCAGAGGCCATCGCGCGCTGTCTCCACGGAGACCAGGCGGCCTACCGGGTCGTGGTGGACACCTACGCCGACGAGCTGGTGGGCTTTGTCGCCCGGCTGGTGGGCAACCTCGAGGACGGCCGCGACCTCGGCCAGGAGGCCTTTGTGCGCGCCTATCGGAACCTGCACCGCTACGACCCGGAGCGCCCCTTCAAGCCGTGGCTGTTTCGCCTGGCCCGCAACCTCGCCTACAGCCACCTCAAGGCGACCGCGAGCCGACCGGACCGACGCGCTAGCCCGCTCATCGAGGAGGCGATTTCTTCGCCTGAGAGTGAAACCCAGAGCCCCGCCCGAGCGGTATGGAGAAGCGAGCGGCGCCACGCGGTCGATGCCGTGCTCTCGGAGATGCGTCCCCAATTCCGCGAGGTGCTGCTGCTGCGATACATGCACCACATGGACTACGAGGAGCTGGCTGCTGCGATGGGCGTCCCACTGGGAACGGTAAAGACCTGGCTACACCGCGCCAAGCGGCAGTTTCGCGGGCGATCCAAAGGCCTTGGAGTGTTCTGATGCGATGTCCCCAGATCGAGGCAAAGCTGCTCGGATACATCGGCGGACGGCTCGGCGCGGACGAGGGCGCCAAGGTCGACGAGCATTTGGAGATCTGCCCGCGATGCCGTCGCCGCTACCAGGACGAGGTAGAGCTTTTTGCGGTCTTGCGAGCGCCCGTGCAAGGCCTGGCGGGCGAGGGCTTTGCCGAGGCGACCCTGCGCCGCATCGCAAAGGCCGAGGCTCAGCCAGTGGCGCGCGGCGTAGAGCCCGTGCGCGTGCGCTGGCAGGCGGTGGCGGCCATGGCGGCGGCCTTGCTCGCCGTGGGGCTGGCGCTTGGCTGGGCGGGCTGGCCGCCAGTTGCTGTAGAGGCGGGCGGTCCTGGATGGGAGCGCGCGCGGGCGGCGTGGCTAGCCTGGCTCGAGGGTGTGGCCGCGCTCGGACGGGCCGCTGCCGAAGCGGGCGCCTGGATCGACGCGAGCTGGGCGGTCACGACGAGCGCCGCGGGCGGCCACGGTACCGTCATCGCCGCGGGCACGGCCCTGGCGATGGCGGCATGTGCGGCTCTGGTCGCTGCAACGAGAAAGACGCTGAGCGAGGAGATGAGGTCATGAGCGAGAACCCGAACACCCCCGCGCGAGGGCGCTGGTCGCTGGCCGCCGTGGCCTTCGGCTTGGCCTTCACCTTTGCAATGCCTGCCCATGCCAAACAAGGCGGCGGTGCTGACGGCCTGTACGGGCTGCTATCGCTGGCCCTGCTGCTCGCTGGCCTGGGTCTGGCGGTGGGCGCCTTCAGCCTGGCCGTGAGCCGCATCTTCAAGGGCCGCTCGACCGTGACCTATCAGGTCCTGCGGCGGCGACCCGGGATCTCGCTGCTCACGGGCGTGCTCACGACCGCGGTAGCGTTTGGCTTGCTGGCGGTATCAGCCCCCATTCCCGCGGTGCCTGGCCTGGTCCTGCTCGCCTTTTTGCTGGGATTGGGGCAGTTCGCCATTGCCGCAGCCGGACGACTCGGGAGCGCCTTTATCGATCCCGTGACGGATGAGGGCGAGCCGCCAGATGCGCGTGCTCAACTAAAAGGCGGGCTCCTTTTGGTGGGCCTGAACGCCGTGCCCATTTTGGGATCCATCTTGTTCTTCGGCATCCTGCTGGCGGGCATCGGCGCCACCCTGCTCGGCTACTTCAGCGGCATGGGCTCGCGCCTGCAGCGCGTCGCCGCCCCAGCCGAAGCCGCCGCCGCCGCGCCTGTCGACGGCGGCGGGGCCTGACCCCCCTCAATTCTCCACCACCTGGGGCACCTTGGCGGCGCTCTCCCAGCGGTGCGCGAGCCGCTGCGCGATCAGCGCCAAAAGGCCGCGCGTGGTCTGCCGCTGGATGGCCGAGACCAGCACGGCGTCGCCTAGCCCGGCCATTCCGGCCAGAAGCTGCGGACCTTCGTCCGCGGGCAACAGATCGGCCTTGTTGAGCACCAAGATCCGGGGAATGGCATCGAGCTCGAGCTGTCCGAGCAGCCGCTCGGTGGTCTCGCTCTGCTGCTCGCGGTCGGGATCGGTCGCGTCGACCACGTGCAGCAATAGGTCGGCATCTGCCGTTTCCTCGAAGGTGGCGCGGAAGGCGGCGAACAGATCCTTGGGCAGATCGCGGATAAAGCCCACTGTGTCGGTGATGATGACGTCGCGGTCCTCGGGAAAGCGCAGCCGCCGCGAGCGGGTGTCCAGGGTCGCGAACAGCTTGTCCTCGACCAACTCCTGGGAGTCGGTCAGGGAATTGAGCAGCGTACTTTTTCCGGCATTGGTGTAGCCCACGATGGAGACGATGGGCACCTGCTGCCGCGCGCGGCGGCTGCGGCGCTGACGGCGCTGCTTGGCCAGTCGCTTGAGCCGCGCCTCTAGCGCGGCCACTCGCTCGCGCGCCCGCCGACGGCCGATCTCGAGCTTGGTCTCGCCAGGACCCCGTCCGCCGATGCCGCCCGTGAGCCGGCTCAGCGAGTCGTCTTTCAGGCCGAGCTTGGGCAAGGCGTACTTGAGCTGGGCGAGCTCCACCTGCAGCTTGCCGTCGGCTGACTCGGCCCGCTGGGCAAAGATGTCCAGGATGAGCTGGGTGCGATCGAGCACCTTGAGATCGGTGACGCGCGAGATGGAGGAGACCTGCGAGGGGCTGAGATCGTGGTCGAAGATGAGCGTGCTGACGTCGAGCTCGAATCCCCGTAGCAACAGCTCGTCGAGCTTGCCGCGACCCACCACGAAGCGCGGATCGAGGTGGTCGCGAACCTGCACGAAGCGATCCATTACCTCCACCCCAGCGGTGTGGGCCAGCTCGCCCAGCTCGCGCAGGCGCGCCTCAGCGCGCGCAGAGGCGCCGCGCCGATGCCGATCGCCCACGTGCACGAGCAGCGCCCGACCGTCCTTGGCGCGGACGGGACGGGTCTTGGAAAGCCGCGCGAACTCGTCCTCCAGCGCGGCGATGAGCTGGCCGAAGTCGAGGTCGAGCTTCTGCGGATGCACTGGGCCCACCGCCCGATAGCCCGGCTCGCCATCGCCGCGGCTCGGCGTGTTGTAGGCGTAGTGCCAGGCTCGCAGATCGCCCGTCTTGGACAGCATCAGCGCCGCCACCAGATCCAGCCGCAGGCGCACCAGATCGACGATGTCGTCGCTTGAGAGCGGCTCGCCGTAGAGGTGAGTATGGACCAGCCGCAGCGCCCGAAAGCGCCCCTGGGCCGCGCGCAGCCTGCCGATGTCGGGCAGCATCAGGCGGCTCGCGTCGCCCACGATCACCGCGTCGACCTGGCCCGAGCGATGCACCAGCACGCCGACCTGGCGGCGGGTCTCGACCGAGGCTTCGACCAGGGTCTTGACCAGCTCGGGCGTGGCGATGTGGTCCAGCGGGACCTTGCGGCGATAGAGCCGCTGCAAGGTCTTGGTGGCGTGCGGGCCCAGGCCCGTGGTGTTGCCGTGGATCTGCATGAGCGAGCTACGGCGACACGGTGATGAGCTCGACGGAGCGCCGACCCAAGCCCAGCTCTTCGGCGTAGCGTAGCTGTACGGAGCCGTCGACCTTGGGGTAGGTCATCGACTCTATTGTAGCACCCGCCCGCTCTCGAACGAGGTCCATCACCGCCTGGTCGAGGGCCACGGGATCGCGCGAGCCGAGGATGCCGATGTCCTCGACCACGGGCTTCTGCTTGCGCCCCATGCAATCGCAGTCCTTGGTGATGTTCTGCGCCACCGTAACGTAGCCGATGCGGCCCGGCTTGCGGCGCACGATGGCGGCAGCGTGCTCGACGATTCGCTCCTGGAGCTGGCTGCCCATGATGCCCCAGTCAAAGGCCACGGCGCCGTCCAGACAGACCGCCACGCACTCGCCGCAGCCGATGCAGACCTCCGAATCGATGCGGGCGGAGTCCTCGACGGTGATGGCGTCGGCCGGACACCAATCGGCGCAGGTGCCGCAGGCAGTGCATTTTTCGGACCGAACGCGCGGCTCCTGACCGTGGTGTTGCCGAAGCTTGGCCTTCTTGGAGCAGCAGCCCATGCCCAGGTTCTTGAGCGCGCCGCCAAAGCCCGTGCCCAGATGGCCCGTGGCGTGGCTGAGCACCAGCAGGCTGCGGGCCTGCACGATGGTCGAAGCGATGGCGACCTTGTCGAAGTGCCGTCCGCCAACGGGCAGCTCGGTCTCGTCGGTTCCGTTCAGGCCATCGGCCCCCACGAAGGGCGCGCCCATGGCCTCGACGCCAAAGCCGTGCTGGCGAGCGACCTCCTCGTGGGTGATCGCGTTGTCCCGCGGGCTGCGATAGAGCACCACCGTATCGGTCAGAAAGGGCTTGGCCCCGGTAGCCGAGATGCAGCGGACCAGCGAGGCGGCAAGCGCAGGCGAGACAAAGGTCGGGGTGCCAGGCTCGCCCACGTGAAGCTTGAGCGCGGTCAGATCGCGCTGATCGAAAAGCTCGTCGAAGCGAGCGGCCTGCCACAGGGCCTTGACCTGGGCGTCCTTCTGCTCGGGCGAGTCTGTCGCTCGTCCCGCCACGAGGTAGACCTTGCTCATGACGACTGCTCTAGCGGCGCCCGAAGCGGGCTGCAATCCGTCATGCGGCCCTCGGGAGCGCTGGCTTTGTTTTTCGATTCCACCACCTTGCAGCCCTCAGCCGAAAGCGGCTGGCAGCGCTGGAGCCGCGTGCTACATCTGCCGATACTCCTCTTTCCCGGCTCGGCGAGACGCTTTCGTCGTCCGAGCTCGGGCCACGGCCCAGCCCCTCATGGTTCGCGTCATCCCCTTGCTGCTGGCATTGGTAGGGGCGCTGCTGCTCGCGGCGCCGCCAGCCGAGGTGCACGCCGCCAGCCGCAGCAAGCCGCGCATCCACAAGGTGTACAAGGGCCAGCACCTGGGCATGATCGCCAGGCGCTACAACGTGACCGTGGAGGCCATCCGCCACGCCAACGATCTCGAGCGCGGCAAGCCCATCCGACCGGGCCAGCGGCTGGTCATCCCGCCGCGAGACGATCCGAGCGGCAGCCGCACGCGCGCGGATCGAAGAAGACGAGCCGAGGCCGCGTCGCCGTCCTCCGGTCGGGCGGACAGCCGACCTTCGGGCGCGTCAGGGACCAAGCCACTGCGCGTGCACACCGTGCGTCGGGGCCAGTGCCTGAGCTCCATCGCCCAGCGCTACGGCGTCCGCTCTGCCGCCCTTCGCGGCGCCAACGGCCTGCGGCACGGCGAGCCCATCCGACCGGGCCAGAAGCTGGTCATCCCCACCGTCGACGACCGCGACGGCAGCCGCGCTCGGGCTCAGTACCGCGCGAGTGCGCGCTCCTCCAAGGCCCCCAAGGCCCCGCGTTCGAAAAAGACAGCGACCGCGAGGCGCAAAAAAGAGCCTTCCTGGCACCGCTACCGCAAGCCCGCGTGGCGTCGTGGCTACGTGACCCTGGTGCGCCACGACGAGCGCTGGCAGGGCTACGTGATCGGCAAAGGCGGCCGCGTGCTGCCCGCGGCGCGCAAGGCCTTCGCCAAGATGCTGGCCACCTCCGACGGCCGAGAGATCAAGCTGTCTCGTCGCCTCATCTCCTTGGTGACCAAGACGAGCGACACCTTCGGAGGCCGCCCCATCCAGGTGGTCAGTGGCTACCGCGCGGAGGGGGCCTCGGCGGGCTCGCGCCACCGCCGCGGGCAAGCCATCGACTTTTCCATTGTAGGCGTGCCCAACGCGGCCTTGCGCGACTACCTCAAGACCTTCTCCAAGGTGGGCGTGGGCTACTACCCGAACTCGTCCTTCGTGCATCTGGACGTCCGCGAGCGCTGGACCTACTGGGTGGACTACTCGGGCCCCGGTCAAGCGCCGCGCTACGGCGGGTTCTGGACCCAGCCGTCCGCGCGGCGCTGAGCGCGCTCAGGCCCCAGGGGCGTCATCAGGCTTTCGCGGAAATCGGGATCTGGCGAGGTAGCACTTCCTGCTTCTTGGGCAGGACCACGGTCAGCACGCCGTCGTTGTAGCTCGCTTCGATCCCGTCCTGCGCGACGTGCGAGCCGAGTCGGAACTGGCGGCAGAACGTGCCGACACGCCGCTCGCGGTAGATGCTGCCGTCGCGCTCCTCCTCCTTGGAGTGCTCGCGCTTGCCCGAGAGCACCAGCGTGCCCTCGTGCACGGTGATCTCGATGTCCTCTTCCCTAACGCCTGGCAGATCGGCCTGGATGGTGAAGCGGGACTCGTCCTCCTCGATATCGACGGCGGGTCGGAAGCGCTTGAGCTCGCCTTTGCTCGTCTCGCGGTCCACGCTGATGAGGTCGTCGAACCACGGGTGGAATCGGAATAGCCTGTTGGTCGGTGTCCGTAGGGTCAACATGATTGCACCTCCTGTGAGCTTTGCGCCACGGCGGTTGTGGCGTCTTGTCGTCAACATGGATCTCGCATCCTGCCGATCAAGCCGTTGACAGCACCAACGGGATGGTTATCGGCCGCGCTCGCGCCGCGGCCACGCATCGCTGGCTTGAATCGATGGGCCGTGATAAGCGTTCGCCGTGCGGCGCAGACTGCTCAAAACGGGCATCCGGCTGCTGGGACCGGCCTTGCTGGTCCTGGTGGTGCTGCGCATCGACAACCGCGCCGCCCTGCTCGACACGCTCGCGCGCGTCGAAGCCTTGCCATTGCTCCTGGCCCTGGCGCTCAACGCCGTGAGCGTGCACTGCAAAGTGCTCCGCTGGCGCATCCTGCTCGGCACGCGCGGCTATCGCTATTCGCTCGGGCGCGCCTGGAAGGCCTTCATGGCCACCCTGTACCTGGGCATGCTGACGCCTGGACGGGTGGGCGATGTCCTGCGCGTCCAGTACATGCGGCACGACCTAAAGGTGCCCTACGCCGAGGGTCTGGCGGTCATCGCCATGGACCGCTTCTGCGACATCTACGTGCTGCTCGGCTTCGTGGCCGTGGGCATCGCCCACTTCGCCACCATCCTGACCGGACAGATCGCCACGGTGACTTGGTTGGGCGTGGCGGTCACCGCGCTGGCCCCGTTGCTGCTATTCGTTCCCGGGCTGGCCGAACGGCTCATGGGCAGGGTCTACGCGCGCCTGGCCCGCGAACGGCACGCGGGCGGGCTGGAGCGCTTCCTGGCGGCGCTGCGGGCTCAGGTGGGCCGAGGACTGCTCCTCACCATTCCCATCACCGCGGCGGCCTTCATGACCAACTACCTGCAAGGCTGGCTCATGGGCCAGTCGCTGGGGCTGGCGCTGTCCTTCTTCGACGTCATGTGCATGCTGGCCATCACCAGCTTGCTCAGCCTGCTGCCCATCTCGGTGGCGGGCGTGGGCGTGCGCGAGCTGTTTCTGGCGCTGGCCTTTCCCGCCATCGGGCTGCTGGCAGCCGAAGGCGTGGCCTTCGGCATCTTGGTGTTCACCGTGATCTATCTGGCGCTGGTGCTCGGCGGCTTCGTGGCCTGGCAGCTCGCCCCTCCGCCGATCGCCGAAAAAAAGGACGGCTAGCCTCGGCCTAGGGCGTCGCTCTGCTCCAGCCAGGCGGGGTAGGCGCCGTCGCGGACGCGGGCGATCCACGCGGGGCTATCCAGGTACCAGCGCACCGTGGCGCGCAGCCCGCGGCCGAGGTCGTGGCGCCGCGACCAGCCTAGCTCGGCCGCGAGCTTGCCCGCATCGAGGGCGTAGCGCTGGTCGTGGCCTGGCCGATCGGGCACGAAGCGGATGAGCCTCTCGAGCGCCTTCGCATCCCGGTCGCTGAGCTCGGCCACGGCCTCGATGAGCTGCGCGAGCAGCGCGAGGTTACTCTGCTCGCCCCCGCCGCCAATGTTGTAGCTCTCGCCCGAGCGGCCGCGCGTAAGGATGAGCCACACCGCCTCGGCGTGATCGTCGACGTAGAGCCAATCGCGCACGTTGGATCCATCGCCGTAGATCGGCAGCGGCTGGCCCTCGAGCATGCGCAGCAGCATCAATGGCACCAGTTTCTCGGGATGCTGATAGGGCCCGTAGTTATTGCCAGAGCTCGATACGGTGATGGAGATGCCGTAGGTAGTGGCATAGGCCCGCACGAAGTGGTCCGAGGCGGCCTTGGAGGCAGCATAGGGCGAGCTAGGCCGATAGGGGCTCTGCTCACCGAAGCGGCCTGCGGGGCCGAGCGAGCCAAAGACCTCGTCGGTGGAGACGTGGTGCAAATGGATGTGCGGCAGCTCTCGCAGCACCTCCAGTAGCTCGACGGTGCCCACCACGTTGGTCTGCACGAAAGCGCGCGGCCCGAGGATGCTGCGGTCGACGTGGGTCTCGGCGGCGAAGTGCACGATGGCGTCCACCTCGTGCTCGCGGCATAGCTCGCGGACCAGCTCGCCATCGGCGATGTCGCCGCGGACGAAGCGGTAGCGCGGATCGCGTGAAGCATCACCGACGTTGTCCGGATGGCCCGCATAGGTGAGCGCGTCGAGGTTCAGCACCGAGCGCGGCGGCGCGGGGCGGCCGAGCAGGTAGCGGATGAAGGCCGAGCCCATGAAGCCACAGCCCCCGGTCACCAGCACGCTCTCGAGCTTTCTCACGGTGTCCATCTCCTCAACCTTAACCTTGGCGGGCCGCCAATAGCCGTTGCAGGTGCTCGTCCAGCGCGGCTTGCCAGGGCCGCGGCGCCTCGCCCACCGCGGCCTCGAAGCGAGCGGTATCGAGCGCCGAGTAGGCTGGCCTCAGCGCCACCTGCCCCGCCTCGGCCATGGGCATCGGCTCGATCGCCTCGGCCTTTACGGCAAAGCCCAAGGCCCGCGCGCGCTCGAGCACGCGCTGCGCTAGATCGTACCAGGTGGTGATGCCCCGATTGGCAAAGTGAACCACGCCCGAGCTCGCGGGCTGCCGAGCCCCGTCCGCCGACAGGCCCGCCAAATCCAGGGCCGCCCTGGCGAGATCCGCCGCATAGGTGGGACGGCCGTGCTGGTCGGCCACCACTTGGGGACGCGAAAAGCGCGCTACCCGCTCGAGCACCTTGACCGTGAAGCTCGCCCCTGCCTCGCCGAACAGCCACGAGCTCCGCAGCACGTAGACGCGGCGCCCGCCCTGCTCGGCCGCCTCGATGGTCTCGAGCACGCGCCGCTCGCCCGCGAGCTTGCTGCGACCGTAGACCCCGAGCGGCGCAGGACGGGCGTCCTCGCCGTAGGGCTGCCGCGCTCGACCGTCGAACACGTAGTCGGTGGACAAATGGACGAGACTCGCGCCCGTTGCCCGCGCCGCGCGTCCGAGATTGGCCGCGCCTTCGGCGTTGACCGCGAAGGCCGCTTCCGTCTCGGACTCGGCCTTGTCGACCTGGGTGTAGGCCGCGCAGTTGACGATGTGCGTGAACCTGCGAGCCGCGGCAAAGCGGTTCACGGCGGCCGCCTCGGCGATGTCGAGCTCGCGGTCGGTCGCCTCGAAGGACACGGCGCGGCGCTCTAGCTCTCGGGCCATTGCCCTACCGAGCATCCCCGCCGCTCCGGTCAGCCACAGCTTCACCGCAACACTCACCGCTGTAGTCGCCGCCGCAGAGCGGCAAAGGGCTCGGCCTCTCGATCGCGGTCCGACAGCACGGGATCGCCTATGGGCCAGTCCACCCCGACCTCGGGGTCGTCCCAGCGAAAGCCGCGCTCGGCCTCGGCGCGGTAATAGCGGCTCATCCGGTAAAGCACCGTGGCCCGCTCGCTCAGCACGCATAGGCCGTGGGCAAAGCCGACCGGAACGAAGAGCTGGTTCTGCTGCTCACCGTCCAGCACGACGCCCTGCCACTTGCCGAAGGTGGGCGAGCTCGGGCGGATGTCGACGGCCACGTCGAACACCCGTCCCGCAACCGCCTGGACCAGCTTGGCCTGCCCAGGGCCCAATTGGTAATGCAGGCCGCGCACCGTGCCCCGCACCGAATGCGACACGTTGTCTTGCACGAAGCTCGTCGTGATGCCAGCCAGGGCGTAGCGCTCGGCGTGGTAGGCCTCGAGCAAGAAGCCCCGATGGTCGCGGATGAGCCGAGGCCGGATGAGCTTCAGCCCGTCCAAGGCCAGGTCCTCGACCTCCATGTCCCCACTCCTTTCAGGCGTCCAGCTCCGCCACCAAGCCCGCCAGGTAGCGGCCGTACTGGCTGTCGCCCGCCGCTCGGGAAAGGGCGCGCAGCCCGCTCGCGTCGATGTATCCCATGCGGTAGGCGATCTCCTCGAGGCAGGCAATGGCGGTGCTCTGCCGCCGCTCGAGCGCCGCCACGAACTGCCCGGCCTCGAGCAGGTCGTCGTGGGTACCCGTATCGAGCCAAGCCATGCCGCGCCCCAAGATCTCCAGCCGAGCGCGCCCCTGAGCGATGTAGGCACTATTGACCTCGGAGATCTCGAGCTCGCCGCGCGGCGACGGCACAAGCCCCGCGGCAATGTCCAGCACCGCATTGTCGTAGAAGTAGAGCCCGGTGACGGCGATGGGGCTCTTGGGACGGCGGGGCTTTTCCTCGATGCCCAAAAGCTCGCCGCCAGGACCGAGCTCGACCACGCCATAGCGCTCGGGCTGCTCGACGCGGGAGCCGAACAGCACCGCGCCGTCGAGCTCTGCCCGCGCTCGAGCCAAAAGCTCGGTCAGGCCGGCTCCGTAGAAGATGTTGTCGCCCAGAATCAGACAGACCTCGTCCGTGCCGACGAACTCGCGGCCGATGAGGAAGGCCTCGGCCAGGCCGCGGGGTCGAAGCTGCTCGGCGTAGTCCAGCCGCAATCCGAGCTGCTGCCCGCTGCCCAGCAGCCGCCGAAAGGCGGGTAAGCTCTCGGGCGTGGCGATGAGCAGGATGTCCCGGATCTCGGCCAGCATGAGCACCGAGAGCGGGTAGTAGATCATGGGCTTGTCGTAGACGGGCAGCAGCTGCTTGGAGGTGACCCGGGTAAGCGGGTCCAGCCGCGTGCCCGTCCCGCCAGCAAGGACGATTCCCTTCACGCCTATCGTTCTACCACAACGGCCGCGAGTTAGGTTATGGCGGCGCGAAGCCAACCATCTCGGCCACGGTGAGCGGCCAGGGCGAGCCGTCAACCAGGCGAACGCGTACGGCCGTGGTCTCGACCGGCTCGAATGACACGACCAGTCGACCGCTGCGCGGTTTGTCGACCAAGCTCTGCGGGACCTCCCAGCGCTCCTTGCGCCCCACCTCCACCCAATCGTCGCCCTTTTTCACCTCGACGGCGAAGGCAAAGGGCAAGGTCGCCGTCTGCAGCCCTGGCGTGTAGCCCAGCCCGAGGATGGTCGCGGGCTCGTCGAACGAGATGGCGATCCAGTCGTCGGCCTGCTGCGGCCGCCCCGTAGACCATACCGTGCGCACGTTCCCGTCGGCCACGTGGTCGGCGGCCTTGGCTCCATCGCTTGCCGAAGCCGCCACGGGGCGGAGCTCCCGACCGGGCGGGTCGAGATCGGCGACCGGACCGCGGGCGACCTCAGGCATGTCGCCCAGCTCGACCAGCGCCATGTGGCGGCTTCGCACCAGGAGCTTGGCCGTCGGAACCGGCTTCAGCATCTCGACGAGACGCTTTTCCGCAGGCGCGCGGCCGCGGTGCCAGTCGACGATGAGATGGCTGGTCCCGAATAGCCGCGCCACCCGAGCCGTCCACAGCAGCCGCTCCGCATCGAGCTTTACCGCGGTGGAAATCGCCCTCGCGGCGGGGCTTCGGTGCGTGGCCCGCCCCGAGACCTGCCGATGGCGATGGAACATGGCGTACGCGACGCTGTAGCCGTCCTCCGAGTGCTTCTCGCGGCGTATGCGCGTACCGGATGCGCCTATCACGGACATCACCGCGTCGGCCGGAAGGTCTCGCGCCGCCCGTAGCACGGGCGAGAGCCGGGTCGAGCTGGGTATCGCCGCATAGGTCTGCCAACTGGGCAGGGACGTCACCACGGCAACGCCCGACAGCGCCAACAGCGCGCCTGCCGCAATGAAGCGATGTCGGTGGTTTTCCAGCACCGTAATGATCTGCTTCGCTCCCCAGGCCCCGATGATGGCGAGGAACACGGGCACCAGCACCACGATGCGGTACTCGGAGCGCAAGCCGGGCGCGCCTGGCACGTGCTCGAAGATGTAGTAGAAGATGCTCTGCAGCTTGAAGCGGTAGAAGGCGACCGTGGGGTTTACCGCGATATCGAGGATCAGCAGCAAGCACGCGAGCGGAACGGCGATCTCGCCGCGCAGGCCCACCGAGCCCCCGGGTTTCTTGCCTGGCACGAGCAGCGCGATCCAAATGCCGACGTGCAGCGGCAGCGTCTTGTCCCAATAGAAGGCCAGCTTGAGCCCGATCAACACCGCGCCCCAACGCAGCGCCGAGCGCAGCAACGACTCGCGCGGCACGCGCGACGCCGCCACGATGGCCGCCAGCAGACCGACCAATCCGCCCCACACGGCCAGCCGTCCCGGGTACATCTCGGGACGACACTCCCGCCAGTTGACCTCCTTGCCGAGCAGACGCAGGTGGCAGTCCAGCGACTCCTTGTTCATGATATCGTTCACGCCCTTGGGGAACTTCTTGCACACGTAGTGATACGTGTTCGGCTCCCCGAGCTGCTCGACGGGCATCGAGTACGCCTGATAGAGATAGTACACCGACGGCAGCATCAGCGCGGCGGCCAAGGCCATGCGCACCAGCACGCGCGTGAATACCTTGTTGACGCTGGCTCGACCCAGCGTCCACGGCAGGTACAAGCCGAGAACAAACGCGAAGAACATCCCCACGTACAGCGTGGAGTAGAACTGCAGGACGAACATCAGGGGCGCGAGGATGCACCAGCGCCAGCGCCCGTCCCTGGCCGCGAGGCGAAGAAACAGCAGCCCCAAGATGCCGAAGAAGATGACCGTATTGGAGGGGTGCGCGTACCGCGTCCACGCAAAGGGCGAGAATGCCCCCACGTGGGCGAACACCATCGCGATCCAGCGATGGTCGACGATGTCCCGCAACAGCAAGTAGCAGGCGACGAGATTGAGCACCAGAATGGCGATCATCGCCACGTTGAAGGCGAGCGGCTCCGCGGCGATGAACGAATTGAAGAGCCCGAACAGCAGCCCCTGGGCCACCGACGGCTCGTTGAAGGTGCCCGTGTTCGCGTACGGGTGAAACCAAAGGAAGTCGAAGAAGTCCGTTTGAAAGGTGAGGGCGCGGAAGCGCTCCCAGGACACGTACATGTGGCCTATCGCGTCGTACCAAGCCCCGTGCGCCTTGACGACATGGTCGTCCAGCTTCGGCGCGTGCGGATAGAGCGCCACAACGAGCGTGAGCACGGGCAGGAGCCACACGCATAGCGGCGCGACGTGGTGCCGCGCCCACCCCAGCCACCGCTGTGCTCTGGGCCAGCGAGCAAGACGGTCACGGGCGTCACTGCTCATGATACTCGCGGTGCTCGGCGCGGGTGGGGATCTCGAAGAATCGGGCTAGTGGCGCGTTCGAACCGTCGCTCGGAACTGGCGCTGGATGTGTAGACGTCGGCTGGCGCGCGGTCAAGGGTCCGCGCCTGTGGCGGCGCCTCGGCGAGCCGCCTTGCCCTCGGGGCTGGGCTCGGCAGCCCGAACGGGGCGCGGCGATGACTGGCCTGCCGCGCCTCCCCCCGCGCTCCCGCGAGCGGTCGAACAGACCGTGACGCCAGTTTTCGGATGCACTATGGGATCCTCTGCGCGTTATCTGGTGGCCCCGCAGCCACGGCCGCGTCCTAGCGACGGGGCACGCGTGATGGCCGATGGCTCTTGATGCTGGACGGAGATTTCCGCATGCGCGTTTTGGTTCTCGGCGGAGACGGGTACTTGGGCTGGCCTACGGCGATGTCCTTTGCGACCAAGGGATACGAGGTCGCCGTGGTCGACAACTACCTTCGGAGGCGCCTGGCCACGGAGACGCGCTCCGAGGCGCTCCTCGAGGCGCCCAACCTCCACCAGCGCGCCGAGATCTTCGCCGCGCATGGCGGACAGCACATCGAGGTTCACGTCTTCGACGTGACGGACTTTCGCCGCCTTTCGGAGCTATTCGCGCAGTTCCAACCCGAAGCGGTCGTCCACTACGCCGAGCAGCCTGCCGCGCCCTACGGCATGGTCGACTACGACGAGGCGCGACTGACGCTGGAGAACAATCTGCT
This sequence comes from uncultured Polyangiaceae bacterium, assembly GCA_964441055.1. Lineage (GTDB taxonomy): Bacteria > Myxococcota_A > Polyangia > Polyangiales > Polyangiaceae > JACQWT01. The sequence continues at coordinate 10,146 of CAYTYV010000012.1, read as the reverse complement.
CAGCACGCTCAACGTCATCTGGGCGGTGATGAAGCACGCGCCCGAGTGCGCCATCGTCAAGATCGGCACGATGGGCGAGTACGGCACGCCGAACATCGATATCGAAGAGGGATGGCTGGAGGTGGAGCACAAGGGGCGGAAGCAGAAGTTCTTGTATCCTCGTCAAGCGGGCAGTCTCTATCACACGACGAAGGTACTGGACACGGACCTACTGTGGTTCTACGTGCGGACCTTCGGCCTGCGCGTGACGGATCTCATGCAGGGGCCCGTCTACGGGCTGTCCACGGCCGAGGCCGACCTGGACGACGCCCTGCTGCCCCATTTCCACTACGATGATATCTTCGGCACGGTGCTGAACCGCTTCATCGTCCAGGCGGTGGCGGGCATTCCCCTGACGGTATACGGCAAGGGTGGTCAATCACGGGGCTTTCTCGATTTGCGCGACACGATTCAGTGCGTGGAGCTGTCCATGATGAGCCCGCCCGAGGCGGGCGAGCTGCGCATCATGAACCAGTTCGTGGACACCTATTCGATGAACCAACTGGCCAATTGGGTGAAGACCGTGGGCGACGGCATGGGCCTGGCGGTGCAGATCGACCACATCGAAAACCCGCGCAAGGAGCTGGAGGACCACTACTACAAGCCAGCGCACACCAAGCTGCTCGCCTTGGGCCTCGAGCCCCATCCGCTGTCCGACCAGGTCATCGAGGGCATGCTGCGCAAGGTGCTGGACCACCGCGACCGCATCGATCGCAGCAAGGTCATGCCGCGGGTGAGCTGGAAGCACGGCCTTGGGGCTCGCCCCAGCCCCAAGGGATGAGACCGCGGTCGACTCGGCGCGCACGAAAGCCGCAGCCATGACCCACCCAGCCCCGCCGCCGCCTGCCGACCCCCCGTCCGAGCATCCCGCGCAGCCGTTGGCGCCGCCGCGGCGTAGCCGCTTTCGCTGGCTCGTGCGCCTCATCGGTCCTGCGATTCTGATCGCGCTTTTCGCCAGCATCGACACCGACGAGCTCATTGCGGCCTTTTCCCGCACCTCGGTCCCGCTTCTCATCGCCGCCTACCTCATGGGCCTGCCGCCGCTGCTGTTGCGAGCGGGACGACTGAAGCTCGCCTTGGGACCCGATACTGGCAAGCCGGGCTTCGTGGCCGTGCTCAACGTCTGGGCCTACGCGTCGCTGGTGGGCACCATCACCCCTGGACGGCTAGGCGAGTTCGTCAAGCTGGTGCACCTTCGCCGCTGGGGCGCCAGCCTGGGCTCGGCACTGGCCACCGTGCTGCTCGAACGGATCCCCGATATCGCCGTCCTGTTCGCAGTCGCCGCCGTCGCCCTCAGCACCATCGCGCTGCCCAAGGCGGCCGATCCGTCCCTGCCCGCGTGGCTGGCCCTGGCGGTGGTCTTGTTGGGGACGGTCCTCGTCGCCGTCTGGCTCGCGTCCTCGCACCATCGAGCGGCCGAGCGGCTGCGCTCGGTGGTGCCCGCGGCCATTCGAGAGCGTCTGCGGTCCACGCGCGAGGGCTTCGTCTGGGCACTGCGCCACATGAGCGGCGGTGCCATCGCGGGCGTGGTCCTGCTGACGGTGTGCGCCTGGTCCATCAACTATCTGTCCAACTACCTGCTCAGCCTCAGCCTGGGGCTGGAGCTTAGCTACTGGGAGGTGGCGGGCATCTCGGCCCTGTCCTCCTTCGTCGCCCTGCTGCCGATTTCCGTCTTGGGAGCGGGCACGCGCGACGCCGCCCTGGTCGTCGTGCTGGCCCACTACGGCATTGCTCGGGCGAGCGCCTTGGCGCTGTCCACGCTCTTTCTCTCGCTCATGCTGTGCCAGGGACTGATGTGCACCTTTTCCCTGGCCACCAAGGCGGCGCGCTTCGGCCGCCGCGAGCCGCCGTCGAGCTGACCGCTCGCGCTACGATTGCGCCTCGTCTTGCTTGCTGGGCTCGTCCAGCAGTCCGCGGCTCACCAGATACTCTCGTAGCGCATCGCGGCTCATCGGCTTTTCGCGGGCCGAGTTGTACGGCGAATCGGTGGTCATCTTGCGCACGCCCTCGTAGTCGTACGACACGTCGCGGTGGCGATGCTTGAAGGGCGGAAGCACCACGTAGTAGCGCTCCAGCTCCACCGTGCGCCGCATCTCTTCGCTCGTCAAAAGCTCCTCGTACATCTTCTCGCCCGGGCGTGGGCCGATCTGTTCGATGGCGATCGATGCTGGATCGATGTCATAGCGCGGCGCCAGAAGCTCGATGAGCACCTTGGCCAAATCGATGATGCGGACGACCGCCATCTTGGTCACGAAGGCCTCGCCGCCCCGCGCCAGCAGCGCGCTGTCGGTCACCAGCCGAGCGGCCTCCTCGGTGGTCATCACGAAGCGCGTCATGTCGGCATGGGTCAGCGTGACGGGCCCGCCCGCCGCGATCTGGCGGCGGAACAGCGGCAGCACCGAGCCGCTCGAGCCCATCACGTTGCCAAAGCGGCTGGAGACGAACACCCGCCCCTCTTCGAGCACCGACGCGTTGGCCGCCGTCATCAGCCGCTCGCCCATGAGCTTGGAGGTGCCCATCACGTTGGTCGGGTTGACCGCCTTGTCGGACGAGGTGAACAGCACGCGGGCCACGCGATTCGCGTTGGCCGCCTCGATGATGTTCTGCACGCCGTGGATGTTGGTCATGACCGCCTCGCGAGGCGAGTCCTCGCAGAAGCGGATGTGCTTGTAGGCGGCCGCGTGCAGGATGATGTCCACGCCGCGGGTGTGCTCCACCAAGGTGTCGCGATCGCGCACATCGCCCAGGACGAAGCGCAGCCGATCGTCGGACCGATACGCCTGCTCCAAGAAGAACAGGGCGCTCTCGTTGGCGTCGAGCCCGATGAGCTCGCCCACCTCGGTGGCGAGCAGCCTCTGCAACAGCGCGCGCCCGATGGTGCCACATGTTCCCGTGATGAGAACGGTCTTGCCGCTCCACGATTCGACCATGTGCTTCTGGTTCATGACATCACCCATCCGAAGAACGGTCCTCTACCGACACGGAGCGCTCGCGGCTCGGCGACGCGCGTTGCTCGGAGCGGCCGCCGCCCGTGCCGTATTCCATCTCGTATCGCAACACGGCCAAGGCCTGTGCGACGCGATGGAGGCGACGCTTGTGCGCGGCAACCTCGATGCTCTGCCGCAGCGAAAAGGCATACAAGATCAACACCGCCACCAGCACCACGAAGAACAGCCGGTCGCGCATGGCCGCGTGGACCATGATCGAGTCGAGCAGGTGCGGAAACAGGCCGAAGACGCCGATCGCCAGCCAGATCATCACCCACAGCATGGTCGAGCGAACCGTCGAGCGGTTCTTGGCGAACAGCCGCACCGTGTAGATCACCGCGAGTAGCGCGATGATGCACACCACGACGTTGACGACTCGCACGGCTTACAACCTCCCCTTGAGCATCGCTTGGAGAATCGCCCGCGCAATGCCCCATCCATAGCGAGCAGTACCCTTGTAGGACAGCCCCGACTGCCGATCGGCCAAGGTGACCGGGACCTCGTCGACGGTCAAGCCGGCTCGGGAAAAGCGAATGAACATCTCGGCCGACATGTACTGCGGCTCCCACATGTCCAAGAGCACGTGCTCTACGCGCTGCAACGCCTGCGTCCGATACGCGCGGAAACCGCACATGGAGTCCGTCATCCGATAGCCGGTAAGCTTGTTGATGACCCAGGTGAGCGGACCGAGAAAGAGCCGCCGCAAAAGCGGCGCCCCGCGATAGTCCGAGCCGAGCACGCGGGAGCCCACCACGATGTGGGCGTCCGATTCGGCGAGGCGCTGCACGAACTTCGGGATCTCCGCCGGGTTGTGCTGGCCGTCGGCATCCATGGCGATGACGACGTCGTAGTCGCCCGTCAGCGCGGCAATGAAGCCGGTCAACACCGCCATGCCCTGACCCATGTTGACGGGATGTCGGATCACCTGCGCCCCGTGCTGCCGAGCGACCTCGGCGGTGCGGTCCGAGGAGCCGTCGTCCACCACGATCACGGTCCCGTGCTCGCGCGCGGAGTCGACGACTGGCGCGAGGTTCGCCTCTTCGTTGTAGGCGGCAATCGTGATGGCGACCTTCATGGCTGGCCCCTCCCCTGCCACGGGCGGCGGCTTTCTGCAGCCCCGATCGCGACCGCTAGCCGCCGCTGGCGCCACTGCCCTGGGCCAACCCCCTCCGTCGGTCCCGTCGCCCCCGTTTTCTGGCGGCTGCGGCTAGGCCCTGGACTGCGGATCGTCATCGATGCGAGCTCTCAAGAAAATCTACGTAAATTCCGGTAATTAGAAAGGGGGGAGCGGCGCCGATCGCAGGCCTTCGCGCCGCGATGCGCAGGCAAAGAGCGCGGCGACAACGAGCTTGTCACGAGCGCAGCGTACGCCACCGCGACGCAGAAGCAAGAGCCAAGCGCCCGAAGCGCGGTGGGCGCCGTTGGCGAGCCATTCGCGCGCTCGCGGACCCGTTCGGATCGGCGCGGGCGATGCGAGCGAGGCCTCGCTCTCGCGGTCGGAAGAAATCCTCGAATCGGTGGGCGATTGCCGCTACATGGAGCGAGCTTCCCCTCGCGGTCGGCGCCGTGCGCGCCCGCCGCCCCAGCCCCGCATGAACCGCATCCCCACCCGTTGGATCGAACGCGTCCGCCGAGCTGCGTTGGCGCTGTTGCTGCTCGGCGGCATCGGCTGGTTCGGCCACGTGGTCGATGGGCACTATCCCATCGGCGAGTGGCTGTTCTGGCGCTACGCGGTCTACTGGCTGTGCTGTGCGGTGCTGTCGCTGGGCTTTCTGTCGCTGGGCAACGCCATTGTGACGGGCGTGTTGGGGCACCGCTTGCCGCTGCTGGAGCAGCTCGCGGTGAGCTTCACCCTGGGGATGTTCGCCTTCGAGCTGTTGATGTTCTTCTGCGGGCTGGGGCAGCTGTACAACGCCAAGCTGTTCGTGCTGCTGCCCCTGTTCGCCATCGTCGTCGGGCTAGGTCCGCTGCGCGATTGGGTCCGCGACGAGCTCGGCGAGTGGCGCGAGCGGCGACGCCAGCGCGCCAAGCTTCCGGTTTGGGGCTATGCCCTGCTCGCCTTCGGCTTTCTGGTCCTGGTGCTGATCTACGTGCCCGTCATCACGCCAGACAACGTCCAGTTCGACAGCCGCTGGAAGCACATGGGGCTAGCTGAGGACTTCGTCGCCCACGGCGGCATTCGCCGCTTCGACGAGGGGCTGACCTTTGCCACCCGCCCCCACTTCACCAGCTTTCTCTACGCCTGGGCCTTTCTGCTGCCGGGCGGTCGGCTATTCGACCACGTGGAGCTGGCCGCCCACATCGAGTACACGGTGTTTCTGTGGACCACGCTGGTGGGCATTCCCGCCGTGGTAAAGCGCCTGGCGCCCGAGGCGGACGCGCGACTGGTGTGGGTCGCCCGCCTCGCCTTCCCGGGCGTGCTGGTCTACGACTCGACGTTGAGCCTGGGCGCCGATCACATCGGGGCGGCGTTCACCGTGCCCGCCTTCATCCTGGTCCACCGCAGCCTGCGCGAGCTCAGTCCGCGGCTGGCCGTGCTGATCGGGATGACCCTGGCCGGGGCCGCGCTTGTGAAATACACCATCGCCGCCTTGATCATCCCGGGCGCGGTGCTGGTGGTGGCCGTCTGGACGGTGGTGCTGCTGGTGCGCATCGCGCGCGGCAAGCTGCCGTCGGCCGAGCTCCGCAACGTGCTCTTGGTCCCCCTGGCAGCGGCGGCCTCGGCCCTGACCTTCAGCGCACCGTTCTGGCTGCACAACCTGTGGTGGTACGGCAGCCCGATGTACCCCTTCTTGCACCAGTACTTCGAGCCGCGGCCCTGGACGGCCGACGCGACCTACCTGCTGCAATGGGGCTACCAGGACTACCAGGCGTGGGCGCCAGAGCGCAACCTGGATGGGCTGTGGGAGACGCGCGGGCAGCTGTGCTGGTTCTCCTTCGAACCGCACGACTGGAAGCGCTTCCACGGCGACGTGCCCGTCTTCGGATCGCTGTTCACCCTGACGGTGATCTGCCTGCCGCTTCTGAAAAAGACGCGGCCGCTGTGGCTGCTCACGCTCTGGACCCACCTCGGGATCTTCACCTGGTACTGGCTGCACCACCAGGACCGCTACCTACAGGGCATCATGCCGTGGATGGCGGCTGTCACCGCGGCGATCCTCGTGCGGGTATGGCGCTCGAACCGCTGGCCCACGCGCACCGCGCTCTGCGGCCTGGTGGGCATCCAGGTCGTCTGGGGCGGCGATGCCTTCTTCATTCCGTCGCACGCCATGATCCAATCGCCGCCGCGCAAGGTCATCGATCTGCTGTCGGCCGGCTATAACAAGCGCTACGAGCGACGCTTGGATGTGTTCGAAAAATGGGCGCGGGTCGGCGAGAAGGTGGGAAAGCGCGGCCGCGTCCTATTGCACGATAACCACATCCACCTGGGCATCGGCGTCACCTCGGTCTCGGACTGGCCCACCTGGCAGTTCGGCATGAGCTACAGCCTGCTGGGCTCGCCGCGCGCCGTGTACGACAAGTACCGCGAGCTCGGCGTCACGCACCTTTTCTGGACCACCACGAGCCGCGGCTGGGACTCCGTGGCGGGCGACATCATCTTCTACGACTTCGCCCTGCGGCGCGCAGTGAACCGCCAGAGCGTGGGCAGCGGCACGCTGGCGCGCATGCCGTCCGAGCCGCCCTCGGCCGACGATGGCTATGGCCTGGCGCTCGTCTTGGGCTGCGGCAGCGGCCGACGGGGCTACGCCTCGGGTCTGTACCGCGTGGCCCAGCTGAGCGCGCCCAACTTCGGACCGAAGCGCTTCGATTTCCCGCCTCCCCTGCGACCCTTGACCGAACCGCAAGCGGCCGCCGAGCTGGCTTCGCAGGCGAGCTATGCCGTCGTCGACTCGCGCTGCGGAAGCCGCGCGGGCAGCGGCTGGAAAGCCGACTTCAAGCGGGCGGCCAAGCGGCAGCGCACGCCTCCAGGCGGGCAGCCGCGCTACGATTTCTGGGTGCGCACCTCGGGCACGCCCGCGCCGCTGGCCGACTAGCCGATTCAGTCGTAGAGCGACTCGATCTCGCCCTGGTACTTGTCGACCACCACGTTGCGCTTGGACTTCATGGTGGGGGTCAGCTCGCCGCCCTCGATCGAGAACTCCACGTCGAGCACGCGCACCTTCTTGACGGTCTGGTACCGGGCGACCTTGGCGTTGCAGTCCTCTTCCACGCGGCGCATGAGGTAGTCGAGCACGCGCTCGTCGCGGGCGACCTCGGCAAGCGAGCGGACGGGCACGCCTGCGTCAGCGCACAAGGCTTCCAGCGCCTCGGGGTCGAGGGTGACCAGCGCGGTAAGGTACGGCTTCTTGTCGCCGACCACGACCACCTGCCCAACGCCCGGGATCTGGTTGATGTAGGCTTCCATCTCGGCCGGAGCCACGTTCTTGCCGCCCGCGGTGACGATGATGTCCTTTTTCCGTCCCGTGATGCGCACGTAGCCCTCGTCGTCCATGCTGCCGAGGTCGCCCGTCTGCAGCCAGCCGTGGGCGTCGAACAGCTCCTCGGTCTGCTCGGGCATGTGCAGGTAGCCGCGCGTGCAGGTCGGTCCCTTGGCCAGGATCTCGCCGTCTTCGGCAATGCGGAGCTCGACGCCCTGGAGGGCCTTGCCGACGGAGCCGAAGCGCGGGGCGCCATGGCGCGCCGAGGTGATGATGCCCGTGGTCTCGCTCTGGCCGTACACCTCGTAGATGACGATGCCGAGCGCCGCGAAGAACTCCAGCGTGCCCCGCGAGATGGGCGCTGCACCCGTGACCGCCAGGGCGAGCTGGTCGAGCCCGAGCGCGTCCTTCACCTTGCTGATGACCAGCTTGCGGGCGATGCGGCGGCCGAGCGTGTTGACCGGTCGGCCCGTCTGCACCTCTTCTTCAAAGCAGCGAAGCTCGGTCTTACGGGCCCAGCTCGCCAGCCACCCCTTGAGCCCCTTGGCCTCGGCAAAGCGCGCCTCCAAGACCCCCTGGAACTTCTCCCACACTCGCGGCACGCCCAGAAAAATGGTCGGGCGAACCTCGGTCAGGTAGTCCTTGATCTGCGTCATGTCTCCGCAGAAGTAGGCCTGTCCGCCCAGGGAAAGCTGCGAGAAGTTGGTCGCGATCTGCTCGGCGATATGACACAGCGGCAGGTAGCTCACGATGCGGAAGGGCACGCCCTCGCGGAACAGCGGAAAGCAGTCCATCATGGCATCGGACAGCGCGAGCATGTTGCTGTGCGACAGCTCCACCCCCTTGGGCACGCCCGTCGTGCCCGAGGTGTAGATGAGCAGGGCGGTCTCATCGTCGGTCAGCTCGCCGAGGCGTTTGTCGATCTCGGCATCGTCTTGCTCGCGGCCGAGGGCCTGCAGGTCGGCGATCGACATCACCCGCTCGTCGTCGTCGGGCGCCTCGTCCATGATGATCAGCCGCTCGGCGCTCATCAGCTCCTGCTCGATGCCCTGGCGGTACTTGTCGAGCTGCTCGGCCGTGTCGGCGATGGCGATCTTCGAGCGCGAGTGCTGCGCGATGTACGAGGTCTGCTCCGCGGTGTTGTTGGGGTAGATGGGCGCGGGCACCCCGCGGGCAGCCATGATGCCGAACTCGCTCAGCACCCAGCCGCAGCGAGAGCCGCCCACCAGGGCCACGCAGTCGCCCACCTCGTGCCCGAGGGCGATGAGCCCCTTGGCGACCTCCCGCACGGCGGTCCAGTACTCCGCCCAGGTGTAGCGGCGCCATCCCCCGTCGGCGTCCTTTTCGTGAATGGCCGGCTCGTCGGGCGTCGTGCTCGCCCAATGGGCAATCTGATGCACCAGCGTGTGTTGCTCCTCTGCCATAGCTCTGCTCCCTCATCCGCCTCAGGCCATCGTCGGCCCCCCAATCAGGCCGCCACCCCGGCCGGGCGCGGCGCCACCCTAGCACCAAGCAGGCCTTGTGCGTCGTGATTTTGCGGGGCCGCCCCATCGAGCTGCCGCCGAACCAGGCCCTTTTCCCAGAGGGTCGCTCGGGACCTGGTTCGCAGCGCCTGCGGAGGCTCGCCCTTTTCCCACAAGGTCGTTCGGGACCTGGTTCGCAGCGCCTGCGGAGCACGCTGCCCTCTCGGCTGGAGCCCCATCCGACCGCCGCCTCGGCCCCGGTAGCTTGCGCAGCTCGGAGGGCGCATCGGACTGGGGGAAGCGTTCGGCGATCAGCAGCTCGACCTCGCGCTTAGTCTTGTGCACGGCCGCCTCGAGCAACTGCCGATGGTTCTGCGCGGTGAGGTGCGGCGAGAGCAGGCAGACGGCAGTCAGATGGATCTCGCCCGCCGCCACCAGCTCGAGCAACAGCGGGTACTGACGGCCCAGCCGAGCGGCGCGGATGTGGCGATAGGCAGCCGCCTCAGAAAGGTGAAGCCGCGCGGTGCAATAGCCGTGCATCGACGAGCAGGCCTCGCCGAGATACAGCTTGCGGCGGTCGACCTCGCCCAGATGCACCAGCAGCTCAGCGGTCATTTGCCCGCGCCTCGAGACGAGCCGCTCGAGCCTGACGAGAAGCTCCGGGTCGCCAACCCGAGCCAGCGCCTGCGCCAGCGCAGCGACGGCGCTCTCCGAAGAGCCCCTCGGCATAGCAAGGTCCTCCGGTTGGGCAAGGTCGTGGCTGCGGGATGGTTCGGAAGCGCTGCGGTCATTCATGGGGTCCCTCCTGTGGCGGTGGTCCGCTCGACGCTGGCCCTTCGCCAAAGGGCCTCACCGAGGGTCCTAGACCCGAGAACGCCAGTGACGAACGGCGACAAAAACCAATGCATCTATAAATAGGGAGCTCAGCCCCGGACCCGCTGAGCGCCCATAGAAGGCCCGAACGCGCCCCAAAACGGCTTCGAATTCATATCGCGCCGCGCGCCGACCTTGAGGTGCCCACTACGGCCCCGCACGACCCCTCTGCGGCGCGACCGACACTCCGCACCTCTCTCGCGCCTCAAAGTGGTTGCGCAAAATCGACCGCCGAAATCCTGCTTCACCTCGACACGTGCCCCCGCCATCCACGCCGACTGAACGGGCTCCCGCATACCGTATCGCGGCTCACCACATCTCCACATGCTGCCACGCAAGCGCCCAGTTGCAGCGAGCTCCCGCCAT
>CAYTYV010000011.1:0-32163 GCA_964441055.1 uncultured Polyangiaceae bacterium | reverse complement strand
TTCTCGGCCTGGGGATAGCGGTTCTCGCGCCATCGGCCGAGCTCGTGCCCGCACTACCCGGGCTGCCCACGGCCGACTTCGGGGTGGGGCCGCGCGCCTCGGTGGGCTACGGCATCTCGCGGCACGTGCTGCTGCGCGTTGATGGCGGAGCGGGTTGGCTCTCGGGCGCCGAGCAGTGCGCGGCCTGCAGCGCATGGAGCGTCGACGTAGGCGCGAGCTTCGCCTACCACCTCAGCCAAGCCATCGCGATCGACCCCTGGATCTCATACGGGCTCGCCTACCGCCACAGCCTTGCCACTGCCGCCGCGCAGGAGCAGAGCTACTCAGGCCTCGATCTTTTGCGCGTCGGCATTGGCAGCGACTTCTACCCCCTGCCCAGCTTCGGCTTCGGCCCGTACATCGAAGGACACGTAGGTATGCGGCTGGACGGTGACGCGCCCGCCTATGGCCTGCTGCACGGCGGCCTGCGGGTGAGCTTCGACCCGCTGCGATGGGGCACGACCCTCCGGCCGAGGACGGCTACTCTTCGTTCGGATTGATGGCCAGGCCCAGCTTGCTCCGCAGCTCGAAGTACGACTCGGACACCGAGTAGAGCATGAGCTGCTTGACGCGCTCCTGAGGCGTGAGGTCGCCGGGGAGCTGCCCTTGCGCCGCGATGACCTTGCGGGCCACGTCGAGGTCTCCGCATAGCAGCAGCCCCGCTCGCGCCGCCGTGGTCTCCACGCACTGGGCCCAGCGCTTGATGTTGGCCCGGGCGCCCTCCTTGAGGAACTTGCCCACCACCACGCGTAGCTGCTCGCGCTGCATGGGCTGGATGTGGCGCTGGATGGACTGCGCGGTCGCGTCAACCTGGGTCGCGATCTCCTTGGGGGCGGGCGTTTCGGGGGCCACCAAGCGGATGGCGGAGAACAGCAACACGGTCAGCTCGGTCACGGTGGGGAAGAGCGTCTTCATGTAGTGCTCGCCCCGGTACATGGCCAGGTGCCTGCCCACCACGAAGGCCCGTTCCATCGTCGATAGACCGCTCAGCACGCCCTGCCCCGCCACCGAAGCTGGCGGCTCGGATGGCACCGCCACCAAGCCACCCGGCACGTCGCTGCGGGCGTACAGCTCTGGGGCACGAATCCCCAGCACCTCGGCCGCCCACCAGAAGGTGCGGGCAAAGGTCGCCGTCGAGCTCGCCGGATCCTGCTTGAACTGCGACGGCAAGACCGGGAGCTCGTTCTTCGCCTTGAGCGCCTCGAGCTTGGCCTTGAGCGCCGACAGGGCCACCGACTCGAAGATCTTGCCGATGTAGCGATCCTCGTCCTCGTGGAAGACGTGGCTCCACCACAGCTCCGTGTTGAGCCGCGAGCTCACCTTGGGGAGCTCCTGCGGCCGCCAATCCTCGTAGAAGCGCTGCTCCTCGTCGTTGGCGCGCTTGATGAACGCCAGCGTGGCAGCCACGCACCACGCTTCGTCGTAGGCCTCCTTCTGCAAGTAGATGGAGTAGATGCCCCGATAGGCGTCCACCTGCATCGAGTCGTACTGCAGGGCCTTGCGGTGAGCCGCCAAGGCCTCATCCACCCGACCGTGCTGCTCGGCGAGCTCGGCCAGGATCCGGTACTCCTGCACGTGCTCGGGCTTCATGACCGCGGCGGCGGTGAAGGCGTCGATGGCCTTGTCCGTCTCGCCCAGGCGGTCGCGGTAGATGAGCCCCAGCGCGTGCCACAGGTTGAACTCGAGCTCGACGTTGCCCTTGCCCGCCACGCGGTGGATCATCTTGCGGTAGGCGCGCTCGAGCTTGTTCCAATCCTTGAGGTTGGTGAAGATCTTGTCGACGCGCTTGAACGCGTCGAGGTACTCGGGGTTCAGATCCAAGGCCTCGTCGAACAGCTCGGCGGCGTGATACGGGTCGTCCAGCTTGTCGCGGTAAGCCTGGGCCATGGTGAACAGGTAGCGGGCGCGCCGAGCCGGCTGGGGGTCCGTCTCGGCGATGCGCTGCAGCGTCTCGACCACGTGCTCCCACTGGCTCGTCGACTGGTAGAGCTGGAGCATCTTGTGCTGCAGCAGGTGGTCGTCCGGCCGAAGGTCGCTGGCCTGCTCGAAGGCAGCCAGGGCCTGGTGGGGGTCGCCCACCTTGTCGGCCCACATGTCGGCCAGCACCTTGAGCAGCTCGAAGCGCTCGTCGCCGTCCAGCACGCCCTCGAGCGCCTGCTGGCGGTACATGCAGGCCTGGGACCAGTCGCCCAAACCCTCGTAGATGGCGACGAGGGCGTCGAGACTGTTGCGATGGCCAGGATCGAGCGCCAGCCCCTTTTCGAAGTTGTTGATGGCCTGCTTGGTCTGGCCCTGCTCGCGCTTGACGCAACCGAGCTTGTAGTAGACCTCGGCCCGCTCTTCGAGGTCCTCCTCGCCGAGCGCCGTCAACACCTTCTGGTAGTTGGTGAGCGCTCCGGCCCAGTCGCGCAGCTCGAAGTTGCACTCGGCCAGACCGCGGATGGCGGCCTGGTTGGTGAGATCGAGCTTGTGGGCGGCCCGGTAGGCTTTCAGCGCTTGGTCGTGCTTGCCGAGCGCCTGGGCGATGCCGCCGTAGAGCATCTGGAGATCGATCTGCTCGGGCCGCTCCCGCTTGCCGCTCTTGCGCACCAGTAGCTCCGCCAGCGGCTCGGCCGCCTCCCACTGCTCGGTCTGGGCAAACTCGCGAGCCAGCGGCAGGGCGGCATCCTCGTTATCGGGATCGGCTTGCAACGCCGCCTGATAGGCCTCGATGGCGGAGGCGTGCTGGTCGAGCATCTCGTCGCGCAACCGACCCAGCTCCATGAGCAAGCGCGCCTTCTCACGGGGCGACTCGGTGTGCTCCTGCTCGGTGTCGAGGTAGCGCGCCGCCTGGTCCCAATCGCCCTCATCCACTGCCATGGCCCGCAAGGTTGCCAAGCTGGGCAGATGGGTGGGGTCTAGGTCGAGGGCCTGCTGGAGCCGCTCCTGCGCGCCCACACGGTCACCCAGCTTCTCCTCGAGCTGCTTGCCGATGCGGTAGAACGCCTCGACGCGCTGGGCGCCGTCCACCGTCAGATCGGCGACCCGGGTCATGTACTCGATGGCGTTGGCCGGATCGTCCATCCGCTCGTAGAGCTTGGCCAGCGCGTCGAGCGCGGGCACGTGCTGCGGATCGAGGTCGACGATGTTCAGGTAGGCATCCAGGGCCCGCTCCTGATCCTGAAGCTGCTCGGCGTGGATTTCCGCCACCTTGGTATACAGCTCGACCTTCTGGCCGCGGTCCTCGGTCGCGCCGATGTGCCGCTCGTAGCAGCCGATGAGATCCAGCCATTGCCGCAGGCGGTGGTAGCAGCGGGCCAAGGCCACGTAGGCCTCTTCGTGGTTTGGGTCGACCTCGACCACCTGCTCCAGGCGCAATGCCGCCATGTCGGCCTTCAGGAACTGCTCCTCCTGAAGCGCGGCCATCTGCATCAGCACCTCGATGCGCTCGCGCTCGGTGGTGACCACGTCCAGATGCATCTCCAGGACGCTGAGCAGCGCGGGCCACTGCTCGGCCGCCTGGTGGACCCGCTCGAGCCCGCGCATGGCCTGCAGGTTGGCGGCGTCGATCTCGAGCACCTCCTGGTAGACCTGCGCAGCCTCTTCGGGCCTGCCGAGTTCGGTCTCGAGCAAGCCGGCCTTGCGGAGCTTGATCGCCGCGACGTCTTCCCGCTCGTCGCGCTGCTCGAGTGCCTCGGCCTTGTAGGTCAGGATCTCCGCCAGCTCGGCGGTCATGCCCTTGTCGCCGTAGACGCGCTCCAGCGCATCGAGCGCAGGCAGGTGGTGCCGATGAGATTGCACCGCGCGCTCGTAGTGACTGATCCCCTGGTCGGGCTCGCTCAGGTGCTTCTCGAGCACCTCGCCCATGTCGGTCAGGATGGCCGCTCGGTCGCTGTCCTTGGAGGCGACCTCCAGGGCCTTGGTCAGCATCTGACCCTGCTCGCGCCAACGGGCGTTGCGCTTGTGGAAGTCCGCCATCTGGCGGAGCACCATCACGTTGGACGGGTCGAGCTGCAGGACCTTCTGGTAGTAGGCCTGCGCGTACTTGGGGTGCCCGAGATCGGCGTACCACTTGGCCAGCAGCAGGCTGAGGGTGATCTGCGCGCCCCGCTCCTCCTGCGCCTCCAGCCAGCCCTGCACCAACTGAATCAGCGGGCCCCAGCGCTTGATGGCCGCCGTCACCTTCTCCAGGTGCTCCACCGTCAGCTCGTCGGTGAAGTCGAGCTCGAAGGCCGTCTGCAGCGCCTCGTGGGCCTGCTCCTGGTCGTCCAGCCGCTGGTCGAATACCTCGGCCACCTTGCGCAGCAGCTTGGTGCGCTCCTTGACGTCCTCGCGGGTCTCGATGCGAGCGAGGTACAGCTCGATGAGCGCCTCCCAGCGCTCGGCAGCCACGTGCAGCTTCTCGAGCGTCTCAAAGGCGTAGTCGTGCAGCGGATCGATCTGCAGCACCGCCTCCAGCGCGGGGGTGGCGCCGTCGTGATTGCTGATCTGATGCTCCCAGATGTGGGCCACCTCGAGGTACTCGCGCACCTGGTCCAGCGAGTCGGCGTGCGCCCGCGCCCGCATCATCTTGACGTCGACGACCTCGTCCCAACGGTCTTCGGCCCGAAGCAGCGTCTCGAGCTGCGCCAAGGCGTCGAAGTCGCGCGGATCGATCTCGAGTAGCTGCCGCCAGCACTCGACCGCCTCGTAGACCTGCTCTGCGTCGGCCTGATGCAGCGTCGCCGCCTCGCGACAGAGCGCCACCATGTGCTCGGCCAACAGGTTGGGGCCAGCTCGATCGATGGTCTGGTGCAGCGCGTAGAGCAGCTCTTGGGTGTTTTCCCGCCGACGCCAGATGTCGTTGATGGCGTACAGCGCCTCGGCATTGGCGAAGTCGATCTCCAGCACCCGGTTGTAGTCGTCGAGCGCAGCGTCGTCCTGGTCGAGCTGCTGCGAGAACAGCCGAGCGCGGCGCAGCAGCACCGCCACCTGCTCCTGGTCGTCCATGACCAGCGCCATATGGCGCTCGAGCACCTCGGTCAGCTCGGTCCACTGCTCGGTGCGCTCGTACAGCTCGGACAGGGCACCCAGCGCCTCGCCGTCCTCTCCGCGCAACTCCAAGACGCGCTTCCACGTCTCGACGGCACGGGCCGTATCGCCGAGGTGGTCGGCGAGCACCCGCGCCATCTTGGCGGCGATCTCCGCGGCCTCGTAGTCGTCCGGAGCCCCGGTGAGCTGCCGCTCGTAGACGCCGAGCAGCTCGGGGTAGGCCTCCTTGAGGACGTACAGCCGCTCGAGCGCTTGCTGAGCCTGCTCATTGGCCGGCTCCAGCTCGTCGAAGATGCGCCGATAGACGCGGACGGCATCGTCGACCTGGCTGAGCCGCTCCTCGTAGATCTCGCCCAGCCGGCTGTAGTACTCCACCAGCTCGTAGGGCTCCTCGGTGGTCTGCACGCGCTGCTCGAGCACCTGGGCCAAGTCGGCGTCCTGCTCGAGGCCGGAGAAGATCCGGTCCAGGTTCTCCAGGCACTCGACCTCCAGCGGAACCACGCCGAGCACGTACTGGTAGGTCTCGACGGCCTTGGCGACGTCCTGCAGCTCCTGCTCGAACAGCCGTGCCAAGCGCTTGCCGATGGCCTTTTGCAGCTCCACGTCGGCGTGCATGCCCAGCACGTCCGCGTAGGCATTGGCCACCTGCTCCCAGCCCTCGTCCACCAACGCCCCGAGCCGCTCCAGCTCGTCCAGGGTCTGCGGATCGGCGGGGTGCTCCTGGAGCGCACGAATGACCACCGCCAGGGCGCCGTCGGGCGACAGCAGGCGCTGCTCGTGCAGCTCGGCCAGGCGATAGTACTGCGTGAGCCTATCGGCGGGCTCGGTCGTGTGCGCCAAGATGGCCTCGATGATGCCCGCCAGGTTGTCGAACTGCTGCTGCTCCTCGTAGTGCGGCTCCAGGATCTCGGCGATCCGCGGCTGCTCGATGCCCTCCGCGAACAGGCCTTCCAGCGCCGTCACGGCATCCTCGTGCTCCGGCATCTGCTGAAGCACCTCGCCGTAGGAGGCAATCGCATCGGGGATGGCCTGCAAATGATCCTGCTGGACCTGCCCGAGCCGGTACTTGAAGCGAAGCTCCTCGTCCGGGTCCTCGGCCAGCTCGGCCTCGCGCTCCAGGATGGCCGCCAGCTCCGCGTAGCGTTCGGTGTGCTCGTAGAGCTCGTCCAGCGCTTGGATGGCCATCAGGTTTTCCGGCTCGACCTCCAGCACCCGCCGATAGCGCCCGATGGCGCTGTCGAAGTCCTCGAGCTGCTCCTGATAGATGGCCGCCAGCCGCAGGCCGATCTCGCCGAAGCGCACCGGGTCGTCGACCAGGCTGTCGATGTGCTCGTCGTAGAGCTGGGCCAGCTCCTGCCAACGCCCCACCATCGAGGCCAGCCGCTCGAACTGGGCCAGCGATTGCTCGTTGTTCAGATCGATCGATACCGCCCGAGCGTAGGTGTCGAAGGCCGCGCCCGCATCACCCACCATCTCCTCGTGCACGGAGGCGATGCGGTGCAGCAGCTCCACGCGGTGGTAGTCGTCGTCGGCCGCTTGCACCTGCACCTCGAGCACGCGGTTGAGCTTGTGCCACTCGCCGACCATGTTGTAGACGGGCTCCAAGACCAGGGCAGCCGCCACCGGCTCGCGGTCGCCAGCCATCAAGGCCTCGAGGGCATCGAGCGTGGGCGCGTGGTCGGGGAAGTCCGCGAGCAGCTCGCGATACAGCTCGATGGCATGGTTGACGTCGTCGAGCTTTCGGTCGTACAGCTCGGCGATGCGATAGCGGTAGCGCGTTGACTCGTCTGGATCGGCGGCCAGCTCGGCCTCGCGCTGCAACACGGTGAGCAGCTCGGGCCAGTCCTCGGCCTGCTGGTAGAGTGCATCGAGTCGCTCGAGCGCAGCCCGGTCGTCCGGATCGATCTCCAGCACGCGCTGGTAGACCTCGATGGCCGCGAGCACGTCCTGCATCTCGGTTTCGTGGACCGCACCCATCTGGAAGTAGATGCGTCTGCGCTCGTCGGCGTCGAAGACCAGCTCGACCCGCTTGGCGTACACCTCGAGCAGCTCCGGCCACTTCTGCAGCTCGGTGTACAGCTTGATGAGCGCGTCCAGCGCCCGCGTATCCTCGACGTCGATGTCGAGGACCTTGAGGTAGAGGCGTACGGCCTGGTCGCGCCGCTCGAGGATGTCCTCCTCGATCTGCGCGGCCTGCAGCAACGCGCCCTTGTTCTCGTCCAGGTCGTGGAGCAGCTCGGCTTTTTGCTCCAGCACCTGCGACAGCTCCTCGTAGCGGTCGGCGCCCCGGAAGATGTTCTCCAGCGCCTCGATGGCGGGCAGGTGGGCAGCATCGAGCTCGAGGATCCGACGGTAGTGGCCGATGGCGCTCTCGAGGTCGCGCAGCTCGATCTCGTAGGTACGCGCGCTGATGGTGTACAGCTCGATGGCCAGCTCCGGCTGCTCCTCGGCCTCGGCCTGCTTCTGGTAGACGCGCGCCAGATCGCCGAAGCGGTCGGTCGCCCGCGCCAGTCGATCGAGGTCCTCCTGGGTGGCCTCCGAGGCCGGATCGACCTGCAGGGCACGCGCCAGGGTGTCGAAGGCGGCCTCCAGATCGCCCGCGGCATCCTCGTGCAGCCTGGCCATCTCGTGCAGCAGCTCGACCCTTCGAGCCGGGTCGTCGCTGCGGCGCACCTGCACCTCGTAGACGCCCAGCAGTTTGTTGTGGTCGCCGATGTCGCGGTACAGCGGCTCCAGGATCTCGGCGATCTCCACCTCGTGCTCCGCCACCTGCCCGAGCCGCTCCAGGGCCCCGATGGCCTGCTCGTTCATGGGATCGCGCTCGAGCACCTGACGGTAGGTCTCGATGGCGCTCTCCACCTGACCGAGCTCGGTCTCTTGCAGCACGCTCAGCCGCAGCATCAGGGCGATTTCGGCCTCCTCGTCATCGGCCAGGCGCAACTGGGCCTCGATGTTCTCCGCGAGCTCGTGGTGACGGTTCTGGCGGCTGTACAGCCCGTCCAATGCCGTCAGCGCTACCAAGCTGCTCTCGTCGAAGGCGAGCACGTCGCAATAGGCAGCAATGGCCTCGTCGGGTTGGCCTAGCTGCTCCTCGTAGACCGTGGCCATCTGCGCGAAGAGCCGCTCGCGCTCGGACACGTCGGTCGTCAGCTCGATGCGCCGCCGAACGACGCCGATGAGCTCCTCGTAGCGGCCCGTAGCCGCGAACAGCGCCTCGAGCGCATCGAGCGCCTCGCCGTCGCTGGGATCGAACTCGAGCACTCGCCGATAGCTGCCCGCGGCATCGTCCACCTGGCCGAGCTGCTGTTGGAGCTCGGCCAAGCGCATCAGGTAGTCGCGTTTGAGATCGGCGTCCGCCAGGTGGTCCGCCACCTGGGCAAAGACCTCGGCGAGCTTGGGCTGCGCCTCGCCGCGCTCGGCGAGCTCCTCGAGCTCGAGGCGCACCTCGTCGCTCTCCGGCTGGTCCATCAGTGCGCGTGCCTGCGCGTCGAAGGCCCGCTCCATTTCGCCGAGCTGCTCGGCCGCCGTCATGGCGATCTTGCGCAGCAGCCCGACGCGCTCGGCCGGCTCGGACTCCACGCCCACGAGGATCTCCTGGACCCCGATGAGCTTGTCCCATTGCTCGCGCCCCTCGTAGACCTCGGACAGGATCAGGGCCACCTCGGCGCTCAGCTCGGGGCGGTCCAGCAGCCCCTCGAGTGCCTCTCGCCCGGCGTCGTTCGAGGGATCCACGAGCAGGATCTCGCGGTAGCTCTCCAGCGCGGCAGCGGGCAGGTTGAGGTGTTGGTCCAGCGTCTGCCCGAGCCGGTACTTGATGTCGATGATCTCGGCTTCGTCCAGATCGGTTTCCAGGCGTCGATGCAGCACGTCGGCATAGGCCTGCCAGTCCTCTTGCCCGAGGTAGAGCCGATCGAGCGCACCGAGGGCCTGGCGGTCGACCGGATCGAGCTCCAGCGCTTGCCGATAGGTCTGAATCGCGCTCGCCGGGTCGCCGAGCTCCTCTTCGTGCAGCGCGGCGATGCGGTAGAGCACCTGGGCTTGTTGCTCGGGCGCCTGAGCCAGATCGTGCTGCTTCTGGTACACCTCCAGCAGCTCGGCATGCCGCTTGGTCTCGCGGTAGAGCCGCTCGAGCGCGTCGAGCGCAGGACCGTTGTTCGGATCGAGCTCGTAGACCGCGCGATACTGCTCCAGCGCGTCATCGACCAGCTCGAGCTCCTCGAGCAGCACCCGTCCCATGCGCAGCCGTAGCTCGGCTTCGTGCACGGGCTGCTCCAGCGCCTCCAGCACCTGCCCGTAGGCGCTCACCAGGGCCTCCCACTGGCTCGTGGCGCCCGCCACGCGCTCGGCATCGACGGCGCACTGCTCGTTGGCCGGAGCCAGCCGCAGTGCCTGGAGGTACCGATCCAGCGCCATATCGGGCTTGCGCAGTCGGCTCTCGTACAGCTCGGCCACCTGTCGCAGCAGCTCGAGGCATTGCTCGCCGTCATCTTCGTGGCGGAGCTTGACCTCGATGGCGTTCGCCAGTCCCTTGGGATTGTTCGAGTCGGCGTAGATGGGGATCAGCGCCTCGGCCGCCGCCAGGTGGTCCGCGTCGATGTTCAGGATCTTCTCGTAGGCCCGCGCGGCGCGGTCGAGCTTGTCCTTCTTCGTTTCCCACAGCTCGGCCACCTTCAGCAGCAGGCGAATCTTGGTATCGGAGTCCTTTTCGCGGGACTCCTGCGCCTCGAGCAGGCGAATGAACTCGTCCCACTTGCCGCTCTCTTCGTAGAGCAGCTCGAGGTCGTCCCAACGGCCGAGGGCCAGCAGCTTCTTCTTGAGGTTCTCCTGAGCCCTGCGATCGCCGGGCTGGAGCTCGAGCACCTGGCGCCAGGCCTCGGCCGCCGCCTCGTCGTTCTTGAGCCGGTCGCCTTGGATCTGGCCGAGCTTCTCCAGCATCCTGAGCCGCTCGGACTCGTCCACCGTGGTCTCGACCAGCTCGGTCAACACATCGGAGAGGTTCTCCCAGTCGCGCGCGCGCTCGTAGAACATGGCCAGCGCGGCCAGGGCGGCGCCGTTTTGGGGATCCTCGGCGCGCACCTCGCTCCAGAGCTCGATGCACATCGGCAGCTTCTTGATGCGGTCGGTGGCGAGCTGGGCGATCTCGACGAGCTTGCCGAGCCGCAGGTCGGCGTCCTCGTAGCTGTCCGCCTCGGTCCGCAGCAGGCGAATCAGGCTTTCCCAGTCGCGCCGCTTCTCGTAGTAGCTGCGCAGGTGCTCGGCCGCCTGCTCGTTCGACGGATCGAGCTTGTAGATGGCCTCGAAGCACTTGGACGCCTCGGAAGCGTTGGAGAAGCGCTGATAGACCTCGGCCGCCTTGGTGTAGTACTCGATCTGCTCTTCCGGAGCGACCAGCGCCTCGGCGATCTCGACGAGCGTGCGCACGTAGTCGTGGTTTCGACGCGCCCCGAGCTGCTCCTCGGCCTGCGCCATGAGCTGGGCGACCCGCTCGTCGTCCTGCTCTCGGGCAGGCTCCTCGTCGGCAGGCTCTTCGTCGACCGGCTCGTCGTCGGCAGGCTCGTCGTCGCTCGCGGCCGCCTCGACCGGCTCTTCGTCGACCGTCTCCTCGTCGGCGGGCTCCTCGTCGGCCGGCTCGTCGTCGGCCGGCTCGTCGTCGGCCGGCTCCTCCTCGATCGCCTCTTCGTCGACCGCTTCCTCGTCGCTCGCGGCCGCCTCGACTGGCAACGCTTCCTCACTTGTCGGGCTCGGCTCGTCCGCCATCTCGGGCTCAGGCCCGTCCTCGTCCGTCTCGCCGCGCGCGGCCTCGGCAGCAGGCTCCTCGACAGCAGGCGGGGGCATGGACTCGTCGTCCACGATCAGGCTCTCGTCCACCGCCTCCACCGCCTCGTCGTCCTGCAGCGGCTCGGGCGCGTCGTCATCCAGCTCCTGCTGAGCGTCGACCGGCTCGTCGCCCTCGGCGGGCGCCGCAGGGGCTTCCGGCTCCTCGGGCGCCGACGAGGCGACCTCGACGGGCTCGCCGACCTGGGCCTCGAAGGCGCGCAGGGTCGGGTGATCGGGCGCGATCGCAGTCAGCCGCTCGAACCACGGGCGCGCGCGCTCGACGTCGCCAAGCTCTGCCCAACACAGTCGGCCGGCCTCGGCCAACAGGTAGGTCGGAGCGTCGGCGCGGTCGGCCACGGTCTGGACCAGCTCGACCACGCGTTCCCAGTCGCCCCCCTGGGATCCCCACAGCCGCCGCAGATACGTGTAGGCCACGTCGTTCTCGGGATCGCCGAGAAAGGACTGCTCGAGCAACCGGGCACCCAGATCGACGTTCTGATGCCGCACGGTCCAGCGGACGCCGTAGCGGAAGGCCAAGCGTGGCCCGTCCTGCTCGTCGGCCTGCTCGAGGATCGCCCGCTGGGCCTGGAGCACCGCCGCCAGCTCGCCGCTCGAGGCCATGTACTCCTCGTACACGGTCGTCGCCTGCAGATCGTCGACGTCAGTCTGGTAGGCGAGGAGCAGCAATTGCTCGTACTCGTCCGCACCAAAGCGGTGCGCCACGCGGGCCGCGCGGAGCAGCAACCGCGCCTTGTCGGCCGGATCGGACACGCCTTCGGCCTCGGATGCCAGCGCGCCGACGTGCGCCCGCCAGTCGTCCTCGCCGACCTTGAGGTCGGACAGACGAGCCGCGGCAGCCATCGCCAACGGGCCTTCCATGCTGGCCGCTTGCTGGAAGGCTGCGGCGGCCTCGTCGTACTTGTCGAGATCGCAGCTCACCTCCCCCAGCTCCACCAGCAACTGAGCCTTGTCGGCACCGTCGGGCGTGGCCTCCAGACTGCGCTGGAGCACCGTCTCGACCATGCTGAGCTTGCCGAGCTCCCAATAGACCGCCCGCGCCTCGGCCAAGGGCTCGGACGACGCGGGCCGGAGCTTCCAGGCCGTCTGGAAGTGCCGCAAGCCCTGGGCCGCCTGCAACAGCTTGTGCCTCAAGATGCGGCCCAGCCAAAGATGGTACCCCGCCTGCGTATCGGCGTCCTGCTCCGCTTCGATGGCCTGCTCCAAGGCCTCGGCCAAGCCCTCCCAATCACGTGCGGTTTCGAGTTCGTTCAACTGCTGCGGAATATCCATCGATCGGGCACCTCTCCTCGGTCAGACCCAGGTCAACTCGCGGCGTGGCGACAGAGGCTAGCCCCCGGGGCCCCGGAGGGCCTGCTGGAGCGACATGGCCTGCTCGCACTCGTTCTTGTAGGCCTCGCCCTTGCGGCTGCGGCAAGCGCGCGCGACGAAGCCCTTCAACATCTGCAGCGCCTCGGCTTTGCGCGGCGGCCGAAGCTTGGCGTACGTGGCTCCTAGGTTGAACAGGATCTCGGGATGCTCGCCCTTGACGTCGAGGGCCTTGGCCGCCTCAAGCTCGACCACCATCGCATCGTAGTTCTCGTGGTCCCGATAGATGGTCGCCAGAAGCTGGTGGACGTTGAACAGTCGCATGTCCCCTGGCTTGGCCATCTGCTTGGCCGCCTTGAGCACCTGCTCGGCCTCTTTGAGGTAGTTGAGGTTGATGTAGAGGTCGGCCAGATGCCAGTAGTAGTAGATGTTGTCGGGGCGGTGCTCGATCGCCCTGGTGAAGTTCATGAGCGCCTTCTGCTCGTCATCGGTCCACAGATAGGCGTTGGCGAGGTGGTCGTAGCACTCGTCCTTGTTGGGATCGGCTTCGATGCACTTCTTGAAAGGCTCCTTGCACTCCTCGTAGGAGATGGCCTTCTTGCGCGCCTGCTGCTCGAGGGCGAAGCCCCGCTCGAACCAGTAGTTGGCGAAGGTGGGCGCTAGATCCGTCGCCCGAGCCAGGGTGGAGGCGGTCTTGTCCCACTCCTCCTTCTTTTTGTAGGCCCTGGCGAGCTTGTAGAAGATGCGGTGATTGCCCGGATCCAACTTGGTCGCCTGCTCGTACTTCGAGATGGCGCCGTTGGGATCCAGATCAACGATCGCGTCCCCATCGTTGGCGAGGATGATCGCCTCCTGCCGATGCCGGCTGCAGCCCATCGTTAGGGCGATCATCATGGCCACGCTCGCTACCATTGCCGCTGTGCTGAACCTCATCGACCACTCACCTTTCGCACCAAGCCGCTGCTGGATGCCATCCGCGATGGAAACACGCCTCCGCCGAGCCGACGTCAACCGACTCCAGCCCTCTTCTACCAAGGCAGCGGACGGCACCATTGGATCACACGAAGCGTGGCGAGAATAGGCGTAGCCGGATGCGGAAGTCCAGGCTCATTTCGCCCGCTTGGCGCACGCCAAGCCGCCGTCCGCGTCTGGACCTGGGCCCGGGAGCCCAGCAGCCGGCCTGGCCGATGTCCCGACGACAAAAAAACGCGGCCCGAGCACCGCCCGGGCCGCGTCCTCCGTCGCCTTGGCAGGCTCAGCCCCCGGGGGTGAACACGATGGGGTAGCTGACCGTCACGATGCCGCCCTCGGGCTGCGGGAAGCTCAGCCCGTAGAAGGCCCGGGTCACGCAGGAGGTGACGCCGCCGTCGGGCAGGTCACCGCCACCGCCCACGTTGGAGACGCGTCCGTCGCGGCCGATGACGAAGCGGACCACCACGCGGCCCTGCAGGTTGGGGTTGTTGCGCAGGCCGTTTTCGTAGCAGAGCCGGAAGCGCCCGAAGTTCTGCCGCACGATGCGCTGGATGACCTCTGGCGGAAGCCGGCCGCTGACGCTGGTGGCGCCCATGCGCACCTGCGGCGGACGGGCCCTATGGGATCGACCCAGCCGACCGTGACCCGAGCCGAAGCCCTGGCCCGTGCCCGTGCCCGCACCGTGGCCGATGGTGCCGATGGTGCCGAGCCCGATGCCCTCACCGCGACCGCCACCGCCCTCGCCGATGCCGCTCAGACCCAGACCGCCAGCGCCGAAGGCGTCGCCGATCGAGTCGCCCCACATGTTGCCGCGAGCGCTCAACGGGTCGGTGCCGAGCGAGTCGTCGCGACCCCAGGGCGCCGTGGGCGCATCCGGGTCACCGCCCGCGCCCGAGTTGAGCAGCCCGATCATGCCGAACTCGGCCGCATCGCGCAGCGCGGCCTGCCGGGCGATGTGCGGATCGGGGTTGTCCTGCGGGCCCTTGACCCCGTAGCGCTTGTTGGTGTCGTTGCTGTTGGGGTTGCCCATCGAGCCCTCTTCGCCTTTGGCGCGAGTGCCCGTACCTCCTTCCCGGTTGTCGGCCTCGTCTTCGGCGATCTGCTCGGTCTCCTTCTCCTCCATCTCGATCTCGGCCGCCGAATCCAGGTACTGCTGGATGAGGTAGCGCTGATCGTCGGAGATGGAGTCCTCGTCCGTGTCCCCGAGCGGCGGCATGAACATGGCCATGGCCGCCAGAAGCCCCACGTGACCGGCAAAGGAGATGGCGATGTAGAGCATCACGCCCGTCGCCAGCGCCGCCAGGGTAAACGGCGCGACCGCCTTGCGGCCCGCATGGACCGCGTTGATCTCGAACACCAGATCGTTGAGCTCCATGCGCACGGAGCCGCCGCTCGAGAGCTGGACCTGGTGCGCGCCAGAGAGCTCGGGACAGGGCTGCGCGAACCCGCCCTGGATGGCGTCGTGCAGCGTCATCTTGGGCTGGCCAGCGACCTGGACCGTGCCCGTGGATCCGGGCAGAATCACCGCGTTGATCGGACCGTTGCCCACCGCGAGCACCAGCGGCGCTCGGGTCGTGCCCAGCTTCTCCTCGGGCACGAAGTAGTCGCAGCGGTAGTTGCTGCCCTCCTCTTCGCCCACGTAGAACGAGCGCGGCGGCGAGAGGTGGCTGAGCGACAGCAGGTTCCGTCCCCACAGGATGCGAACCTCGCAGGCATTGACCGGCAGCTCGGTCTCTTCCGGAGGCACATCGGGGCCGCTCTGGATCACCTGGTACTCGTAGCTGCCCTCGGGCGCATCGACGGGGACCGCCGGGGCCGACGGCGCCGCGGGAGCGCCGAAGGGATCCGAGCCCGCGAACGGGCTCGACACGGCCGCGAAGGGATTGGAGGCTCCTCCCCCCGACCCGAAGGGGCTGGGAACGGGCACCGCCGCCTGGGCCTGGGCGCCTTCAGCCGATGGGCTGGCCTCTTGGGCAGGCTCGGAAGGCGCGGGCGCGGCAGCGGCTTCCTCGCTCGGGCTCGGGGCCGGCTCCGCCTCCGCCGCAGCAGCAGGCACGGCCGCGGCCAGCTCTTCGGCCTTCTCCAGAATGATCAAGGTCTCGCCGATCTGGATCTGGTCGTTGGGATTGAGCTTGCACTTGTTGACGCGCGCACCGTTGACCATCGTGCCCGCCTCGTTGCCGAGGTCGATGAGCGTCACGTCCTCGGTCGACGCGACCTCCACGACGGCGTGCATGCGAGAGGCTTGCTCGTCATCGACCCGCAGATGGCTCTTCGGGTCCTGGCCGACCTTGACGATGTCTTGCACCACCGTCTCGCGTCGAGTGAGCTGGCCTCCTTCATAGAGCGCAAAGGTCAGCGCTACGTTCTGCTTGCCTGCCATAAGAGTACCGTATTTCCTGCCGCTCGAGCTCGCGAGCGGCCTTGAGCCGATCGATTCCCTTCGGGCTCGATCGCCTACCTAGATGTTCTCAACGGACTTGAGCATCTCCGGCACGAACGACGTACGCGGGCGAATCAGCGTCCGTCGCACGGGCCCGGGACGAACCCGAATGGTGGCGTCGTTGGGGCCGAAGCCACCGGCCGTGAGCGGATCGTCCGCAAACTCGTAGCCGTAGCCCTCATCGCCCTCTTCGACCAGCCGTGCGGCCGCAGAGGCACTGAGCGATCCGAGCAGGACGGCAGCCGCGCAAAGCGCTCCCAATCCTTTGGCGACGAACGAAGTTCTCATGGTTACACTCTCCCTGCAATTTTCCTCGAAATTACAGTCTCATTGTAACCGCGGACATTCGCATACGTCAACCGCCAATCGTCGCATTGGCGGCTAGTGGCGCATGCCAAAGTCAACGCACCTGGAGACACATAGGGCCCAGACAACCGCTTGCGGCGTCGGTTCCCTGCTTCGTCCGTTTTGGGCGCAAATCTCGTTTGCGACGCCCTCAGCCATCCGATTTCAGCCGTACAACCAGGCTGAAACCAGGCCGGTCGCACCGCAGGGCGAGGGCTTGTCCCCCGCCGCTCGGGATCGACAGCGGCAGATCACACCGTAGGGCGGGGGCTCGTCCCCCGCCGATCAGCTCGACGGCTCAGGCTCGATAGCGGCGGGGGACGAGCCCCCCGCCCTACTTCTTGTCCTTCTTGAGCTGCTCCTCGGCCTCCCTGCGGCGTCGCATCTCCTCGAGCTCCTTCTGCCGCTTGGCCTCCTCGCGCTCGAAGGCGATCATCGTGTCGATGTCCTCGACGCGCTCCTTGGCGCGCTTGACCGCCTCGGCGAACACCTCTTCGCCGCCAGCCTTTTGGATGAAGGTCTCGAACAGGCCCTTGGCCTGGAGCAGGATGGGCTCGGCGGCCTTGCCCTGCTTGGTGCGGGCCTTGAACTCCTGAACGAAGATCGCCTCGTTGTAGTAGGTCTCGGGCCGCTCGGGATCGAGCTTCTTGGCGGCCGCCAGCTCGCTCTCGACCTGGGCGATCCGCTTGTCGAAGGGATCCTGGAGCTGGCCGCGAATGGCCAGGGCGAGCCCCAGCCGCGCCTCGTAGTCATCCTTGAGCTTGAGCGCGTCGCGGTAAGCCGCCTCGGCCTTCTGGAAGCCCCGGAACTGCAGGTTGACCGCCGCGTAGTTCATATGGGCCTCGAAGAACTTGACGTCGAGCTTGCG
The DNA here is from genome assembly GCA_964441055.1 of uncultured Polyangiaceae bacterium. Classification (GTDB taxonomy): domain Bacteria; phylum Myxococcota_A; class Polyangia; order Polyangiales; family Polyangiaceae; genus JACQWT01. The sequence goes on along the minus strand of CAYTYV010000011.1, from coordinate 15,343 downwards.
CGCGAGGCCAAACGACACCGCCGCCTGGCTCAAGTCGCCGAGCTCGGCGCTGATCAGCCCCGAGGTGTTGTGCACGGGCGCGTAGCGCGGGTTCTTGCGCAAGGCCTGCGAGCAGACCAGGGCGGCCAGCTCGAGCGCCTGGGTATCCACGCGCTTTCTGGCCTCCACCGCCGCCGAGACCCGCCGACGACCGCGGCCCGCCTTCTTCTTGGCCATCTCCAGATACAAGATGGCGAGCTGGTTGAACGCGGGCATATAGCCGTCGTTGATGGCCAGGGCGCGCTGCAGGTTCTTCTTGGCCCGACACAGGTCATCGGGGCAGTCGTCGCCCTCGCTGGTGCTCTGCCGATGCATCTGCAGGTAGGCGAGCTGGACGAGCGCCTCGACGTTCTTGAACTCGGCGTCCTTGATGGCCCGCTCCATCTCCATGACGGCCTTTTCCACGTCGCCGCTGGCTTTGAAGTCGTACAGGGCCATCTGCACGCGAGCTCGGTGGTACTGCGGATTGGAGGACAGGATGGCCGAGAACAGCTTCTTGGCCTGCGCCTCTTGCTTGCAGCGCTGGTAGGCCACGCCCGCGTTGTAGCGGGCCTCGAAGAAGGTCTTGTCCATCTCGTCCTTCTGCTCCGCGGCCGCCTCCTCGAACAGCTTGGCGGTCGCGGCGCAGCTGGCATCGGTCCAGTCGTTGGCCTGATCGTGCTTGCGCAGCTCGGCGAGCGCTTTCTTGAAGCGGTTGGCGGCCTCCTGCGCGATGGGTTGACCCTTGGCATCCTTCGGGCCGTGTGGCGTCTTGGGCCCGGGTCCGGGATCGGACCCGCAGGCCATGACGGAAGCTCCCAACAGCCCGAGCGCCAGTACCGAGTTTCTCCGTAGTTTCATGATTCGGTCCCTCGCTGCAACGCGTTGCTACTTCTTGTCTTCCTTGCCCTTGGCCGCTTCCTCGGCCTTGGCTTCGGCGGCGCGGGTGTCCTCGGTGATCGGTGAGCCGTCCATCTCGAGCGCCTGCGCCCGCTCGTCGAGCCCGCTGTTGACCCGCGTGGGAGAACCGCGGAACTCGTCGATCAGATGGAACTCGCCGGGGTACTGCTTCGACAGCCACTCCTCGCAGCTACGGGAATGCTTGTCGAAGTACTCGTACTTGACCGAGTAGCTCAAGCAGGTCGTGTACGCCGCCTTGGCCTTCTGCTTCTCCTTCTCGCTGGCACCATCCAGCGAGGCCAGGTAGTGGGCTCGGATCTCGGACCAGAGCAGCGGCGGAGCGTCCGGGTTGCCGGGCTCGCCAAAGGGGCTGTCGCCCGGCTGGTCCCACCCCTTGGGATAAGGCGCTGCGCGGAACTCGGCCACGTAGCGACCCCACAGCGTGCCCACTGCGGAGCCGGCCGCGATGACCCACTTGGGCGGCGGCGATGGCTTGAGCTCGACGATCTTGAGGTAGGCTTCCTCGGCCTCGCGGATGGCGGGTGCCTTCTTCTCCATCCACTTCTTGACCTTTTCCTCGATGAACTTCTGGACCTCGTCGCGCTCGCCCGAGCCCGTGTACTCGGGGAACTCGATGGCCTCGGCCGCAACCCGCTTCTTCTCGGCGAAGTGGTAGAGCGCCTCGCCTACCGCGGTCAGCACCTTGGCCACTCGGCGCAGCTTCTGCTCGTCGCTGCCGCCCAGCTTGTTGAGCTCGGCGACTTGGGCGCCGGGATTCTTCCAGGCGTCGATCACCTGGCGGTAGTACCGATCGGCCTGGGCGGTGCGGTCCATCTTGGCGTAGATGTGCCCCATCATGGCCCGCGCCTGGATCTTCACGTCCAGGTCGCCCTTGCTTTCGATCTGCCGCATGGCCCGCGACAGCTGCCGTTCGGCGTTGCGCCAGTCCTCGCGGTGGACGTAGTGCGCCGCGATGGCAAAGGCGATCTTCGACGCCTCGGCCGGCTTGCGCATGCCGTACTTGCCGTTGAACAGCCGGGCATCCGCCATGGCGCGGTCGTGCTGGCCTAGACCCAGCCGCAGGACCACCGCGTCGGACAGCGCGGTGGCGCCATCGGGACAGGGGTCTTTCTTGCACCTGGCGAGCGGGGCCTTGGCGTAGCGCTCGTACCACTCGGCCGCCAGGTCGTAGACCGCGATGGCCTGGTAGTTGCCGCCGATCTCGTAGACCGCCTTGCGCGCCGCCTCGGTCTGGTCGAGGTGGTAGTCCGGGTTGATCAGGATGGTGCGTACGGCGATGGCCTTGGCGATGAGCCGCGCGGCCTGATAGGCGCGGGCGGCGTTATAGAGCACCTCGTCCATTCGATGGCAGGACGGATGGAGCTTCTTGGCGCTCTCGCTCTCCTGGCACGGCTCCTTGCCGTACTTCTTCCAGATGGCCATGTAGAGCTGCGCGCCCTCTTCGCACTTCTTGATCGCGCTCGCGCCGCCCTCGTCGCACTGGCGGATCAGCTCCTCGGCCTTGAGCCGCTCGATGTCCCGCTGGATGCGGAACAACACATCGCAGTGCTCCTCGTTGTCGTCCTTCTTCTTGCCCGTGCAGAACAGCTCGATGAACTTGGGAACGTCCTGCTCCATGTTGTCGTAGCAAGAGGTCCGCGGGCTATCGATCTTGCTGGCCAGCACGTTGATGCTCTCGAGATACAGGTGCGCGGCGTAGACGGCCGCGTCCTGCTCGTGGTGGTTGATGGCCACATCGCGGAAGGCTTCGGCCGACTCCTCCCAGTGCTGCGCCTCGAAGTAGGTGCGCGCCCGGGCGTACTTGACCTCGACGTACTGCTCGAGGGCGTTGCGCTCGTCCTGGTTCTTCGGCTGAGCCGGGGGCTTGATGTAGCAGATGTAGCGGTTGAAGGCCTTGATCATGCCCTTCTGCTGATCGTTGAAGGGCTTGGGCTCGTACTTGCCCTTGGCCTCTTCCCGCTTGCGCTCGGCCGAGGTGGGCATGTGCCCCGCACCGCGACGGTGTGAGCCGTCCTTGTGCTGCTCGGCGTAGACGTTCTGGTAGCAGAGCACCGAGGCGAAGGCCGCCTCGGCCGCGTTCCGCCCCTTGGGATCCTCGGCCACCACCGCGTCGAAGGCCGGTCCGCACTTGGCCCACTTCTTCTGGAAGTAGAGCAGGTCCGCCATGGCGTAGCGGATCTTGGGAATGGTCGGCCAGTCCTCCTTGACGATGCGCGGGAACTTGAAGGCCTTGAAGTCGCCCGCGGTGAAGTTGTTGACCACCAGCTCGTACAGCTCCTCGGAGTACGACATGGTCTGCTTGTCGCCCGTGCCGCGCACGCCGCCAGAGCCGACCGCCTCGAGGTGCCAGGCCATGGCCGTCTCGGTGAGCAGCGCGGCGGTGTCGTTGGCGCACCGCAGCGCGGCCTTGTGGGGGTGCTTCTGGGTCTTGAACTGCTTGTAGACCGCGAGCTGGTTCTTGAGCTGCGCCACCTGCGGGGGCTTGTTGCCCGACTGGGACGCCAGCGTGGACTTGGTGATCTGCGCCTCGTAGAAGCAGGTTCGGTGGCCGCGATTGCGCTTCTTGAGGTCCTGGTAGAGGATGATGGTCTCGGGATAGTGGCCCGTGTCGATCAGGGTCTGGCCCAAGTCCTCCATCATCTTGAAGGTCTTCTTGTCGCTCCCGCCCTTGTCGCCACTGAGCGGCTTGAAGAAGCCGTAGGCCTTGCCGGGATCGCCCGCGAGGGCGTAGACGGGGATGATGTCGCGGCGAGCCGAGTCGGCCAGCCCCGCAGCGTTGGGCAGCTGGGAGTACTTGGTGCCGAAGTCGATGACCTTCTTGAACTCGTCGATGGCCTTGTCGAACTTCTCGGTGTTCCAGAAGACGTAGGCCAGCTTGTAGTGGGCATAGCCCCACAGCTTGTTCGCCGGCGGCGGGTACTTGATCACGTTCTCGTAGGCCTGCTTGGCCAAGCTCCACTTGGCGGAGTCGGCCTGGGCCTCGTTGAAGAACAGCTCGCCGAAGGCCAGATAGGCGTTGGGGATGAAGCGCGAGTTCTTCCAGTTGTCGATGAGCTCGAGGTAGACGTCGCGCGCCTTCGACAGGTTGCCCGCCTGCTCGTACTCGTAGGCCAGGTAGTACAGCACCTCATCGGTGCAGCCCCGCTGCCCCGGCTTGGCGTTGGGGAACTGGCACCACTTCGGGTACTGCTTCTTGAGCTTCTGGTAGTACTTGATGGCGTTCTTGCGCGCCAGCTTGAGAACCTTACCGGCCTTGGAGGCTTCCTTGCGGTAGCGGGCCGCCTTCTTGGGGTTCTTCTTCTTCCACTTGCGCGCGGCTTCCTGGTTCTCGATCTTGTCGCGGAAGGCCGCCGACTCGAGCTCGACGTAGCCCTCGGCCAGCCGCCGCATCAGCTGCGGCCGATCCACCGACCTGCGGGGGGTGGACCGGTACAGCTGCTCGACGTTGGCGATCTCGGTGATGAGCAGCCGCCTTGAGCGGGCCTTGAGCCGCACGCGCCGCTCGTCGCGCTGGGCGGTCTTGGCGATGTCCGTCGGGTTGACCGGCTTGGTCACATCGCGCTTTTTCTTGGTCGGCGGCTCGGGCGCGCTCGAGAAGCTGACCTGCCGCTTCTTCTTGATGTCCGCCTGGAACTTGCCCGTGGGGCACTCGGCCAGGTTCTTCTTGGCTTGGGCCGAGATGCACTGCTCGGCGGCCCCCGCCTGCGGGATGGCCACCGCCAGGCCGGCCACGATGCCCACGGCCAGGGCCACGCGCAGCACGCGCGGCTTCCCATCGGTCCTTCTGCTCATCATCGCTGTCCCTTTACCAGCCCTTGGGAACGAGGGACTTCGTCGGCCTCGTCCGGGTGCTGTTCGTTCGGGGGAACCTCAGTCCGCCTCAGGGCGGGTCCCACGGTGGCTACTCGCCGCAGTTCGAATACACAATTTGCCGGTAGAACCCCAGCTCGTCGCGCCAGTACTCGCCGTCGAACGGCCAGATGACGTGCTCCTCGTCCGGTTTGATCATGCCGTACTCCAGCGCATCCTCCTTGGTGAACTGGCCCGCGATGATCTCCTCGTCGAGCTGTTTGCGCTGCGCGTTGGTGATGTCGACGATGATCTTCTGGGCGCTGCGCAGATGCTCCTTGAGCTCGTCCAAGTTGCGCTGGTAGCGCATGCGGGCGAGCTTGCCCGCGTTGCGCACCGCCAGCGTACGGGCCAGCTCCATGTTGTCGATGACATCGCCGCCGACCGGCGAGTCCTGGAAGGACTTGGGGGCCTTGGTGAAGCGCTTCCTCTCCTCGTCGAGCACCCGGACGTACTCGATGTTGCGCAGCAGCTGCCGATCGGACAGCGCGTTTTCGACGATCGGCGCCACGGCCTCCGAGAGCTGCGCCGTACCGTCGCGCACCTCGAGCAGGAACTTGAAGAACTTCTCGTCGGTCCCCTCGCCCTCGAACTTCTTCAGCACCGCCTCGAGCTCCTTGGCGATGGGCTCGTACTTCTTGCGGAACTTGGCGACCACGATGGTGGCGTTGTCGTAGTCGCACACCGTGAAGGCGATGACCGCCTTGAGGATGTTCGCCTCGGGGTAGAACGAGTTGGGGAAGTAGGGCGACTGGATGGTGTGGATGTTGCCCAAGGCGTGCGGGTAGTCGCCCGCCATGAAGTAGGCCCACGACTCCTCGAAGAGCGCGTCCAGCCAGTACTCGCTGGCCACGTCCACCAGGTTCCAGTACTTGACCGCGGCGCTGAGCTTCCTCTCGTCGATGGTCGGCACGTTGTTCTGATCGAGCCGAATCGACGCCGAGTAGAAGGTCCGGGCCATCGACAGGTTGGCGAGATCCCGCATGCGGTCCTCGTCCTCGACGCCCTCCACGCCCTCGTCGATGGCATCGATGATGCGCTGGAAGGCCCGCACCGCGGGCACCGAGCGGCGTAGCTGCACGTAGGAGATGCCCATGAAGAACTGGCCCTTGACGAAGTAGGGGCTGTCGCGGCCGACGTTCTCGAACAGCTCGATGGCCTGCTCGAACTCGCGCTGACGGTACTTGTAGCGACCGAGCATGTAGTTGAGCTGCCAGTACAGCTCGCGCTGCTGCGGGTTGTCGAAGCGCTTGATCTGGTCCTTGCTGTACTTACCGACCCGGTGAATGATGTCGGCCGGCTCGGGCAGCTGGGTGGCGAGCTTGGCCAGCCACAGCAGCGTCTCGCGGAACTTCAGGTGGTTCGGCTTGTCCGCGATGCGGCTGAAGATCGCGTAGCTCGCCTGGTAGAACCGCAGCCGGTAGAGCGCGATGGCCAGGTGGTACTGGGCGATCTGCTTGTTGCCCTCGTCGTCGCCAGTATCGCCGTCGACGACCTTTTTGAGCAGCAGCGCCGCCTCACTCCAGTGCTCTTTGTCGAAGAGCCGCTTGGCTTGAGCGGCCTCCTCCGTCATCTGTCCCGCGGTCACCGGACCCTCGTCCACCACGACCGCTTCTTCCTCGTCGTCGAGGTTGATGGTCCGTCCGCCTTGAGCACTCGCCATGCTCGCGCACAGGAGCACGGTACACGCCAACATCAAGCTGCGAGCCACACTTCGCATCCTTCGGCCCTCTTTCGGCAAAAAACCGGGAAAAAATCGGTATTTTCGAAATCGTAGTGACCGAGCGCGCGGATTGTCAAGCGCTCCAGAGCGGCGGCACGACGGCGACGACTCGCGGCTCCGTTGTCGATAGCCGACCGCAGACGCGCAACCGCTCCAATATCAGACGCTTCGGGCGGCGCAGGCGGCTCATCGGGCGGGCACTCGGCCCCGGCGAGCTTGCGCGGGAGGTCCGCCCTCGCCGCCCGCGAGCGGGCCCGAGGCCACGGGTGCGCGGCGATCCCGGGCCGATCGCCCCACCGAGGTGCGTGCACTGGTTGACGCTATCGCCCGGCCTCGGCTAGCGTGCGCGTGCTGCCTGGCGTAACGCCCGGGCCGGCTTGGGGCTCGTGCGTTGGCGCGAGCTGGGTGTAATAGTAAGGTAGCCGAATCTCAACGTCGGAGGAGCTCCGCTCATGACCCGTTCAGACCTGCTGGGCCTCATCACCGTCGGCGCGCTGGCCCTACCCATCATGGGCTGCCCGAGCGGCGGTGTAGGCGACCCGTGTATTCCCGAAGACGAGTATCGGGAGGGCTTTGCCGGCTTCAAGCTCGAAGAGGAGAACGTCGAGTCGCGCTCCTTCCAGTGTCGGTCGCGGATCTGCCTGGTCAACCACTTCCAGGGACGCGTGAGCTGTCCGCTAGGCCAGGCCGAGCCCAAGCGCTGCACGGGCGACAGCGACTGCGCGGGGCTGGACGAGAACAACGACGGCAACTCCGACGAGCAGGTGTGCACCGAGGCCGGGATCATCCAGGACGTGCCGTGCGACCCGGGCCAAAACGCGGCCGACGGCTCCAACCCGGTTTGTCCTGCGGCGGGCTCGTACACCTGCGCCTGCGCGGGCATCCCCGCAGACGAGCCGCAGAACTGCGCGCAGCCAGTGTGCGTCGCCCAGGTCTGCTCCGCGCCCAGCCTCGACTGGCGCTGCTACCTGCCAGGGACTGACGTCCCCGTCATCACCGAGGTGTGCAGCCAGTGCGGCAACCGGCAGGCGAGCCAGACCGACTCGAACGACAACGCGGCCGTGTACTGCTCGTGCCGCTGCGGGCCCGCCGAGGCACCGTGCAGCTCGGACGGCGACTGCGACACGGATCTGGGCGAGATCTGCGACACCATCGAGATCAACGGCCGCGAAGTGAAGAACTGCACCGATCCGAACTTCAACTTCTGCGAGTGCCCGGACGGCTACACCTGCGAGGAGATCCGGCCCAACGTCGGCCTCGGCGACAAGCAGATCTCCGGCCGCTACTGCATCAAGGACGGCACGCTCTACGCGCCACCGCAGTCCGAGTGCGGCACCGTCCTCGGCCACCACGCTGGCCACTGCAGCGGTACGATTCCGACCGACTGAGGCGGGCCGTCCGCAGCCGACATGCCGCAGCAGCCGAGCGGCGATAGGTTCGACGTTGGGGGCTCCGGTCGTCGCTTCGCTCCTCCCTCTGCCCCCAAACCCCCGCGGGAGTCTCCGAGGGCAACGCGCCCGTGCGAGCCGAGGGCAAAGCGCCCGTGCGAGACGCCGGGCCGCCGAGCCTCCCCCCAGGCGGCGCTGCGGGCGCAGCGAGGCGCGGCGGCCGAGCAGGTAGCCGCGCGCTACCTCGAGCGACTCGGGCTGCGCATCCTCGAGCGCAACGTGCGAGTGGGTCGGCTGGAGATCGACATTCTCGCCCGCGACGGCCCCGTGGTGGCCGTCGTCGAGGTGCGCACCCGCGGCCGCGGCGCCTGGCAACGGGCGCTGGACAGCGTCGACCCTGCCAAGCAGCGGCGGCTGCGGAAGGCGGGCGCGGCGCTCTGGTCGCGGCGCTACTGTCGAGAGCCCACGATCGAGCGGCTGCGCTTCGACATCGTTGCGGTGGACCTCGACGCGCGGCCCGAGCCAGCGGTGCAGTACGTGCGGGGGGCGTTTTGAGCCGCCGCCGCAGCCCCGCGCTCTGGGGCCTAGCCACCGCCTTGGTGCTGCTGGGCCTGGCCTCGGCTGCCGCTGCGATCCCCGTCCGCATCCGCGCCGCGGCGACCGTGCACGCCCACGCCCGCTTCGACGAGGACGGCTCGCTGGTGCTGCGCGGACGGCTGCGCGACGACGGCGGCGCGCCCATCGCGGCGGGCCGCATCGCCGTGGCCCTGCCCACCGAGCTCGCAACCCGCCTGCCCACGAGCTGCGATCGGCCGCGTCAGGACCTGAGCCGGACCGAGCGCGAGGTCCGGCTCCAGACCTCGGTGCGGGGCGAGTTCTGCGCACGCTGGCGCAGGCCTTCGTCGCGCGGCCGGCTCGAGGTGCGGTTTGACGGCGACCGCTATCACAGCGCCGCGCGTGTCGAGCTCGGCTTCGATCGCTCCGCTCCGCCGCGGCTGCCGACCCGGCTGCGCTTCGATCCCCGACCGGCGAGCGTAGACCTCGACCTGCAGAGCACCGCGCTCACGGGCGTGCTCACGACGGCCGAGCCCCAGGCGCACGTCGATCTGGCCGGGCTGTCGATCTCGCTCGAGACCGAGGGAGGTAGGCGGCTCGCCCAAGCGCAGACTGGCGGCGACGGCAAGGCCCGTTTCGAGCTGCCCAGCGCGTCTTTGGGAACGCCCGGTCACGGCGTGCTGGTGCTGCGCTTCGGCGGCTCCGAGGCGCTGGAGCCCGCCCAAGACTCCCAACCGGTCACCCGGCGGGCCACGGCGCGGCTTCGGCTAGTCCGACCCGTCGAGCCCGGTACGGACGGCGAGCCGCCCGTGGCCACCATCGCGCTAGAGGCGCCCGTGGGCAAGGTCTCGGGCGGAGTGGTCGAGGCCGTCTACCGCGGCCGCAGCGCGGGAACGGCGCCCGTCGAGGCAGGCGCGGCCAGGCTGGTGCTGAATCTGCCGAGCCGCCGACAGCCCGTCGCCGCCTCGGTGCGCTACTTGCCAGCCTCGCCGTGGTGGCGGCCGGGGCCTGCGCTGCGCATCTCCGTCCCCCCCCCACCCCGCAGCCTGGCCTGGCAGCTCGTGCTCAGCCTGCTCGTGGCGGGCGCGGGAGCCTGGGCGCTCGGCAGCTGGCGTCGCTCGCGGGCGCTGCCGCACAAGGCCAAGCCCCCGGCGCGGCTCACGCCCGGTATCCACGTCATCGAGACGGCGCGGAGCGGAGCTCCCCCCGCCTGGCGGGGCACCGTGGTCGACGCCCACGAGGGGCGCGCGCTCGGCGGCGCCTCCATCGCGGTCGTGCAACCCACCGCGCCCGGTTGCGAAGATGCCTCCCCCTTGGTCCGCTGCACGGCCGACGCCCGCGGGCAGTTCCATTTCACGCTGGCCGAACGCCCGCCGTCAGCGGAGCTCGTGGTGCGGCTGCCGACCCATGCCGCGATGCGCAAGCCCCTACCGCCCCCGGGCACCCTGCGCATCGCGCTGCTGACGTGGCGGCGAAACATCCTGCGCCGCTTCGTCGACTGGGCCCGCCGACGGGGGGGGCCCTTTTTCGCTCCTCCCGAGCCCACGCCCGCCCAGGTGCGGAAGGCGGGCGCCCGCGACCCCGAGCTGGTGGCCTGGGCCCAGGCCGTCGAGGCGGCTGCCTTCGGTCCTCGCGATGTGGGCGAAACCACCGAGCAGCAGCTTCGCGCGATGGAGCCTGTCGAGCGGGCAAAAACGCCGAGCGATTGACGGGCGGGGACCATGCCAGTACACCCCACTGGCCATTGGTGCATCGACACTTGGAGCCGAGTCCGTGCCCGTTTCCACCATCGCTCTCATCGTCGTCGCGGTCCTCATTATTCTGCTCATCGTGGGCCTCTTGGTGCTGCGCAAGCCCCAGGTGCCCAAGCTCGAGGAGCGGCCCAAGCAGCGCAAGCTGCCCGCCGAGCGAGCCAAGCCAGCGCGAGAGCGCCCTTCGCCTCGACCCAAGCGCCCCGCCGAGCCGGAGCCAGAGCCAGAGCCCGAGCGTCCAGCTGCGCCCGACGAGGACGAGGCGCCCGTTTCCGAGCCGCCCGCCGAGGAGGAGCCAGAAGAAGAGGAGGCCGAGCCGCCAAAGGCGCCGCCCACCCCGCCGCCCCGTCGCGCCTGGGACATCGGCGGACTTCGCAAGGGGCTGGCCAAGGTCCGCTCCTCGGGCGGGCTTTTCGGCAGGCTCAAGGCGCTGTTCGGCGGCGCGAGGGAAATCGATCCCGCCGTCGTCGAGGACATCGAGGAGATCCTGCTCGGCTCGGACGTGGGCATGAAGACCACCGAGGCGCTGCTGGCCGACATCCGCGAACGGCTCGAGAAAGGCGAGATCGGCGATGCCGATCGCGTATGGGAAGCGCTGCGCGAGCGCGCCGTCGAGCTGCTCGAGGGCGGCGCAGGTGGCATCCGCAATCACGGCCAGCCCACCGTGGTGCTGGTCGTGGGCGTCAACGGCACGGGCAAGACCACGACCATCGGCAAGATCGCCATGAGCTACGTCAAGCAGGAGCGGAAGGTGCTGCTGGTAGCGGGCGACACCTTCCGCGCGGCCGCGGTGCAGCAGCTCCAGATCTGGGGCGAGCGCGTGGGCTGCGAGGTGTTCAGCGGCAAGGAGGGGGCCGACCCGGCCTCGGTCGTGTACGATGCCATCGAGCACGGCGCGGCCGCGCAGGTCGACTACATCCTGGTGGACACCGCCGGGCGCCTGCACACCAAGGCCAACCTGATGGACGAGCTGAAGAAGGTCGCGCGCACCGCAGACAAGGCTCTGGCCGACGCTCCGCACGAGACCCTGCTGGTGGTGGACGCGACCAACGGGCAGAACGCCCTGCAACAGGCCGCTACCTTCAAGGAAGCGCTGCCGCTTTCCGGCATCGTCCTCACCAAGCTGGACGGCACGGCCAAGGGGGGCATCATCATGGCCATCCGCGCCGAGCACGACTTGCCAGTGCGCTACATCGGCGTGGGGGAACGACCGGAGGATCTACGAGACTTCGAGCCGGAAGAGTTCGTTCAGGCGATGTTGGGGTCCGGCGACGATGCGGCTCAGGCGGCCTAGCCAAGCCGCGCCGTCACAGGCCCTGGATGTCCCCTGCTCATCAATGGGGTTGCTTCGACGAAATCCCGCGTGATATAGTCCACCGACTTGTGCGGTATGCTAATTTTCCGAATCAATACAGGAAGTTAGCTGACACAAAGGGAGCTGCGAAAAGGATGGCGATAAACCAGGCTGCCGTGGGGCTCCTCATGGCGTTGGCGTTGACGCTCGTGCCGCTGTCAGCCGGTGCCGGGCCATCGCCCGCGGCCGGAGACGACGCTGCGGGCGCGGAAGGTGCCGAAGGCGAAGAGGGCGAAGAGGGCGAAGAAGAGGGGCTGGATCCCATCATCGACGAGGATGATGAGGACGAGCTGCCGGGCGAAGAGCCTTCCGGGCTCGAGGAGCTGTGCCGAATCGACCCCGATAGCTGTCCGCAGGTCGATTGGGATGCCGAGGCGGCCAAGGCGCTTCAGGTCGAGATGTACGCGGTGCAACAGATCTACGCGCTGCGGGCCCGCCGCTTCGAGATCAATCCCTACTTCGGCCTCACGATGAACGACCAGTTCGTGAGCCATCCGTCGCCAGGGATCGCGGTCAACTACTACATCACGAACGAGATCGCCGCCGGTATCAACGGCAACGTCTACCACGGCCTGAACTCGGAGTCGGACTTCAACTTCGAGACCAGCCGCGCGGCGCGGATCGGCATGCCGATCACCGAGTACTCCTGGAACGTCAACGCCAACTTCACCTACGTGCCCGCCTACGGCAAGTTCGCCGGGTTCGACTGGTTCATCTTCCACTACGACGTCTATCTGGTGGCCGGTGTTGGGGCCATCTCCACCCGTCCGATCGCAGTGGTGGATCCGGACAACCGGACCTTCGAGTACGAGCCGACGGTCACCTTCGGCGGGGGCGGCGGCATCCGCATCTTCTTCAATCGCTACATCGCGGCGATGTTGGAGATCCGCGACTACATCTTCTTCGACCGGCTCGAGAATCCAGCCATCGAGACCGGCTTCGACGGATCCGGCCGACCCAACGCCCAGGACCCGGATACCTGGGAGGCCGATGACCGGAGCTTCACCAACAACGTTCAGGCGCAGCTGGGCATCTCGGTGTTCCTGCCCTTCACCTGGGAATACAGGCTTCCGAAATGATGGGGTCTGCGATGCTGCGGAGCGAACGAAGCATGAAGTCGTTCAGGCCAAAGACAGGGGCATTGATGATGCGGCGATTGCTGACCGGATTGCTCGTCGTCGTCGCGGGCGCGACGACGCTGTTGCTCGAGCTACCCGAAGCTAGAGCGCAGGAAATCCAGATTACGGGACCGCTCGCTGGTGCACCGCCCGTGCGTAGGTTGCGGCTGCACCGCGAGGGGCGCTTCGAGGTTGCCCCGACGCTCTCGTTCACCCTGTTGGACGAGTACAGGCGCACGATCATGCCCGGCTTGCGGGGCACCTACCACTTCTTCGATTGGTTCGGCGTGGGCCTGGCCGCTGGCTACGGCGTCCAGTACAACACCGCGCTGTCCGACGAGCTGCAGGAAAAGGCGATCGACCAGCGCAACTGCACCGAGAACCCCTACTCGCTGCCGTGCAAGCGCTCGGCCGTGAGCTTGTGCCGCGAGGGCGAAGACTGCCTGGCGGACTCGCAGCTGGGCCGCCTGCAGTGGATGGTGGCGCCCCAGGCGGTGTTCGTGCCGTTTCGCGGCAAGATCGCGCTGTTCTCCGAGCTGTTCGTGGACACCGACCTGAGCTTCTTCATCGGGCCGGCCATCGTGGGCGTGCAGGAGCGCTCCGAGTGCGCCAAAGGCCGCTGCCCCGAGAGCTTCGAGCTTGAGCATCGCGTGGCCTTCGCGCCGACCTTCGGCATGGGGTTCAACTTCTACCCGCTCGAGTACCTCGGCTTCGGCACGGAGTTCCGCGCCCTGCCCTTCGCCTGGAACACCTCGGGCTTTGATACGGGCGGCGGCGGTGAGGACGGCGACTTGCCGGACGACCAGGTCGACGGCGAGGACCAGTCGTTCCACTTCAACAGCATGCTCACCATCTACGTGAGCGTGCAGCTTCCAACCGAGCTCGAGATCTCGGACTAGGGTAGCAACGGCGCGATCCTGCGCGCCCTTTGGAGGTGCTGTGGGGTTGTTCGATTTCTTCCGGCGAGGGCCGGCCCCGCCCGCCGCGGACGGGCCGCCGATGGACCGCAAGCTCGCCGGCTTGGCCAAGACGTCCACCAACAAGCGGGCCCAGGCCTACGACCGAGACGAGGCGCTGCGCGGGCTGTGCGCGCTCGGTACGCCGCAGGCTGCCGAGGTGCTGCTCAAGCGCTTCACCTTCAGCATCGACCCGTCGATCACCGACCAGGAGGAAAAGGCCCTGGCCTTCGACGGCATTGTTCGGGTGGGCGAAGGCTCGGCGGGAAAGCGCCCCGACGGCAGCGAGCCCAAGACCGATGACGGTCAGCCGGCCGCGCTCAGCCCCGAAGAGGTCGTCGAGCTGCGCGAGGCCGTGGTCCAGTCCACGCGGGGCTTTTGCCAGCGGGCCGAGAACCTCACCTGGCCCTTGAAGGTGCTGCGAGAGCTGCTCGACGACGAGGCTTACGAGGCCGAGCTGTGCCGACTATTGGAGGCCTACGACACGGAGTACATCCGCAACGTCGAGCCCAAGGTCAACCTGATCACCGCGCTCGAGGAGATCATCGCCGACCGCGTGCGCGAGGTCGTGGAGGTCTACCTTGAGGACGTCAATGAGACGGTGCGCTTCCACGCGGTACAGACCACTTTCCGGCAGGGAAACCCTAGCTCGATCCCCGCGCTCGTTCGCCTGCTCGAGCAGGAAGAATCGGTCCGCATCAAGAACAAGGTGGCCGAGGGGATGATGCGACTCGATTGGGCGGTTCCCGCCGAGCTGCGCGAGACCTTCGCCAAGGCGCTCGCGGATGCCTACGAGTACCGCATGAACGCCGACGGTCGCGTGGCCAAGGCGTAGCTACTGCTTGACGGCCCTGCGTCGGCGGGGAACTATGGCGAGCTCATGACGGCGGGGATCCATCCGAGCTGCCAGGTAGCTGTCCAAGCTGCCAACGACGGCTCGCCGCCAGGTACGTGATGCAGCGGCGGGCAACGGGCGTAGTTGCCGCGCTGCTGGCCGCTTCCGGTCCGGCCGAGGCGACCAGCGTCGAGGTGTCCGGCGAGCTCCACACACAGGGCTACGAGGTTCGCAGCCCCTGGGGAGAGCGCATGCTCAGCCGTCGGCGGGTGGGCACTACCATGGGGCTGTTCGTCCACCACCTGCAGGGTAGCTACCAGCCGTTCGAGCCCGACTACGGCCTCGGGCTGATGATGCGCCTGGACGCCGACTGGGGCATCGCGGGCGCCGAGCACCGCTTCCGCCGCAACGACGCGGGCCGCTACGTGCCAGGGCTGGAGCCGATGCCGGTAGATCTCGTCTACGGCTACGTCGAGGGCCGCAACCTGCTCGACGGTTGGCTGGGGTTCCGCGCGGGGCGACAGATCATGGCCGACGAGCTCGGCTGGTGGTCCTTCGACGGTGCGCTCGTGCGAGTGACGACGCCGATCCACCTGCAAGCGGAGCTGTACGGCGGCCTGGAGCAGCGCGGCGGCCTGCCGCTGTCCTCGTCGCGCTACGAGAGCCAAGGAATGTGGCGCGGCAGCCGTCGCGACATCGAGGCCCACGAGGAGCTCTACCCATCGTTCCAGCCGGCCTACGTAGCACCGGGCTTCGGCGCGGTGCTGGCAACGGCGGGGCTCCGCGGGATCCACGGCCGCTTTCACTACCGCCGGGTCTACAACCTCGGCAGCAGCACCATCGGACAGCTGTCCCTTTCGCCTTCCGGCGACTAC
>CAYTYV010000010.1:0-32187 GCA_964441055.1 uncultured Polyangiaceae bacterium | reverse complement strand
GGACTTGTAGACCACCGAGGGGTCGAGCCAGCCGAGCTTGAGCTTGTTGTAGGGATCGAGATGGTGGCGGTGCCCGCCGTCCCCCGTGATGGTGAAGGCCCCCGCCCGACGGGGGTCGGTGCTTGGCAGGTGGGGAGTCGAGGCGCCATCGTCGACATACATATCCGGAGTGTTCAGTAGCAGGTGAGTCAGCTCGTGAGCCGAGACAGCCAGGTCGTGGTCATCGAAGGGAGAGGCGGCGTAGATCTCCGCCATCCTGGGGACCCGCACCGGGTCCGGGTCGCCCACCAGCAAATCCGCGTGGGGCACTTGACTGGAGGCCAGCCCCCGCTGGGTGCCGTAGGGGTCCACCTGCGGCTTGACGATCACCACGGCCGTCTCTTGCGGGCTCAACTCGCGGTTTCCGTCGGCGTCCTGCGCCACGAAGTCGAAATCCGCCGCCGCTTTGAGCACCGCTTCGGCAACGCCGTGGGCGTGGCCGCAATAGAAGTCCTCGTCGTCGAGGTAGCGCGGCTCAGGGTTGCCGTTGGCGTCCGTGGTCTCGTAGTAGTGCGGATCGCCCGGGTCGAGGGCCGTCGGGTCGTAGTCTCCCACCCGCCAGTAAAACTCCCACTCGTGGTCGCCCTGGTACCAGCCCAGCACCGCGGCAGCGGCAAGGGTGTACCTCCCACCGGAGTTCTCCTCGAACCAGGCCTTGACCCTGCCGTCGGGCCCGAACAGGAAGCTCTGCACGTCCTCCTTGGTGGGGGCGGGGTGGTCCGGGCGTTGCGGGTCGAAGAGGATCACCAGGATGGAGGCCGCGCCGGATCGCTCAGAGACGCCGTAGTAGGATCTCGTGAAGTCCGCCAGCTCAGCCATCGATAACCTCCACCTGGCGTGGTCTACCGGCTGATGGGCCGGGTAGTGACCGCGCGCCTAACGACACCGGATCGTCTCGCCACCATGCTGCGAACCGCGGGGCTCGTCTCCCGGTCGAAGCGCTGTCGGGCTGCCCGCCGCAGCTTCGGGTCCTTGCTTCTCAACGCGGCCCCATAGGCCACACCGCGGACCGTGGCCTCGGGCGCATTCAGAATGGACGGCAGCGCCCGGGTCGCACCCCGGCTGTCGAGCTCGATATAGGAGCGGATCGCCGCCGCACGGGTGGCGACGTCCTCGGCCGGGTCTACCGCGATGCGCCGCAGGCGGGGGATGGCAGCCGCCAACTTCAACCGCCCCGCCCACCGGGCCGCCTGGGCGCGCAACCTCGCCGCCCTGGGAGAGTCGACCTCGTCGAGCATGGCCAACAACACCTTGCGGTGGCTGGGGGTCCAGCGGATCCCCGGGGCTATCTCGCCAGCCTCGAAGGCGCGCTCGAGCTCAAGGCGCGCGCGCACCGCAGGCTCCAGCAGCCGGGGCGGCACTGGGCCGAAGCGGGGGACGGCGTCGGCGGGGCGGCGCAGCGCGGGCTCGTTGAAGTGCTTCCTGTAATCAGGTGGCATGACTAGTGACCAGCCGTCCTCTTTCAGGTGCGCATCAGACTCCGGGTAGAAACCCCTTGACCATTCCGTGCTGCCTCAACGTGTTCCACTGGTCCCAGGTCAGGGTGAGGACCCCGCTGGGGTACATCAGGTTGTTCTCGTCCTCCATCTCGTGCTCCAGACCCAGGTAGTGGCCTATCTCGTGGGCAATGGCCTGGCCGAAGAACTGCGGATCGCTGTCATGGAGCAACGAGACGCAGCCGGAGCTGCGGGGGCGGTCGTCCTTGGGTACCGGGCCGTTGACCACCGAAAAGCCACCCAGGTCCCTCCTGTCCTGCGGAACGTCGTCGGTATACTCGAAGCCCTGCGGGACGAAGACGTCAAGGCGCTCCTGGTCGGGGCCGGACACTGCCTCGAGCAGATCGCCTCCCTCGCCGTAGGTGTAGTCCCCGTCCTGCCAGCCTATCTCGAGCAAACAGAACCGGCCCTTGTCCTGCTCCGAGGCGAGGACCTGCCACTTGGGGTCGTACAGGGTGATGTCGCGCTGCTCCAACAGCTCAGTGGCCACGGTGACCGCGTCATGCTCCGCCTGGATCTGCTCGTTGGTGAAGTCCGCGCAGGCGATGATGTTGACGGGCACCGCGGCCATGGGCAGGTAGACGGCCGGGTCAGAGACCCGGACCCCAGAGACCGACTCGAAGGCGAAGCTAAAGGTCAGGTCCCAGAGCTTGGAGAACCTGACCCAGACGGGGTTGCCCTTGGGGAACCACGTGTCGATGGTAGCGCTCAGAGGCTGTCCGGGGTGAAGGACGAAGGGGGCTATCTCCCCTCCCGCTTCGTCGACGACGGTCCCGTCGATGCCCCCGTCTGTCACCCGCAGGTGGAATCGGTTGAATGTGACCGCCGTGCTGCCCCCGTTGGTGAGGGTGCCGTAGGCCCGGCAGTGGTACTCTTCGCGGTCGAAGTCGTACTCCACCCGCCCCGCACGGCCGGAGACCAGCCAAAGCTTGGGCGTGACGACGAGCTGACAAGGATTGCGCGACAGCACCGAGGCCAGCCGGGCGTCCGACAGGCACCTGCCGTCCGACAGGTACAGCCTCGCCGCGACGCACAGCTCGCCTGCGCAACCGCTGTTGAGCCCGCTGATTCGGATCGGCCCCGCGGTGCGCTCGCGGCCCTTCGGCCGGTAGCTGAGCTCCCGATCCACGCCCGAGGGAAACCGTACCGCCAGCGTCACCAGCGACACCTTGGCGCCGCCCAGCTGCGGGACCTTGACCTCCACCTCGAAGGGCTCCCCGCGCCTCGGCGTGCCCGGCCGGAAGCTCAAGAACCGACGTACGCCCCGCGGCGCCCTCCCCCCGCGGCCTTGGAGGAAGGCGATGCGCTGGGCCGCGTCTTTGTGCCGCAGCGGCTTGACGGTGCCGAGAATATGAGGAAACCGGACCGCCCGCAGCTCGGGCGGCGTGGGGCTCACGGAAAACCTAGTGCTGCCGGGCATGTCGTCCCCTTCCCCTCATTGCCAAGCATGCTAGCAACAACCTGGCAACCCCGTCACGGCCATTAGCGGTCAGGTCGCCGCTCAGTCCTCACATGGCCATCTGCCCCTGCTTCGCGTAGTCTTGAGCGGATCGAATCATGATGCATGCCAAAATCTCAATCACCGCCGTCCTTGTTCCCGCTACCGCAGCCCTGCTGATGCTGGCCTGCACCGACTCGGAGTCCGCCGCACCTGGCCCCACGGGGGGAAGCAGCGCCGCGGGCAGTGGCGGCGCAGGTGGCCAAGGTCTGACCGGGGGCGGTGGCGCGGCGCCCACCTCGGATTGCGAGCTGCTCGGGCTGCCCCCGCGGCCCTTCGAGGATGCGGCCGACGACGACGCGCTGTACGCCGTGGCAGCAGACCTGACGCTCCCCACCACCGAGGGCGACTATAGCTTGAAAGATCGCTGGACCGGCTGCGACGCGCTGCTGTTCATCCAGGACGAGCCTCGCCAAGACGCGGGCAGCGACTGGCCCACGCCGCTATGGGAACGCGATGTGGACGATCTGCTGGAGAGCGCGCCCAAGAACACGCGCTTTTTCTTCATGTCGGTCCAGAGCGAGCAGGCGGACATCGACGCGGCACTTGCCAGCCTCGGGCAGGAGGTGGACGCGGCGCTCGCCACCATGACCGAGGAGGACCGCAGCTGGTGGCTCGGTCGCATTCACTACGTGACGCAGCGGGCGCGGGCGCTGCCCGGTTGGCTCGGCGACGTGATGACCAGCCCGGGTTGGGGCGTGGGCATCGATCGGTTCCAGCGCATCCGCTACATCGGCAGCTACGGCGATCCCACCCGCTGGAGCGACGACGAGGGCTGGTTTGCGCCCAATCTCAGCATGGCCGCCAACGAGGCGATCTACTACAACTTCGAGGCCGAGCGCGACGCGCGGCTCGAGAGCCAAGACGCGACCGTGGTATCGGTGTTTCCCGGCGGCGCGGGCTCGGACGGCAGCCCTACGGACGCCGACCTGCCAGACGCGACCACCATGGCGGGCTTCGACAGCATGGAGCTCGATCTCACCATGGGCTGCATCGGCGATGGCGAGCTCGGCGACTGTCCGGCCTGGGACTACATGGCGTACGTGTACTTGTGCCCGGACCCCGGCAATCCCGACGATTGCTCGGTGGAGGTGGGCCGCTGGATCACCACCTACCACCGCGAGGGCCGCTGGGTACACGACGTCAGCGGGCTGTTGCCGCTACTATCGGAGGGCGGGAGCCACCGCTTCGCCTTCCAGAGCGACAACGACTACGAGGTGAAGCTAGACATCCGCCTTTACAACCAGGGAAAGGCCGCTCGTCCGACCGAGACGACCTACCTGTTCGACTCGTTTGGCGTGCCGTTCGACGAAAACTACAACGACGGCTTCGAGCCCATCGAGGTGGACATTCCCGACGACGCCGCCAAGGTGGAGCTCGCCACCATCATCTCCGGTCACGGCATGCAAAGCCCGGGCAACTGCGCCGAGTTCTGCATCACCACCCATCACTTCTTCGTCAACGGCGAGGAAAACGAGATCGAGCTATCCGATGCGGGCAGCCAGTACGGCTGCCTAGACAAGGTGGATCGCGGCACGGTGCCCAACCAGTACGGCACCTGGTGGTACGGCCGCAGCGGCTGGTGTCCTGGATGGGAGGTCCCCATGGAGATCACCGACGTGACCGATCAGGTCGACCTCGGGGCCACCAACACCTTCGAGTACGAGGGCTACCGCAATGGCTCGCCGTATGCGGGCAGCGCGACCATCCGCCTGCGATCGTGGCTGGTGGTCTCGAAGTAGCCGCGCCGCGAGACGAGGCCGCGGTCAGCGGCCTCCGCGCTTACGAAATACGTAAGCGCGCTTCCCTTCGAGGTAACTCGTGCGGGCGCGACTCGCCCTAGCACGTGGGAAAACGCGCCTGCAGCCCGCCACGCTCGGTCGGCACGGCTCTTGCGTAGCGCGCGAACGCCAATCCACTCTCCGCGGGCTGTGCGCCACTGCGACCGCAGACGCCCGGGGGCCCCCTCTGCGAGGGCATCCACGCGCTGCGCGCCACCCGCCGTCCAGGTCCTCGCTTCACCATGCCCACCTCGCTGCCACGCTGGCCGCTCGCCTCTGCGGCCCTTGCCTCCGCACTTGCGCTGGCGCCCACCACCCAGGCCCAGCCGGCTCCGGCCGATGCCGAGCTGACCGCGTCGCCGACCACGCCGAGCGCCGCGCCGAGCGCCCCCGCAGACGAAAACGCCGACGAGCTGCAAGAGCTGCGCGAGCGGGTCCGCAAGCTGGAGGAAAGGCTCGCCGAGGTAACGGGCAAGCTCGAAGAGGACGAGCTCGCCGACATCATCCGCGAGGCCGAGGCCGAGGCCGAGGCCGAGGCGCCCGACGAGGAGCAGCGGCCCGAGGAGCGGGAGTTTCTCTGGGGCGCGCTGGCGCTGCAGAAGCTCAACCCCGAGATCAGCGTGAGCGGTGACTTCCTCGCCGGGGTCATCCTGAACGAGACCAAGTTCTACAGCGGGCCTACCGAGCGAAGCGGCTTCTTGCTACGGGCGCTCGGGGTCCACCTGCAGCACCAGCTGGACCCCTACTCCACCTTCAAGGGCGCGCTCGACATCGCCCCCGACTTCACGGGCGAGGGCATTGTCTCGCTGGAGGAGCTGTATGTCACCTGGCACGGCCTCATCGAGTCCACCTCGCTAACCGTGGGCGCCTTTCGGCAGAACTTCGGCGTGGTCAATCGCTGGCACGAGCACGACCTCGATCAGGTCGACTTCCCCCTGCCCATCCGCCTGCTGTTCGGCCCCACGGGGCTGGCGCAGACGGGCATCTCCTTCAAGTGGTTCATGCCGCCGGTCATCGCCGACGCCAATGAGCTCACCCTGGAGATCACCAACGGCCAGAACGAGACGCTGTTCGCAGGCCAGTACCACAGCATTCCCACCTCCCTGGCGCATCTGAAAAACTACTACGATCTATCCGACGCTACCTATCTGGAGCTCGGGCTGAGCGGCATGGTGGGCTTCAACAACCGCCGCGGATTTCATCCGGCCCCCGAGCGACCGAGCGAGCTCCGCGACGAGCCGTGGCGCACCACCTTCGCGGCTGGCGCGGACCTGACCGTGCACTGGTCGCCTCCGCGCCAGGCCCGCTACCGCTCGCTCACCTGGCGTACCGAGGGCTACTACGTCAACAAGCAGATGCCCGCGCACATCGACGATGGCGTGCGCCACGCTTGGGGGCTCTATTCCTACCTCGACTATCAGCTCACCGCGCAGCTATTCGCGGGCCTGCGCGGCGACGTGGCTCTGCCGACGGAGCGGAGCGAGCACGTCCATGCCTGGGACCTCGTCACCTACCTGACCTACTGGCAGAGCGAGTTCGTCTTTCTGCGTCTGCAGCAGAGCTACGGCGAGAACATTCCCTATCCGTATCCCGAAGAGGCGGTCCCGCTCCGCGAAAGGGACGCGCGCATCATCTTCCAGGTCAACTTCGCCGCTGGCCCCCATAAGCACGAGAAGTACTAAGGACTCGGGCCCGAAAGAGGAGAAACCTACCCATGTCTGCCAAGAAAATCGTCATCACGCTGGCCGCCCTGGCCCTGCTGGTGCTGGGCACCGCCCAGACCGCCTGGGCCGAGAAGCTCAAGGTGGTTGTCACAAGCTCGTCCTACGCGCCCATCGCCCGCTACGTCGGCGGCGACAAGGTGGAGGTCAGCCACATCGTTGCTGGCAACCAGGATCCGCACATCGTGCGTCCCAAGCCCAGCCACGCGACCACCTTGCGAGACGCCGACGTCCTAGTGGTGACGGGCATGGACCTCGAGATGTGGGCCCCCGCGTTGGTCGACATGTCCAACAACCCCCACATCCGCAGCGGCCAAAAGGGCTTCGTCTCGGCCAGCGCAGGCCTGGACATCATCGAGGTGCCAGTCACCGTCAGCCGCGCCGAGGGCGACGTCCACATCTACGGCAATCCCCACGTCCACACCAGCCCGCTCAACGGCAAGGTCATCGCCGAGAACATCTTCGCGGGCCTGAAGCGCAACGCGCCCGAGCACGCCGATTACTTCGAGCGGAACCTCAAGCGCTTTCGGGCGGAGGTCGACCGCCGCACCTTCGGCGCCGAGCTGGTGCAAATGATGGGCAGCAAGGTGCTGACCTCGCTGGCACACAAAGGCCGACTGGTCTCCTTCCTCGAAGAAAAGCAATACAAGGGCAAGCCCATGATCGAGTACCTGGGCGGCTGGATGAAGCAGGCCATGCCGCTCCGGGGCAAGAAGATCGTCTGCTACCACAAGAACTGGAGCTACTTCGCCGATCTGTTTGGCCTGGAGATCGTCGAGTACATGGAGCCCAAGCCGGGCATCCCGCCGACGCCCAAGCACGTTGCCACCGTGCTCGACAAGATGCGCAGCATGAACGTCAAGGTCATGCTGGCGGCCAATTACTTCGACGTCGGCCGCGTCGAGCGGGCGGCCGCCAAGGCGGGCGCGGTATCCGTCGTCACGGCGCTGGCCGTCGGCGGCGAGCCGGGCATGAACGGCTACTTCGACCAATACGACATCTGGATCCGTAAGCTGCTGGCAGCCTTCCAGCGCGCGGGCTGAACGCCGCACAGGAGCGTCCCCGATGGGTTTCTTCGAGCTGATGGCCGCGCCCTTTGCCGAGTGCCTGGTGCTGGTCGGCATCCACACCTATCTCGGCATCCACGTACTGCGGCGGCGGGTCATCTTCGTCGATCTGGCGCTGGCGCAGATCGCCGCGCTGGGGACCACGGTGGGCTTCCTCTTCGGCATCCTGCCCGAGACCCCCGCCGCGCTGCTGGTCTCCATGGCCTTTGCCTTCGTGGGTGCGGCGGTCTTCTCGCTGACGCGCATCCGCGGCGAGAGGGTACCTCAGGAGGCGGTCATCGGCTTGACCTACGCCATTACCGCCGCAGTGGCCGTACTGGTGGTGGAAAAGACCCACGGGGCCGAGCACCTAAAGGACATCCTGGTGGGCTCGCTTCTGTGGGTGCAGTGGAGCGACGTGGTGACCGCGGCCATCGCCTATGCCCTGGTGGGCGTGGTCCACTACATCTTCCGCAAGCCGTTTCTGCTCATCTCGGAAAACCCCGAGCTGGCCTATCGCCAGGGCATGTCCGTGCGCGCTTGGGATTTTCTGTTCTACCTGACCTTCGGCTTCGTCATTGCCATCTCGGTGCGAGTAGCGGGCGTGCTGCTGGTGTTCGTGTTCCTGGTGGCGCCTGCCATCATGGCTTTCCTGCTCAGCGACCGGATCCGCAGCCAGCTCGCCATCGGCTGGATCATGGGCACGGTGGTCACCGTGCTGGGGCTGGGGATGTCCTACCTGCTCGATCTGCCCTGCGGCCCCGCGGTGGTCAGCTTCTACGGCGTCGCGCTGGCCGTGGGCGCGCTGGTGCTCTACGTGGCCCGCGCCCGCAGCCGAGGCCGCGCGCTTCGCTGGGTGCTGGTCGGCACGGGCGCCGTGGCGCTCGGCGGGGCAGCCTTCGTGGGGGGCGCTCGGTGGCTGGCTTCGACCAGCCTGGCCGCCAGTCATCATCACCACGAGGTGCAAACCGAGATCGCCCGTACCCAGGCCGCGGCCGAGTCGCGCCAAAAGGACCAGCAAGAGCAGGAGCTATCTGCGCTCGAGGGCGCAGCTGCCAATCGCCTCCCCGCCGAGCTACTACGCACCTATGCCGCAAAGCCGGACGCAATGAGCAAGCTGGAGCTCATCGGCGAGCGGCTGGCGGCCAGCGAGCGGCAGGGCCTGGAGCTACTGCTGCTGCTGCTCGGCGCCGAGGACACGCCGCCCTTTTTCCGCACCGAGGCCGTCGAGCTGCTGCGCCAGACGACCGGAGGGAACTTCGGCTACGACCCCGAGGCCGCACCCGCTGCCAATCGAGACGCGCTCGGGCGCCTGCGAGCGCACATCGACATGCTGCCTGCGACAAACGACAGCGCGAGCTAGCGGCTCGCGCAACCCAAAGGTGCCGTTTCCGCGCGCGGCGCCCTCGGTTGCGGAGCGATCCCTTCCGTGAAAGGGTCGATGCCGACCGCCCATGAGCCTTCGCGTCAAGTACCTCATTCCGCTCAACACCGTCATCGTGCTGATGCTGCTGGTGCACGGCTACGTGGACCACGCCGCCTTTCGACGCGACTTCATGGCGGGTCAGGTGAGCGCCCTCGAGCACCTGGCCGTGGGGCTGCGGGCGCACGTCGAGCACATCGTTCGCGAAAAGGAGAACGTCGAAGAGGAGTCCGCCTTCCTGAGCGACATGGCCTCGCGCCCGGGCGAGCTCGAGATCATGCTGCTCCGGCCCGACTACGTGGTGGTCGCCGCCACTGAACCGGGCCTGGTCGGCAAGCGCTGGTACGAAAAGGACTTCGAGGAGGTGGCCGCGGGTCGGGCCGACATCACCTCCAAGACCTCGGACCACCAGCACGAGGGCGTGGCCATGATCGACGTGTCCACCGCGGCGCGCGCCCCCTCCGGCCAGGTGGCCTACCTCATCCACATCGCCCGACGGCAGGACGAGCTAGCCGCGGCGCTGAGCACGCAATGGCGGCAGCACATGCTCGCGGCGCTGGCGCTGCTGCTGGCTGTGGCGCTGGTGGTCAACTGGCTTACCTATCGGCTGATCATCACGCCGCTCGACCGCGTGCACGAGCGCATCCGCAAGACCGGGTGGGTAGCCGAGGCGGGCAGGGGCCTGCCCCGCGACGAGCTGGCGCGTCTGGCCGTGGTGGTGGACCGCATGATCGCCGAGATAGAGCGCAAGACCACCGCGCTCGAAGAGGGCGTGCGCACTCGCGAAACGCTCCTGAGCGAGGTCTCGGCGCTCAAGGACGGCCTGGCCGAGGAGGTGGAGCGCACTCGTGCCGAGCTGACCGAGGCGCAGGCCAGCCTGATTCGCGCCGAGCGCTTCGCCGCCCTGGGCGAGCTCAGCGCCGCGTTGGCTCACGAGCTGCGCAATCCGCTGCACATCGTGCGCGCCTCGGCCGAGACCGCTGCCCGACGCCACCCCGAGACGCAGGAGCTGGCCCAGGACATCGCCGAGGAAGTGGATCGGCTCGAGGCGCTCATCGAGGAGCTGCTCGACTACACGCGCCCGGTCGACCTGCGCATCGAGCCCGTGGCCTGCGGACCGCTGCTCGGCGAGGTGGCCGACCGGCTCGGCCGCGCCACGGAAGGCGGCACCGACGAGCGGCCGCCCTGCCTGCTCGAGGTGCAGCCCTCGAGCGCGATCGCGCATGCCGACTACATCCTGCTCGGACAAGCGCTGCTCAACCTGGTCGAAAACGCCTGTGAGGCCTCGCCCGAGGGTCAGCCGGTCGAGCTGTCGGCCGAGGCCACCGAGGCGGGCGAGGTGCGCTTCGTCGTCCGCGACGCTGGGCCGGGCATCGCCGCCGAGGATCGCCAGCGACTGTTCGAGCCGTTTTTCACGCGCAAGCCGCGCGGCACGGGCTTGGGCCTGGCCGTGGTGCACAAAGTGGCCGAGCTGCACGGCGGCCGCGTGGATCTCGTCGCTCGAGCCAGCGGAGGAACCGAGGCCGTGCTATCCCTGCCGCCGCCTCAGACCGAGGTGCGCCCATGAGCAAGATCCTGGTGGTGGACGACGAGCCCAAGAGCGTCAAGCTGCTGCGCCTGCGCCTGGAGGAGATGGGCCATCGGCTCCACGGCGCCAGCTCGGTGAAGGAGGGGACCGAGCGGCTGGACGGCGAGCTGTTCGACCTGCTCATCACCGACGTCAGGCTGCCCGACGGCTCGGGCATCGAGCTGGTTCGGCGGGCCAAGGCCATGCAGCCCGCCGTGCCCAGCATCGTGATCACGGCCTATGGCGCCATCCGCGACGCGGTCCAGGCCATGCAGCTCGGCGCGGCCGAGTACGTGCAGAAGCCCTTCGAGCTCGAAGCCATGGCCCTGCTGGTCGAACGGGTGCTCGAGTCGGCCAGCATCCGAGCCGAGCATTCCTATCTGCTGAGCGAGATTCTCGAAGGCGAGCCCGAGGTCACCCTGGTGGGCCGCTCGGCCGCCATGGGGCGCGTCAGGGATCTGGTGGACAAGGTGGCGAGCACGCGCTCCAACGTGCTGCTGCTCGGCGAGAGCGGCACGGGCAAGGAGCTGGTGGCCCGCGCCATCCACGTGCGTTCGACCGCCCGCGCCCAGCCACTGATCCGCATCAACTGCCCGGGCATCCCCGCCCAGCTTTTCGAGTCCGAGCTGTTCGGCCACATGAAGGGCGCCTTCACGGGCGCGGGCGAGTCGCGCAAGGGCAAGTTCGAGCTCGCGGGCAAGGGCAACATCCTGCTCGACGAGATCGCCGAGATCCCGCCCGAGCTCCAGGCCAAGCTGTTGCGCGTCATCGAGGAGCGAAGCTTCACGCGCATCGGCGGCTCGGCCGAG
Organism: uncultured Polyangiaceae bacterium; assembly: GCA_964441055.1. Lineage (GTDB taxonomy): Bacteria > Myxococcota_A > Polyangia > Polyangiales > Polyangiaceae > JACQWT01. The sequence continues at coordinate 20,807 of CAYTYV010000010.1, read as the reverse complement.
GTCCACGTCGAGGCGCGGGTCATCGCCGCCACCAATCGCGATCTCAAGGCCATGGTCGAGGCGGGCAGCTTCCGCCAGGATCTGTACTACCGGCTCAACGTCTTCCCCATCCACCTGCCACCCTTGCACGAACGCAAGGAGGACATCCCCGAGACCGCCTTGCACCTGCTCTGCCACGTGGGCTCGAGCTGCGGGCTCTTGGCCACGGGCATCGGCGACGAGGCCATGGCCGCGCTGCAAGCCTACGACTGGCCCGGCAACACCCGCGAGCTGCGCAACGTGCTCGAGCGCGGCCTGGTCCTGGCGGGCGGAGGCTCGGTCGAGCTCGAGCACCTGCCCATCGAGCTACAGCACCGCGGCCCCACCGAGCCGCGCGATGCCCCGAGCTTCCACGACCGGGTCGAGGGCTACAAGCAGAGCCTGTTGCTCGATGCGCTGCGCGAGACCGGCTGGAGCAAAAAAGACGCCGCCTCGAGGCTAGGCCTCAGCCAGCGGGCCTTCAGCCACTACGTGAACAAGTACGGCCTCGACGACTACCGCGAGTAGACGCCGCGAACAGTCGCGCTAGCGGGGAACCGGGATGGTCCCTACCTCGCCATCGGTCAGCTCGAAGCGGAAGTTGTCGATGAGCACGGTGGAATCGAGGATGCCATCGCCCGAGTCCCACACGGTGAAGTGCAGCGTGATCTCGCTTCCTGGCGACTCGATGGGCGCGGTCGTGACCAGCCAGCTCGTGGCGGCGCTGCCCTGCTGGCTCGTGCAGCCCATATTGAAGGTATTGTTCGAGTCGAAGCCCGTGCCCACGATCTCGCCATAGCCGAGCGGGCAGTCGAAGTTCTTGCCCCCGGTATTGCACGGGGTGCAGGCCTGGAGGAAGCCAGCGTTGACGCTGATGGTGTTGCCCTGCTCGTCAAAGGAGATGTTGCCGTCCGGCAAGGTCGACACGGGCGGCGAGAGCATGGCCACGAAGAAGTCGTTGAACTCGGTGCAGATGTAATCCGGGTACTCGTAGGTGTAAAAATCGAAGTTGAAGGTGAAGGACAGCGCGTCCGTGGGCGTGATGACCGTGAGCCGCAGCCCCGCCGAATCGTAGGGCTCGCCCGTCTGGGTGCCCGGACAGGAGGGCGACTCCTTGGGGTAGCCAGGCGGGGTGCCGTGTATTGCCGAGTCCTTCCAGTCGCCGCCTGGATCGGCGTAGTCGGGCTCGCCCGGGTTACGCGCCGAGCCCGACGAGATCGCCAGCATCTTCTGGCCCTCCCGCGGGGTGACGGCGTTGCCGAAGTGGTCCAGGATGCCCTTGCCGGAGGGCAGATCGGTGCCAGTGCCAAAGGGCCCGCCATCGCCACCCACCAGGGGCTGGCCGTCGGAGCGCACCCACTCGGCGCTGGTCACGCCCCAGGTGCCAGTCTCGTACACCTTGCACAGCCCCATGGCGCGCGCGCCGTCCATGGCGTCCGCGCTGGACAGCGACAGGCTCGAGTCGCAGTCGCCCTGCGGGCTGTTGCCGACGCAGGTGGGCTCGTCGCAAGGCGGCGCGTTGTTGCCCCCTGAGCCCGTGGTGAACCCGAAGCCGCCAGAGCCGCCCTGGCCGTTGGCTCCCTGGTTGTCGTCATCGTCGTCGTTGAACCTCGGTCCACTCGAGGCCGTGCAGCCGGAAAAGGCGACGGTGAGCCCAAACGAGGACAGCGCCACGGCGGCGCCAAGCAAGATCGGAAGCTTGTTCATGACGGTGGGCCTTTCGCGTGTACCGCCCATTGTACGTCAGAACGGAGCGGTTTTCATGCGAAGCCTGCGCGATCGGCTCGCACCGCCCGCACCGACGCGAAAGCGGGAATGGCTCGCAGCGGTAGGGGGCCATGCGGCAATGTAGGACAGGGGCACCCCTGCTCCCACACGCCGATCCTGCCCTCTGCCCCCACCCTACCCCGTTGGCGCCTTCGGTCGTCGATTCGCTCCCGGGTTGGACCCCGAGAGTCGCCGACCTATGATGACCTTGCCACCGATTTTGGTGACCTGTTCCCTTCGGTAGGCCGCAGCGTCATCCCGAGTGTGCACGCGGGGGCTCATCGTGAAACCATCGTCCGAACCGGAAAGCGCAGTGGACGCGGCCCGTGGGGCTGGGCGGCTTGCCTTCGAGGCGGTCGAGCAGCTCACCAACATCGTCGAGGCGATGCACGCCAACATCGCCGCCGTTCCAGCACCCTTGGGCAAAGGAACCGACGGTCGTACCAAGGGCATCACTCGCCTCGTCTATAGCAGCATTCGCGGCGTCAACACGGTGGCCAAGGTCAGCATCGACGCCGCCCTCGGCCTGCTCGGCAAGGCGATCTCGACCGGATTGCCCCAGCCGCACTCCGATGCCGTACGCGCCGCGGTCAACGGCGTGCTGGGCGACCACCTCGACCGCACGGAAAACCCGCTGGCGATCGAGATGCGCTTGCGCAACCTGGGCAGCGCGCTGGATCTGGAGCCCCGGGCGCTGGCGACCGCAATGCCCCAGCCAGGGGGTCGCATCCTGATCGCGGTGCACGGCTTGTGCATGAGCGACCGCCAATGGTTGCGCAACGGACACGACCACGCGCTGGCTCTGTCGCAAGCGCTTGGCTACACGCCGCTCTATCTCTTCTACAATTCCGGTCGGCACATCTCGCAGAACGGCCGGGCCTTTGCCGATCTTCTCGAACGCCTGGTGCAGAGCTGGCCCGAGCCGGTCGAAGAGATGACCATCATCGTCCACAGCATGGGTGGCTTGGTCACGCGCAGCGCCTGTCACTACGGCGGGCAGCAGGGACACTCCTGGCTCGGCTCGCTCGAGCGCATCGTTTTCCTCGGCACCCCACACCACGGCGCGCCGCTCGAACGCGGCGGCAATTGGCTGCAGCTGCTCTTTGGGCTGAGCCCGTACACCGCGCCGCTCGGCCGGCTCGGCACGATCCGCAGCGATGGCGTCACCGATCTACGGCATGGCAATGTGCTCGACGAGGACTGGCAGGCGCGCGATCACTCTGAGTCGCCCCGAGATCCCCGCAGCCCCGTGCCCTTGCCAAGCGGGGTCCAGTGCTTTGCCCACGCCGCAACCTTGGGCAAGAGCGCCGACGAGGTCAAAGGCCGCGCGCTAGGCGATGGGCTCGTCCCCGTCCCGAGTGCCCTCGGCAAGCACAAGGAGGCGGCGCTGCAGCTCGCTTTCCCCGACCCGCACCAATCCGTCGGCTATGGCATGAATCACTGGGACCTACTCGACAAGCCGAGCGTATACGAGCAGGTGCTCGACTGGCTGGGCGGCAGCGGCGGCTCAAGCTGAAGCCCGCCGTATGCGCTCGGTCAACTGCGCAATGATGACGCTTCGCCCTTGCTCGGGAAGACCCTCCGCGCTCATGCCAAGCTCGTCTGCGACCACGCCGAGCAGGCGCTCGCCAGCGGAGTAGCGGCGCCCGCGTCGTTGGCCGTGGCTCGCGAGCAAGCTTGCAGCCACGGCAGAGCGCAGGTCGTTCGTCGCAGTGGCCGGGCTCACGTCCACCAGCGATCGATAATAGCCAGCGGTCACCTCGCGGCTGAAGAAGGCCTCCCAGAGAGCGTTGGCCAGACGGGCGGGCAGGGCCATATCCGCCAGCGCGTTTTCGAGCGCCAGCCAAACCTGCCGCTCCACCCGCTCGCGCAGATCGAGCGCCCGCAGCTGGGCGCGCTGGGCATCGAGGTGCCCAAGCAGGAAGGCGGTGACGTCCGTGTCCGCGGAGTACCTGCCGCCGAGACACTCGAACAGCGCGTAGTAGTCGTCCTGGTGGCGGCCCCACCACTCTTCCAGCGAGGTGAGCTCGCGGCGCTTGAACCCCCTGCGGACCATGGCCAGCGATGCGACGATGCGGGCCACGCGGCCATTGCCATCTCGGAACGGGTGTACGGCAGCCACGGCAACATGCAGCCAGGCGGCAAGCACCGCTGGATGAGCGCGGCTCTGGGCGGCCTGTTGGCAGATCTGGGCGACCGCGGTCGGAACTTCCCCTGCGGCGGGAGGCTCGAAGGCGATTCGTCCCGTCTTGGCATGCACGATCTGCACGGGCCCGCTGCGAAACCGGCCCGCTCCGAGATCGTGCCTCCCGCCGAGCACGCGGTCGTGCAGTGCCACCAACAGCTCTGGTTGCCACATGAAGCCAGGGTCGTCTGCTCGGCGCAGCACGTAGGTCATGGCGTCGCGGTAGCCAGAGACCAGCTCCCGATCCCCGCTGGAGACCTCGCGAGGCGGATCTCCCGCCAGGATTCGACGCACCTCATCAACGGTAACGGGCACCCCCTCCATGCTCACCGATGCTGCCGTGGCCTCTGCCTCGAGGTCGCGACGCAGCCTCCCGACCCACGTGCGAGGAAGTGGCCCCTTGAGGTCCAGGCGTTCTCGCCAAGTGTCGATTTCTCTTGAATATTCGAGAAGTTGCCGAACGTCCGCGTAGGGCAAGAGGGCCATGAAGTCACAGTATATGAAATTATATCGCTAAAACGCTAGTGATTTTGCGTCGTCATGGCGAGCGCTCGAAGCAAAGGTACGGCTAGCCAAAGCCTACCGCTTCGACGCTCGCCGACATCGCCGCAGGACTCGGCATCGTCGTCGGTCTGGATGGCGGGGAGAGCGCGACTGGCAGAGCCACGTCACGGTGCTAGACGGCCACGACGGCCCGGGTGGCCCGAACCGCGTGTACCACGTGGTCACGGGCAGTGACGACGCCGTGCTCGACGGGTTCACCGTGACGGGTGGGCAGGCAAACGGCAGCAACCCCGACGATTCCGGCGGCGGGATGGTGAACGACGACAGCTCGCCAACGGTGACGAGCTGTACCTTCGTCGACAATTCGGTGGATAACGGCGGCGGGATGCGTAACGCAGTCGATAGCTCGCCGACGGTGACGAACTGCACCTTCGCCAGCAATTCGGCGACCAACAGCGGCGGCGGAATGGACAATTGGAGCAACAGCTCGCCAATGGTGACGAACTGCATCCTGTGGGGAAACACGGCGCCTACGGATCCTCAAGTCCACAACTCTTCTTCTTGCACGCCCATCGTCACCTACAGCAACGTCCAGAACGGCTACGCGGGCGACGGCAACATCGACGCCGACCCCTTGTTCTTGGGCGCGCCCGCCGACCTGCACCTGGGCGCGGGCTCGCCCTGCATCGACGCGGCCAATGGGCCCGAGGCGCCCGAGCTCGACCTGGACGGCAATCCGCGCATCGACGACCCGGACAGCCCCAACACGGGCGTGGGGCCGCCCTGGGCCGATATGGGCGCCTACGAGTACCAGCCGACTCAGTAGTGGTTGGACTCGTGGCCGACGTCGACCTTGCCGCGGAAGGCCCAGTAGACCCAGGCGGTGTAGGCGAGCACGATGGGCAGCACCAGCACGACCAGGATGAGCATCACCTTGAGGGTGAGCTCCGAAGACGAGGCGTTGGCCGCGGTCAGGCTGCGCTCGGGCGTGCCCAGCGCGGGCACGAGCCGCGGGAACAGGCCTGCGCCCACGCAGCCCATCACCCCGGCGATGGACAGGCTGGAGAGAAGAAAAGCCCGTCCCGCGCGCGCCTGCCGATGGGAGGCGATGGCGAGCGCGATGAACACCGCCGCGTGCACGGGCACGGCCCATAGCACGGGCTGGCTCCGAGCGTTGTCGAGCAGGTGGGACTGGGTCGCAATGGTCACGGCCGTGGCCGCCAGAAATAGCACCAGGTAGACCACGCCCGCGCCCGAGGCCCAGCCGCGGGCTCGCTCCTCGAGCTCACCCGAGGTCTTGAGCACGATGTACAGGGCGCCGTGGAAGGCTACCATAGCCACTGCCAGCACCCCGACCAGCAAGGCATAGGGATTGAGCAGCCCGAAGAAGGTGCCCGCGTAGTCGCGCGCCTCGGTCAGGGGGATCCCCCGCAGGATGTTGCCCAGGGCCACGCCGAAGAGCAGCGCCGCCAGCACGCTGCTGAGTGAAAAGCCCACGTCCCAGGCTCGGCGCCAGGTGGCCGAGGGCTCCTTGCTGCGGAACTCGAGGGCCACGGCGCGGGTGATCAGCGTCAAGAGCACCAGCACCATGGCCAGGTAAAAGCCGCTGAAGACGCTGGCGTACACGGGCGGAAAGGCCGCGAACAGGGCGCCGCCGCCCGTCAGCAGCCACACCTCGTTGCCGTCCCATACCGGACCGATGGAGTTGAGCAGGGTGCGACGGTCCTCGTCGCGCTTGGTCCACAGATGCCAAAAGCCAACGCCCAGGTCGAAGCCGTCCAAAATGGCGTACACGGCGAGCAGCACGCCGATCAGCAGATACCAGATGACCTGATAAGCACTCATGCCGCGGCCTCCTCGTTGGATGGGGTCTGCTCGTCGGCTGTCGGGATCGGTTCGGGCCCCTTGCGAATGGCCCGCCGAAGCAGGTGGATCCACAGCGCGCCCAGCAGGATGTAGACCAGGCAGAACATGATGATGGAGGCCAAGAGCTCACCTGCCGTCACGGTGACCGACACCGCCTCGGCCGTGCGCATGCCCTCCATGCGGTAGACGGCCCACGGCTGGCGGCCCACCTCGGCTGCCACCCAGCCGAGCTCGTTGGCCACCAGCGGAAGCGGCAGCGAGATCATGGCGAGCTTGAGGTACCACGGGCTGTCGAACAGCTTCTTGCGCCAGAGCAGCAGCATTCCGAGCGCGGTAAAGCCGATGAACCACATCCCCAGGTAGAACATGAAGTGGAAGGTGTAGAAGGTGGTGCGCACGGGGGGCCACTCGTCGCGCGGCCAGTGGTTCAGGCCCTTGACCTCGTACTCGGGGTCGCCGTCGATCATGATCGACAGCGCAGCCGGGACCTCGATGGCAGCGTCGACCCGTCCGGCCTCGGGATCGGGCATGCCGAAGAGCAGCGCTGGCGCCTGCTTCTGGGTCTCGAACAGGCCCTCGAAGGCCGCCAGCTTCTCGGGCTGGGTGTGGGCCACCTGCACGGCGTGGTAGTGGCCGATGGGAAGCTGGGCCGCGGCGGCGATGAAGCCGACCACCAGCGAGGCCTTGAACGAGGTGCGGGCAAAGTCCACGTGCCTGCCCTTGCGAAGGTACCAGGCGCTCACCCCGAGCATGAAGAACGCCCCGGAGATGAGGCAGGCATCGATGGTGTGCAGGTAGCGTGGCACGGTGGAGGGGTTGAACACGGCCTCCCAGAAGTTGGTGAGCTCGGCCCGGCCGTTCACGATGTGATAGCCCGCGGGCGTCTGCATCCAGGAGTTGGCCACGATGATCCAGAAGGCCGACAGGGTGGAGCCCACGGCCACCATCAGCGAGGCGATCCACATGACGCGCGTGGACAGGCGCTTCCAGCCGAACAGCAGCACGCCCATGAAGGCCGACTCCAGGAAAAAGGCCATCAGGCCCTCGGCCGCCAACGGGGCGCCGAAGATGTCGCCTACGAAGGTCGAGTAGCGCGCCCAGTTCATGCCGAACTGGAACTCCATCACGATCCCCGTGGCCACGCCCACGGCAAAGCTGATGGCGAATAGCTTGGTCCAGAAGCGGACGTGCCGAGCGTAGCGCTCCTCGCCCGTCTTGCGGTAGCGGTGCATGAACCCGAAGATGATCCAGGCCATGCCGATGGTCAGCGGCGGGAAGATGAAGTGGAAGCCGATGGTGATGGCGAACTGGATCCGAGCTAGCAGCACTGGGTCCATACTCGATTCCTCCTGGCTACCCCCCCGCGGGGGCAGCGCCCGACGAACCGAACTGCTCGCTTCGACGGCGACCGGGCGCCCGCTGCCCCGACTGGCAATTGCACCTGCGCATCTATCCTGTGTGCCAGCCGAAAAAAACTGTCAAGGTTCTAGGGCCTCCCTCCCTCTCCTGGCCCCTTTTCGGCCTTGGACGGGGACCGCGATCTCGACCACGAGCTGGGCCTCGTCGCTTGGCGCGAGCTCGGAGTCGACTTTGCCGCCCGTCCGGGCTACATCCTGGGACCGCAAACCACCCCGTACGGAAGGCGCGGCCACGGCGAAGGAGCAGTCATGGCAGACGTGGAGATCAAAGAGGATCGGCGCTACACCCAGGACCACGAGTGGACCAAGCCCGAGGGCGAGGAGCTCGTGGTGGGCGTGACGGCCTACGCCGTGGGCCAGCTCGGCGACATCACGCTGGTGAGCTTCGACCTGGGCGAGGGCGACGAGGTCGAGGCGGGCAAGCCCTTTGGCACGGTCGAGAGCGTCAAGACGCTGGCGGATCTGTTCGCGCCCGTCAGCGGCAAGCTCGTCCGCGTGAACCAGGAGCTGGAGGACCGCCCCGAGCTGGTCAACGACGACTGCTACGGCGAGGGATGGCTGGCGGCGATTCAGCCCTCGGACCCGAGCCAGGTCGACGGCCTGATGGACGCGGCCGCCTACGGCGAGCTGGTGCGCGGCTTGGACTAGGTCCCGACCGAGCGTAGCCGAGCGGGCCGCCCGACGAGCGAACGCCATGCGCTACCTTCCTCATACCCCCGAGGAGATCGCCGCCATGCTCGAGGCGGTGGGCGCGAGTCGGCTCGACGAGCTGTTCGATTCGATCCCGCCCGAGGTCCGTCTCAGCAAGCCGCTCGAGCTCGAGCCCGCCCTGGACGAGCTCGCGCTCATGCGTCACCTCGAAGAGCTGGCCGACCGCAACCGCGCCGCCTCGATGCTGAGCTTCCTGGGCGCGGGCGCCTACGACCACCACGTGCCGCCCGCCGTGGACCAGCTGTTGCTGCGCGGCGAGCTGTACACGGCCTACACGCCCTACCAGGCCGAGGTGGCGCAGGGCACCTTGCAGCTCATCTTCGAGTTCCAGACTATCGCCAGCGAGATCCTGGGCCTGCCCGTGGCCAACGCCTCGATGTACGACGCGGCCAGCGCCACGGCCGAGGCCGTGCTCATGGCCCGACGGCTGAGCCGCCGCGACCGCTGCCTGCTGTCGGGCTGCGTGCACCCGCACTACCGCCAGACCGTGGCCACCTACACCCGGGAGCTCGACGAGCCGTCCGCGGGCGGCGCGGGCGCCGAGGCCCTGGTCGAGGTGCCCGCCACCGAGGCGGGCGCCCCCGACCTCGATGCGCTCGGCGCGGCCCTGGACGAGCGGACCGCCTGCGTGGTGGTGGGCTACCCGGGCTTCTACGGCGCGGTGACCGACCTGCGACCGCTCGCCCAGGCGGTCCATGACCAGGGCGCGCTGCTCGTCACCGTATCCCAGGAGCCTCACGCGCTCGCGCTCGTCGAGCCGCCAGGCGCCATCGGCGCCGACATCGCCGTGGCCGAGGGCCAGCCGCTCGGCCTTGCGCCAAGCTACGGCGGTCCGCACGTGGGGCTCTTTGCCGCCCGCGGCGAGCGCAAGTTCCTCCAGCAGATGCCAGGCAGGCTCTGCAGCGAGACCGTGGATGGGCGCGGCAAGCGCGGCTACGTGCTCACCCTCGCCCCGCGCGAGCAGCACATCCGACGCGAGCGCGCCACGAGCAACATCTGCACCAACAGCGGGCTGTGCGCCGCAGCCGTCACCATCAGGATGTGCCTGCTCGGCAAGCGCGGCTTCGCCCGGGTGGCCGAGCAGTGCCTGGCCAAGGCCGAGTACCTAAAGGGGCGCATCGCCGCGCTAGCTGGCTACGAGATCGCGGGCGCGGCCACCACCTTCAACGAGCTGCTCGTGCGGGTTCGCGGTCCGAGCGCAGGCGCGCTGTGCGCGGCCCTGGTCGAGCAGGGGATCGTGGCCGGCCTGGATCTCGGCAGGGTGGATCCCGCCCGCGCAGACCAGCTGCTAGTGGCCGTCACCGAAACGCACTCGCGGGCGGCCCTCGATCGCTTGGTCGAGGCCTTGGACCGCTATCAAGCCGACTCTGGGGGGTGACGCTATTGGGGGGCAAACCCATCCTCTGACGAATCGCAGTACGACGATGAGCACAGACCAGCTGATCGATCTGACAGAGCGCCACAGCGCCCCCAACTACCGCCCCTTGCCCGTGGTGCTGGCCCGGGGGCAGGGCATCTGGGTGTGGGACCCCGAGGGCAACCGCTACCTGGATTTCCTGGCCTGCTACTCGGCGGTCAACCACGGCCACTGCCACCCGACCATCGTGGCGGCGCTCCGCGAGCAGGCCGAGCGGATCGCCGTGACCTCGCGCGCCTTTCACAACGCCGAGCTCGGCCCCTTTTTGGCGGAGCTATGCGAGCTGTGCGGCGCCGACATGGCCCTGCCGATGAACAGCGGGGCCGAGGCCGTGGAGACGGCCATCAAGACCGCGCGAGCCTGGGGCTATCGCAACAAGGGCGTGCCCGCGGGAAAGGCCGAGATCGTGGTCTGCCAGGGCAACTTCCACGGCCGCACCATCACCGTCGTCTCGATGTCGAACGAGCCGCTGTACCGCGACCCCTTCGGTCCCTTTACGCCCGGCTTCAAGACCATCCCCTACGGCGACGCCGACGCGCTCGAGCGGGCCATAGGCCCCAACACGGTGGGCTTTCTGGTGGAGCCCATCCAGGGCGAGGCCGGGGTGCGCATCCCGCCCGAGGGATTTCTGCGGCGCGCGCGCGAGCTCTGCAGCGAGCACCAGGTGCTGCTCATGGCCGACGAGATCCAGACCGGGCTCGGGCGCACGGGCAAGCTGTTCGCCTGCCAGCACGAGCAGGTCAAGCCCGACCTGCTCATCCTGGGCAAGGCCTTGGGCGGCGGGCTGCTGCCCATCTCGGCCGTGGTGGGAAGCACCGAGGTGATGAGCGTGTTTCGGCCTGGCGAGCACGGCTCCACCTTTGGCGGCAACCCGCTGGCCTGCGCGGTAGCTCGCGCCGCCTTGCGCGTGCTGGTCGAGGAGCGGCTGCCCGAACAATCCGCTGAGCTCGGCGGCTACCTGATGGACAAGCTGCGGACGATCGACAATCCGCTCATCAAGGAGATCCGCGGCCGCGGCCTGTTCGTGGGCGTAGAGCTCCGCCCCGAAGCGGGCGGCGCGCGGCGCTACTGCGAGGGGCTCATGCAGCGAGGGCTGCTCTGCAAGGAGACCCACAAGCACGTCATCCGCTTTGCCCCGCCGCTCGTCATCACCCGCCCGGACATCGACTGGGCCTTCGAGCAGGTGCGCAAGGTGCTAGAGCCGGGCTCAGCGCCGAGCCTGGCCACGGGCTAGGCCGCTCGAAACCGCGACCCGGACCCAGCCCAACCCATCACGAGATACAGCGAGGAGCCATGATCAACGCCATCTTGACCGTACCCGAGCCGTCCAACGAGCCCGTGAAGGGCTACGGCCCTGGATCGCCCGAGAAAACGGAGCTGAAGCAGCAGCTCGCCAAGATGCACGGGGAGAAGATCGAGATCCCCCTCGTCATCGGCGGCAAGGCCGTGACGACGGGTACGCTGTGCCGTTGCGTGTGCCCGCACGACCACGGCCACGTGCTCGCCGAGTACCACGCGGGAGGGTCCGAGCAGGTACAGCAAGCTGCCGCGGCCGCGGCCGAGGCCTACCCGGCCTGGTCGGCCATGCCCTGGGAGGCGCGGCTGGCCATCTTCCTCAAGGCGGCGGATCTGTTGGCCACCAAGTACCGCCCCATCATCAACGCCGCCACCATGCTCAACCAGAGCAAGACCGTGCACCAGGCCGAGATCGACGCGGCCTGCGAGCTCATCGACTTCTACCGCTACAACGCCCACTACGCCTGTCAGGTGCTCGCCGAGCAGCCCGGCTCGGCCTGGGGCATGTGGAATTACGTCGACCATCGGCCGCTCGAGGGCTTCGTCTTCGCGGTCACGCCCTTCAACTTCACCTCCATCGCGGGCAATCTACCCACCTCGCCCGCCATGATGGGCAACACGGTGATCTGGAAGCCCGCCTCCAGCGCCGTCTACTCGGCCCACGTCATCATGAAGCTGCTCGAGGAGGCGGGGCTGCCGCCCGGGGTCATCAACATGGTGCCTGGTCCAGGCGGCGCCATCGGCGATCCCGCGCTCGCCCATCCCGATCTGGCGGGCGTGCACTTTACTGGCTCGACCGAGGTCTTCCAGCGCATGTGGCGGAGCATCGGCCAGAACATCGAGCGCTATCACAGCTACCCGCGCATCGTGGGCGAGACGGGCGGCAAGGACTTCGTCTTCGTCCACGCCTCGGCCGACCCGGACGCGCTGGTCGCGAACGTGGTGCGCGGAGCCTTCGAGTACCAGGGCCAGAAGTGCTCGGCCGCCTCCCGCATGTACCTGCCCGAGTCGCTGTGGAAGGTGGTGGGCGAACGGCTGGTCGAACAGATCCGCGCCATCCCGATGGGCGATCCCACCGACTTCCGCAACTTCATGGCGGCGGTCATCGACAAAAACGCCTTCGGCGACATCCAGGGCTACATCGAGCACGCCCGAAGCTCGAAGGACGCCGAGATCCTGGCGGGCGGCACCTGCGACGACTCGCAGGGCTACTTCATCCAGCCCACCCTGGTGCGAGCGCAAACGCCCGACTTCAAGCTGATGCAAGAGGAGATCTTCGGCCCCGTGCTGACCTTCTTCGTCTACCCCGACAGCGCGTACGAAAAGACCCTGGAGCTTTGCGACCGCACCTCGCCCTACGCGCTCACGGGCGCCATCTTCGCCCAGGACCGCACGGCCATCCTGACCGCCATGGACAAGCTCCGCCAGGCAGCGGGCAACTTCTACATCAACGACAAGCCTACGGGCGCGGTGGTGGGCCAGCAGCCCTTTGGCGGAGCGCGGGCCTCGGGCACCAACGACAAGGCGGGCAGCGTGCTCAACCTGGTCCGCTGGGTCTCGCCGCGCACCGTCAAGGAGAGCTTCGTGCCTGCGACCGACTACCGCTATCCGTTCATGGACGAGGAGTAGCCGGGCGATGGGGGGCGCGAAGGGGGGCGCGAAGGGGGCGAGCTAGGGCTTACGCGGAAGCGAAAGGTGTAAGCGCCCCGAGCGCGGGTGCGTTACACCTTCACAACGGAGGATGACGATGAAAGCGACGCGATGGACAGTGCTATCCCTGTTGGCGGGCTTGGGCTTGGCGGGGCTGAGCGGCTGCGGCGGCTCGAAGAGCGGACCGCACCCTGCCTATGCGCCCTCCTCTCCCGAGTACGGCTATGGTCCGGGCGCGCCAGCCGAGGCCGATGAAAGCGCGGACTGGTCGGGTGGGAGCGGGGAGGCCAAGTCCTACTCGGCGCCCCAGGGCGCGCCGCCCCCAGCTCCTGGCGAGGCGCCTGCCCGCTCGGGCTACGGCGCGGACCAGGCCTCCCGCCGCGCGCCTTCGGCGGATGATCCCTTCAGCGTGCAGCGCGAGCGGGAGCGGCGGCCCGGCCTGGCCACCCAGTGGGGCGAGAACCGCTACTCGCGGGTGAGCTCGGCTCCCTTCGTGCGTGCCAGCTTCAACAGCCCCTTCGTGGTCTCCAAGCTGATGTACAACGACCGCGCGGGCATCGACGCCATGGCGGGCGTGCGCGGCGGACAGCGCTACTACACCGACCGCTTCAGCCTCCGCGGCGGCTACTTCGACGTTGGGCTGCGCAACGAAAACGGCCACTTCTACCGCGGCTTCACGGCTGGCGGGCAGAGCTACGTCACGGGCGAGGTGGGCCGCCGCTACACCATCCTGATCCGCAACCACACCCCGGGTCGGATCGAGGCGCTCATCTCGGTCGATGGCTTGGACGTGATCGACGGCCAGTCGGCCTCCTTCTCCAAGCGGGGCTACCTCATCGATCCGCACGGCCGGCTCGAGATCGAGGGCTTCCGCCGCAGCCAGAGCCAGGTCGCCGCCTTCCGTTTCGGCTCGGTGAGCCAGTCCTATGCCGCGAAGAAGCACGGCGACACCCGCAACGTGGGCGTCATCGGCCTGGCCTTCTTCCACGAGCGCGGCGATGACCCGCGCTACTGGCGACCGGGCCGCTACAACGACGCCCGCGACCGCCACCAGGCCGACCCCTTCCCCCAGCGCTACGCTACCCCTCCGCACTGACGAGCGAAAGCTCGTCGCCCCCCAGGGCCGATGGCTCCCGCCCAGAGCCGTCGGCCCTTTTTTCTTTCTCGAAGCGCGCACGGGGACTGCCCTCGCAGCGGGGCGGCCCGTGAATCGCGGATTGGATACGCTTGACACCCGCCTAGGCAACTGTCATTCTTTTGGCATGCACTCGGCCAGCGCCCTCGAGCTGCGGCAGTCGCTCGGACGCATCATCGCGCGGCTTCGGCGAACCCGACAGCCCGTGCTCTTGACGAAGGACAGGCAGCCCGTGGGGGTGCTCATCAGCCTCGAGGACTACCAGGAACGCTTTGCCGAAAAGGACGCCGCGGATCGGCGGCGCCAGCTCCTGGCAAAGATGGATGCACTGGCGCGCCCTGGCGTTGATGACCGCGAGGCCACGGAGCTCCTAGCCGAGCTGCGCCGAGGGCCATGATCTGGGCGCTGGACGCCTCGGTGGCCGTCAAATGGTTCTTCACCGACGAGCCACGCCGCGAGATGGCGCTCGTCGTGCGCGAGCATCTGGCCGTCCATCCCGAACGCTTCGTGGTGCCGCACCTGTTCCTCTCGGAGATGGCCCACGTGCTCTCGCGCAAGTCGGGCGGTGACGAGCGATTCTTGCAAGAGGCCTTGCAGCTCTTGCTGCGCCTTGGCCTGCGGACCTTGGGCCTCGGGGAGGAGGGCTGGACGCAAGTGGCCGGCTGGTGCGCCAGGGGTCTCAGCGGCTACGACGCGACCTACCTCGGGCTGGCCGCTCAGATGGGCGGCCGCTGGCTGACCGACGACAAGACGGCCGCCCACAGGGCACGCGAGCTCACCGTCGAGCTCGCCCGCTGGTCGCCGAGCGCGGTGGCGTAGCTAGCCCGCACTAGAACCGCACGGTGGCGCGCATGGTACCTGGGCCTAGCTCGGCGGAGACCTCGGCCGCATCGTCGTCGGCGCTCGGGGCGGTGAGCACCAGCACCGTGCCCGTGGCGGCGAGCACGCCGCCCGCGATGAAGCCGATGGTGGAGATGGTGCCCATCATGTGGAAGTGGTCGATGGTCTCCTGCTCATCGGGCGGGCACTGGCCGCTTTTCGTGCAGCGGTCGGTGAGCTCGCCGTGGGCGTCCATGGCCAAGTAGCCCGTCACACCGCCGCCGATGAGCGCGGCGCCGCCCACGCCCAGGCTGAGCCAGCCCCATATGCGCTGCGAGGCGCCCGGGTCGTCGGAAGAGTCGGGCTCCGCAGGCGAGGCGGGCGAGGCGGAGGGGGCGGGATCGAGCTCGGTCGGCGCATGAGCGGCGGGATCGGGTTCGAGCTCGAGGACCACCCTGGCGGGCTCGTCCTTGTTTCCCGCCTCGGCGGTGAACGCTTGCTCCGTGTCGAGGTAGCCTTGGGCGCGGGCCTCGGCCAGATGCTCGCCTGGATTGAGCGCGCGCGGCAGGCCCAGCGAGGCCGTCGGAATGGCCGTGCCGTCCACGGACACCGTGGGCTCATCGTGCCCGCTCACCTCGATGACCACCCAGGCGATGCGGGGCTCGATCGTGCCGAGTAGCTCCCGCGCCTCGGCCACCGCGGCGACAAAGGCGGGCGAGGCTCGCTCGTCGAGCAGCTCGCGAGCCGCCTGGTTGCAGGCTTCGAAGGCCTCGACGTACCTCTGCAGCTCGGCCTCGGCCTTGCACAGGCCGACCAGCAGCGTGGGCGCGTGGAAGAGCGCTTCGGCCTTGCGGAACAGGTCGGCCGCCTTTTCGTACTCTTGGCCGTCGAGGGCGGCGAAGCCCTGCTTGGCGAGCTCGCGGGCGGTGGTCTTGTTGGCCTCGTCGGGCTCGCCAGCCTGGGCCCAAGCCACGGGCGCGGCAAAGCACGTCATCAAGGCGACGAGCAGCACAGCGGGCAGGGTTCGCAACACGGTCAGCTCTCCTTGGGCCCTTGGTCCGTAGCGTTGCCCACTACGGCAAGGCGCCCGCCCAGGATAAACCAAAGTCGCCGCCAGCGCGCCAACAACTGCGTCATCGCCGCTAGAACCCGACGGGGTCGGTCGGCGTAGGTGGGCTGGTGCGCGAGGGCTTGGTCTGCGACTTGGTCTGCGACTTCGACTGCGGAGCGGTCTGCGCGCGGGTCGAGGTCGCGGGCGGCGGCTCGCTTCGGGGCGGAACGGTGGCGGTGTCGGTTGCGGCTGACGGCGGCGCTCCGCCTTGGCCTGCGTCTTGCCCGCCCGCGCCCGCGAGCTCGGAGTCGCTCGTGACCGCGCTCTCTGGAGTGAGCGTGGTCGGCGCGGCGCTCTCGGCAGCGAGCGTGGTCGACGCGGCGCTCGCGCTCGTCGTCGCCGCCCCTCCCCCAGCGCCCACGCATTCGCTCGTGCTCTCCTCCGCGCCCGAGCCCCCGCCCCACATGACGAAAGCCGCCCCGGCCGCGCCCGCGACCAGTCCGCCGATCGCCAGCACGGCCACGGCCACGCGCATCCCCGAGCCGCGCTGCTGCGCTGGCGCATACACCCCTGCCACCGACCCGGTCGTGCCGCTGTCGCCGAGCGCTCGCCCTTGTGGGGATCCCTCCACGGCTGCGCTTGGCCCGCCCCCTGGCGCCGTCCCGGAAAGGCCAGGCACGGGCGCCGCTGGACCCATGGCCAGCGTAGCCGGTCGCGGCGGCCCGCCCCCGTACGGCGCAGCCTGGCCAGGCGCCGTCTCGCCCGCCGTCTCAGGCGCTGGCGCGGCCGCCAGCGCAGATGGATCGACCGAGGCCGCAGGCAAGTTCATGGGCATGGGCGTGTTGCCCGCCAAGTTAGACGGGATGGTCACGCCCAGGGCCACGCCGAGCGCCTCGACCAGCTCCCGCGCGCTCTGGTAGCGGGCATCGGGATCGCGCTCGGCAGCCTTCTGCCACCAGCCGTCAAAGCCCTCGGGCAGGCCCGGGGCCACCTGGGACGGCACGGGCAGGGGATGGGTGACGATCTTGATGAGCAGATCGCCGAGGGCCTGGCTCTGGAACGGAAGCTCGCCCGTGATGCAGCGGAAGGCCAGCACGGCCAGGGCCCACAGATCGGTCCGCGAGTCGACCGCCTTGATCCCCTGGGCCTGCTCAGGGCTCATGAAAAAGGGCGTGCCGAGCAGCGCCCCGGTCTTGGTCTGGCTGTCCGCCAGGCCGATGGTCTGCTTGGCCACGCCGAAGTCGAGCACCTTGGCGATCTCGCCCTCCTCCTCGTCGACGACCAGAAACACGTTCTCCGGCTTCAGATCGCGATGGACGATGCCCGCGGCGTGCGCCTTGGTCAGCGCCTTGCCGACCTGCGCGATGATGCGGAAGGCCTCGTGAGGCTCCAGCCGGACGCGCTGCGCGAGCCGGGCGCTCAGCGGCTCGCCTTGCAGGTGCTCCATGGCGATGTAGGGCGTGTCGTCGTACAGGCCGTAGTCCAGGATCTGCACGACGTTGGTGCTGCGGAGCTGGGCGGCCGCCTTGGCCTCCCGCTCGAAGCGCGCGCGCACCTCGGCGTTTTCGGCCGCCTCGTCGTGGATGAATTTGACGGCACAGGGAATGTCCAGCGCGATGTGCTGGGCCAGCCACACCGAGCCCATTCCGCCCTCGCCCAACATCCGCTCGAGGCGAAAGCGATCGGCGATGACAGCACCTTCCTCGAGATCCACGCGGGCGTCCTCTCTCCTCAGCGCATCATTGTTTCACGCGGCCTGGTCTGCGTCCACTTCGCTTGGCCCGATGATCCGCCTACCAGCCCATATTGAGCAAGAGCTGCGTGACGAAGTAGTTCACCACCAGCACGGTCACGCACGACTCGACCACCGCTCGGGTGGTGGCCAGCCCCACGCCCTTGGCCCCGCCGCGGGCAAAAAAGCCGTGGCGACAGCAGATGGCCGAGATCAAGAACCCGAAGACGGCGGCCTTGATGATGCCCATCCACAGGTCCTCGGGATCGAGGAAGTTGCGGACGGAGTACAGAAACAGGCCCTGGTCGCCGCCCAGCCAGTGCACGGCCACCACGTATGCGCCCACCATGCCCACCGAGGCATAGAGCACGCACAGGAGCGGCACCATCAGCACCGAGGCCACCAGGCGCGGGCTGAGCAGGTACTGCACGGGGCTGACGCCCATGGTGGTGATGGCGTCGATCTGCTCGGTGACCCTCATGTTGCCCAGCTCGGCCGCCATCGAGCTTCCCGCCCGAGCGATGACCATGATGGCGGCGAAGACCGGCGCCAGCTCGCGGGTGAGCGACACCGCCACCAGCCCGCCGATCCGCCCCTCGGCGTTGAAGGCCCTGAGGGCGTGGGTGAGCTGCAGCGCCAGCACCATGCCGCTGAAGGTGCCCGTCAGAGCGACGATGAAGATGGAGCGGACCCCGATGAAGTCCATCGAGTCCAGCACCAGCGAGCCTCGGAACGGACGCCGAAACAGCCACAGGATCGTGCGGCCCGTCAGCGTCACGATGTTGCCGATGTCGTCCAGCCAGTACAGCACGGGACGCACGAACCCGCTCAAAACGGCGGCGATGGCGGACTGGATAGCTCGGCCCACTGGAGCGCCTTTCTATCACGAGCCCGTCAAGCGGTCCGTAGCCAACGAAGCCCAACGGGTCATGGCGACGCGGACGGCGCGGTGCAGCTCGGCCGGGCGGGGATCGTCCGGCTCGAGCTCCGCGTCGACCAGCGCTCGACGACTCTCACCGTCGAGCTCGAGCTTGACCTCGAGCGACCCGCGGCCGAGCAGCCCAGCGTGCGCCGCTCCCCACTCGACCATCACCAGCGCCTCGGCGCGAAGCTCGCGCAGGCCGAGCTCGGCCGCCTCGTCGGCCGAGGCCACGCGATACAGATCGGCGTGGATGATGGGAAGCCGGCCCTGGTGGTGGTGTACCAGCGCAAAGGAAGGGCTGGTCACGGCCGTGCGCTCGCTCACGCCCAGGGCTCGGCATAGCGCGCGGGCAAAGAAGGTCTTGCCCGTGCCCAGCTCGCCCGTGAGCAGCACGAGGTCGCCCACGCTCAGATGGGGCGCTAGCGCGCGGGCCAGATAGATGGTCGCGCGGCGGGTGGGCAGCGCCACCTCAGCGACGCGCATGGCCCTGTCTCGTCTGCACGGTGATGTCGCGGGGCAGCCGACGATCCGCATCGAAGCCGCGCGCCTCGCTGGTCCACAGCGCAGCGGAGGCCTCCGCCAGGGCGCGCGTCGCCTCGGCGCGTCGAACGGCCACCTCGGCTGGATCCTGGGCCTCGCGCTCGCCCTGCACCTCGAGGTCCTTGACGGCCTGCCAGCTCAGCACGGCGGCATCGCGACCGAGGGCGATCCACCAGCTCGGCAGGCCGCGCCCCTGCCCCAGCCACGGCTCGAGCGCGGGGTCGGGCTTTTGGGGGTCGATCGGGAAGACGCCCGCGGCGAGCACGGCGGCGCCTTGTCCCAGATCGCCCGCCAAGGGGGCCACGCCCAAGCCCACGCCCAGCGGCGCCCTGAGCCGCTGAGCCAGCTCGAGCAGCGCGGGTCCGCAAGCCGCCCCATCGTGTACCAGCAGCCCATCCACGTGGGCCTGGCGCAGCCGCGCCACGTCGGGATCGGCCGAGCAGCCGAGCTCGAGCTGGGTGCCCGCGCGCGGGTCTCCAGCCGAGCCCTGGGACCGAAGCCCGCCAAAGCCGGCCAGGTGGGTTGCGCCAGCGTCGCGGAGCTGCGCAGCCAGGCGGCCGGCCGTGGACTCGAGCGTCTCGCCCAGCAAGAAGGCAAAGCGCACATCGGTGTGGTCGGCCTTGGCGGTCTCCGTCAGCAGGATCACGGGCAGCGCGTTTTTGCGCGAGAAGCGGAGCAGCAGGCCGCCGTGCTCCGGATCCACTCCTCCCACGATCACGGCTGCGCCAGCCGCGGCCAACGCTTCGAGCGCCGCGGGGATCTCGGCCGGGTCCCCCGTGCCGTAGCGGGTTACCAGCCGCGCCACCGAGCCGGGCAGCCGCAGCCCAAAAGCCATGCCCGCGGCCACCTCAGCGCTGCGTCGGCTCAGCTCCACGCTGCCCAGCGAGAGAAGCAAGCCCACCGTGCGCGGCATCACCCGCCCGCGGCTGCGGCCTGCGGCCAGTCGGGCCACGCCCTCGCCGTGGCGGCCGAGGTGCTCCTCGTGCTCGTCGATCAGCGTCTGCGCGAGCCCGCGGTCATCTCGCTCGCTCGCCACCGCGGCAAGGCGCGCGGCGATGAGCGATGCAAGACCTGGCTCGGACGGCTGCTGCTCGGCCTGCGTACGCCGCTCGAGCGCGCGCAGCAGCTCGTCGGGATCGAGCCGCCCGAGCAGCGCCTGTACCCGTTCGATCACGGGCTCTCGCTCGGTCGACGGGGTCTCCTGCAGCCAGACCTCCATGAAGCGCAGCGCGTCCTGCCAGCGGCCCGCCCCCACCGCCGCTTCGACCAGCTCGCGGTCGAGCAGGGCTGTGGCGTAGGGATCGAGCATCTTGTGGAGCAAGGGGGTGAGCTGCCTGAGCGCCACCTGGTGACGCCCCGCGCGACGGTCGGCCGCGCCGCGCACCAGCTTGGCGAGATCCGCGGCGGTCCCGGGTGGACCGAAGGCGATCGGCCGCGCCCGCTTTTTTGCGCCCTCGAGATCGCCTCGTTCGAGTGCATTCCAGGACAGCAGCACCTGCGCCATGCGGCCGAGCTCGTCGCCCTCGAAGCGCTGCAAAAAGCCCTCGAGCTCGGGGTCCAGCTCCTGCCGCTCTTCGGCCGAGCCGTTTTCCCAGCTCCGTAGCAGCGGGCGGAAGGCCTTTTCGGCCGCGGCCGTGGATCCCAACACCGCTAGCGGCGCCTCGGCCTCGAGCTCCGAGCCGCCGCAGGCCGTCAGGGCAAGCAGCACCGCGCACGTTATTACGATGGGGGCTCCGGGCGTCGCTCCGCTCCTTCCTCTGCCCCCAAACCCCCGCA
>CAYTYV010000009.1:0-32216 GCA_964441055.1 uncultured Polyangiaceae bacterium | reverse complement strand
CGGCGAAGTTGCTGCTGAGATTGACCCGATCGAGGTGATGGAAGCGAGGGCCGCCGAAGTAGTCGAAGTTCAGCTTGAGCGGGTAGCCTCGGCCCCCGGGGATCGGCAAACCGGAGGTGCCAAAGACCAGCGACGAATACCCTTTGAGCCGTACCCCGATCTGCTCGAGCTGTTCATCGTCGAAGCGGAACGAGGCCGGGTAGTAGTTCTTCTCTTCCTTGGTATCCCAATCATCGATCATCGCGTCCCAGTCGCCATCGGCGAAGTCGAGCTCGAGGTCGACCACGCGGTCGGTCGGGAAGACGTGACCGGCTTCAGCCTCCCAGTCGACTCCCTGGGGATCGGTCACTGGCGGCATCGTCTCGTCCGGAGCGTCACTGCACGCGCAGAAAAGAACCACGGCTAGCGCTGAGAGCAGGAAGATCTTCATGGCCTAGCTCGGTTCATCTCAAAGGCAATGACGGCCTGCCCAGCGCGGATCAGGTGATCGGTGGCGAGCCGCATGGGATCTTCCGTAGTCTCCGACTCGAACAGGGTCGCCACTCCTTGACTGAAGAACCAGAGCAGGGTGTGGATGCGGGTCAGCTGCTCCATGGTGAAGCCGGCCAACACCGGATCGGCCTTCATCCGCTCGAGCACGAATGCGGGCGGCGCCTCGCCCCGCTCCAACCGACGGGTGATCGGGCCCAAGCGCGCCACGGCACGGTGCAGGTGCGGCTCGTCCCGAGCGAAGCGCAAGCTGCCCAACCCAATCTGCAGCAAGGGAGGAACATCCTCGGTCGGCGCCTTCAGGTAGCTCTCGGCCGCCTCGAGCGCGCGCTCGAGCACCGCTTCCTTCAGCTCCGCCATCGACCGGCAGGCGCGGTAGACGGGCTGGGTCGAGCAACCCAGCTCGGCGGCCACCCGTCGGGCCGAAAGGGCTGACATCCCGTGGCTCCGAACGAGCTGGAGGGCTACCTGCACGACCTGTTCGCGGGTCACCGAAATCTTGGGGGGCATGGATCATCAGGGTTTGAATAACTGACGTTATGTAACATGTGTACCCCTTCCTCGATGGCTTGTCAAGTCACGCTGATGAGGCGCCCAACCTCCACCCGCACCCGTCGCTCCTCGGCCTAGACGACCGCCACCAATAGGCGGTATCCAGTTGACCGAGTGGATTGATGCGGTATCATCAGATGTGTGCGCACCACACTTGAGATCGCGGACGATGTGCTGCTGGCCGCCAAGGAACTGGCACGGCGCGAGCGGAAAACGGCCGGCCAGATCATCTCCGAGCTCGCTCGGCAGGCGCTCACCAGTACGTCGTCAGGCGACGAGTCAAGGGAACTTCTAGGCTTCCGGCCTTTTCCCTCCCGCGGAGGTGTGGTGACCAACGAGCTGATCGACCGCTTGCGCGACGAGGAGCCGTATTGATGCGGGCCCTGCTCGACGTCAACGTGCTGATCGCCCTGCTCGATGCGGACCACGTTCACCACCAGCGCGCTCGTGCCTGGCTTCGCGCCCGAGCCTCCAGCGGCTGGGCGTCCTGCCCGATCACGCAAAACGGCTGCATCCGGGTCATGTCCCAATCCGCCTACCCCAACCCGCAACCGGCCGCCGCCATCGTCGAGCGTTTGGGGGAGGCCGCTCGCCAGCCACAGCACGAGTTCTGGCCCGATGACGTGAGCTTGCTCGACAGCAGCAGCGCCCGCCCCCGCCGCATCCATGGCCCGCGGCAGGTGACCGACATATACCTTCTTGCCTTGGTTGTGCGGCACGATGGCACCTTCGCCACCTTCGACGGCAACGTCCCGCTCTCTGCCGTTCCGGGCGCGAAGGACGTCCATCTGTCCGTCCTTTGAGTGGTCGGCGAACAAACTCGCCTTCTCCGCGATGCGGTGTTGCTAGCCCGAGACTTTGGCGTAGTCGATGAACCTGCCCTCGATGTCGCTGTGTGAGGCCGCCTGATGTCCGACCATGGGCTCGGTGCAGAACCACGCATCGCGCTGCTGCAGCCTCTTCCAACGCTGGTCGATGGCAAAAGAGTGGTAGATGAGGCTTCGGGGCTTCACGTGACGATGTCTCTCCATGGATATCAAGGACTCCATGAATACGTTGATGAGCGAGGTCGAGTAGTCTCTCCTCACGATGTAGCCCGCACACGATTGCGAGGTGAAGACCTTCTTGACCTGGTGCCCCGCACAGGTCGCGATGACGTCCGGAAGAGTGACCGGATGCGTACCGGCCAGCAAGAAGACGTCCCACGACGGGTTCGCTTCCGTGAGCGCATTCACGGCGGACTCGACCTCGGAACAACCCACCCTGAACCTGAAGTCGTCTTCAAGAACGCAACAGTACTCGCGGGAGGAACGGATCAGAAAGTCCGTCAGACAATGCAAGTGGGACTTCAGGCAGCCGAGGCCCCCGAAGTCGGCATCCCGAATCGCCGAAACCCGCTGGACGGCCTCGACGTCGTAGCCGAGCTCCGTCAACCCGTGCCGAAAGGACTCCAGCCGATCGGACCTGGAGTCCAAATTCACCACGTAGCTCTGCAACAACTGAAATGAAAATGCGCTGCACATGGACGTGGTGCGCGACACCCGCCCGCCCGATCAGTCTTGCTTCTCGAAGGTGCTGTCGCCGAGGACGTCGCAGTCGCAATCCAGCTCGTCCTCGTCATCGTTGAGCTTGCAGTCGCAGTCGTCGTTCCTGCTGCCACCCGGGAGGATGCAGTTGTCGAAGTCGAGCTCGACGCTGTACTTGCCGTCGTCCTTGGCCTCGGCCTCGACGTCGAACTCGCAGTCGATGCATCCCCCGCCCTGCGCTGGCAGCGGCGCCTCGCCGTCGCCCACCAGACCGTCGTCGTCTTCGATCTCGAACTCGACCTTGCCGCAGCCCGTCTCGTTCTTGTCCTGCTTCCACTTGCCGATCACGGGATCGGCACAAGCGCCGAGCAGCCAGACCCCCGCAACTACCGTGGCCAAAAGAATAAGCTTACGCGCCATGTTCCGCTCCTCCGCACTGGTTGGGTATCTACGTGCAACACCCGTCACCACGGACCGCTCTCCTCGTCACCCCAGTCGACGAACTCGCTCGGGTCGCTCTGGTTGCGGTAGGCGGTCGCGATCCACTCGGCCGATCGCAAGGTCGTGGCCGTGCGTAGCTCGTCCAAGGCGCCCGCCAGTCCCCAGTTGTTGCTCTCCATGGAGCCCATCCGCCAGTTGCTGTCCGAGTTGAAGTCGGTGCGGGTATCGGAGGTCTCGGTCACGTCGACGCCATCGACGTAGATCGTCGTATCGCCCTCACCGCGATTGACCACGGCGGCGATGTGATACCAGGTGTCGGCGGCGATGGTGTCCTCGGGGCTCATCGCCACGGTCTTGGAGCCCATGACGTCATTGCCGGTCTGGAAGATGACGCGACCGTCGTCGGAGGTCCACGTGTTGACGAAGAACCGAAATCCGTCCTCGTCGCCTCCGGAAACGCTGTTGGCCACGATCGTCTTCTGGCCATTTGAGTTGGCCAGCTTGACCCACGCCGCGAGGGTGAGCTCGTCGCCGAAGTCGGTCTGCTCGACGGCCACGTGCTCGTCGTTGGAGTCGAAGCGAATGCCATCGCCGATGGTGCCCGCGACCCGGTCGGCGGGCTCCATGGCGTGGGCCGTGCCGTGGTGATGCGCGCTGGCGTCCTTCATGTCGCCGTCGTTGCCCGGCCCAGGGTTCTGGTGCAGGTGAAAGACGGTCTCGTAGCCCGCCGACCACACGGCCCAGCCGTTGGCCTGGGAGTCCACCGTCGGGTTGCCGTAGTAGATGTAGATGAGCGTGTCGGCGTCTTCGGCGAGCGCGGGGATCTCCACGAAGGCGAGAAGCTGTCCGGAGTCGTAGCGCTCGATGTCGTGCGCCAACACGGTGCTGCCGTCAGAAGCGGTGAAGACGATGTCGTCGCCGTCCAGCTGCGCCGCCGCTTCCAGATCGGAGTCGGTCGCGCCGATGAGCACGGGGAAGTCGGTCAGGCTGCCCGCCGCGCCTGGCGCGTCGATCTGGGCGGCCGAGATGGTCAAGGGCTTGCGATAGGCCCACTCGTCCAGATCGACCGTGCCGCCGCTTCCGCCCGTACCGCCCCCGCCACCCGAACCGCCCGTTCCCGCGTGGCCGCCTGGCGCCGAGCCCCCGCTGGTCGTCTGTCCGCCCCCGATGCCCGAACCGGTCAGGCCGCTACCTCCGGAGGCGGTGGAGCCCGCCGCGCTGTAGCCGTCGAAGTCGAGCAAGATGTTGCACCCGACCGCGGACATGCCCACCAAGGCCGCGAGCAGCACAGGGCCTGGCGAACCAGGCGCCCGTGGCCCGGCGACGGCTCGAGCGTCGTGCTCAGCGCTTCCCCGCAGCATCCTTTGACCGATTGTCACATGATGGCAACGGGGGCGCAAGCGACAGCAGGCCTCGCGCAAGCGCCTTGTCGTTGTCGCCGCCAAGAGGCGAGATCCGTCAGGGATGGCAGCGACGATCTCCGAATGGGCTTGGGGCCCCAGAGGCCTATCCCCGCCGCGGTTGCATCGCCGCCCGCCGAGGGGTAGGCGCAGGGGGACATGAGCATCGACGTTCAGCGATTCGAGACGGGCGACAAGCGGCGCCTGCGCGACTTCCTCGATGTAGTCGACACGGTCTACCAGGGCGACCCTCACTGGGTGCGGCCGCTCGACATGGACGTGAAAAAGCGGCTGGACAAGCGCAAGAACCCCTTTTTCGAACACGCCGAGGCCGCGGCCTGGGTGGCCTATCAGGGAGGCCGGCCGGTCGGGCGCATTACGGCGCAGGTGGACCACGAGCACTTGAAGAAGCACGGCGACGATGCTGGCTTCTTCGGCTTTTGCGACACCATCGACGACGTCGAGGTGGCCCGCGCGCTGCTGGGCGAGGCCGAGGCCTGGCTAGGGGCGCAGGGCATGAAGCGCATCCGCGGTCCCTTTTCGCTCAACATCAACGAGGAGGCCGGCTGCCTGGTGGACGGCTTTGATACCCCGCCCATGATCATGATGCCCCATCAGCGAAGCTACCAGGGCGGGCTCATCGAGCAGGCCGGCTATGCCAAGGCCAAAGACCTCTACGCCTGGACCTACCGGCCCGGTCGAGTGCCGCCGCGGGTGCGCAGGGGCCACAAGCTCATCGCCGAGCTCGCCGAGGTGACGGCGCGACCGCTGGACATGAAGAACCTCCTCGCCGACGTGAAGCTGGTGATGCAGATCTTCAACGACGCCTGGGGCGACAACTGGGGGGCCGTTCCCGCCACCGAGCGGGAGACTCGGCAGATCGCCGAGGACGTCAAGATGATCGCCATCCCCGAGATCACCCGGCTGGTGTTCATCGACGGCGAGCCAGCGGCGATGGCCATGGCCGTGCCCAACCTGAACGAGATCATCGCCGATCTGGGCGGCAAGCTGTTTCCCTTCGGCTTTGCCAAGCTGCTGTGGCGGCTCAAGGTGCGCAGGCCCAAGAGCGGGCGGCTGTTCCTACTGGGCATCGCCAAGAAGTACCGCGGCGTGCGTCGCTACGCGGGGCTGAGCGCGTTTCTGTACGCCGAGATCCACGACGCTGGCGAGCGGCTGGGCTTCGAGCGGGGCGAGCTTTCCTGGACGCTCGAGGACAACGCCCCCATCAACATCGCCCTGCGCATGATGGGAGCGCGCATCTACAAGACCTACCGCCTGTACGAAAAGGAGATCGCATGAAAGTCCTGGTGACCGGAGCAACCGGCTTTCTGGGCTCGCACGTGGCCGAGCTGTTGTGCGCCGAGGGCCACGAGGTGCGCGCGCTGGTTCGCCGCACCTCCGACACGGCCTTTCTGCGCACTCTCGAGGGCGTGGAGCTCGTCGAAGGTGCCATCGAGCAGCGGAGCAGCCTGGACGAGGCTGCCCAAGGCATCGACGCGGTGGTGCACTCGGCCGGCCTGGTCAAGGCCCGCAGTCAGGCCGAGTTTCACGCCGTTAACGTCGGCGGGACGGACAAGCTGCTCGAGGCCGTGCGTCAAAACGCTCCCGGGCTCCGACGCTTCGTGTTCGTCTCCTCCCTGGCGGCGGTGGGGCCGAGCCCGGACGGGCAGCCGGTCGATCCGGACGCTGCCAGCCCGGTCACCCACTACGGACGGTCCAAGCTCGCGGCCGAGCGCGTGGTGGAGCAGGCGGCGGACCAGGTGCCGTCGGTCATCCTGCGCCCGCCCATGATCTACGGCCCGCGGGACCGCGAAACGCTGGCCTTCTTCCAGTCGGTCGCGCGGCGGGTGCTGCCCTACGTGGGCGACGGCCAGGCCCGCATGAACGTCATCTACGCCTCGGATGCGGCACGGGCGTGCATCCGCGCCATCGAGGCCGAGGTGCCGAGCGCTCGGGCCTACTTCGTGCACGACGGTGAGGAGTACGTCTGGCGCGAGATGCTGGAGGAAATCGAGCGGGCGCTGGGCCGCCGCGCCTTGGTGCGCGTGGGCCTGCCCATTCCGCTGGTGTGGCTGGTGGCGCTCGGCGGCGAGCTCGCCAGCAAGCTCTCGGGTCGGGCCGTGATGCTGACCCGCGACAAGCTGAACGAGCTGCGCGCCCGCTACTGGCTGTGCGACGCCAGCGACGCTACGCGCGAGCTCGGCTTCTCGGCCGAGGTCGACTGGCCCGAGGGAGTGCGGCGCACGAACGCGTGGTACCGCGAGCAGGGTTGGCTGTAGGCGGGCGACGCGGCGTTTGACTGAGCCCGTTCGGCTCCGTACCGTGTCCATCGTGAGGCGTTGGATCGGCATGGCGGCACTGGCCCTGCTCGCGGCGACGAGCATGGGCTCCGCACGCGCTGCGCCGTCCGCTACCGCGCAAACCTCCCAGGCCGCTGCCGCCCCAGCCCAGCGGCAGGGAGTGGCCGTGGTGGCAACCAGCGAGCACGCCCGCGAGCCGGCCAAGGCGCTGGCGCGGGCGGTCTATGCACAGCCAGGCCTGCGCCCCCGCTTCGACGAGCAGGTCGCTCGCGTGCTGGTGGGCGAGCCGGCCCGAGCGGCCGACCAGGACCGACGGCTGAGCGAGCTCGCCGAGGTGGTGCGGGCCGTTGCCCCGGCCTGCTCGCGCGGGTGCGAGGGCTCGGCGGTGGCCCGTCGGCTGCTCGCTTCGCTGGGGCGGGATCTCGGCGCGGAGCTGGTGGTGGCGGTGCGGCGCAAGGGCGAGCGGGTGACGGCCCGCGTGCTGCGCGTGGCCGACGGTCGCTTCGTGCCCGTGGTGCTGGCCCCACAGAAGCCCGCGGCAGCCGAGGGCGCCCAGACCGAGGCAGCCTGGAGCGAGGTGGTGCCCATCCTGAGGAGCTTGCAGGCCGAGGCGCACCCGGCCGCGCCGCTAATGCCCGCTTCGGGCCCGAGCGCATCGACTGCCGAGCCCGACGGCGAGGACGAGGGCGGCGAGCTGGACTTCTTGTCGTCTCCCTGGTTCTGGGGAGGCCTGGGCGTGGTGGCGGCCGTGGGCATCACGGTGTTCGCACTGTCGCAGTCGGGCGCGAACGATCCCGACGTCGTGCGCCTTGAAGGACGGGTCAGCCCATGACGGGACGCGCCGCGCTTTGGCTCGTCGTCGCCATGGTCGCCTGGCTCTGGTCCCAACCCGTTTCGGCGCAGGCTCCGAACCGAGCTTCAACGCCTCCTCGCCCCTGGGAGGCACAGCTGCTCGACGCCTCCTGCGAGCTGCCCTCCTTGCCTCCGGAGTACTTGACGCACGAGGAGGCGGGGATGCGCTTTGCCTACCACCCCTCTACGCGGGATCGCGTGCGCCCCCTGATCCAGGGCGCGAGCGAGCTTCGCGAAACGCTGCGGGCCCACTTCGGTGCGCCCGTGCTGCGCTCGATCGAGGTCCGCATCGCCATCAGCGCGCAAGACGCGGGACCGATCCGCCCCGTGTGTAGCGCCAACCGGACCGAGGACCAGGCTGCCGAGCTAGACGCTTCCGCGGGCGCGGGCGAGCGCGGTCTACTCGTGATGGTTCTCGGCGCCTGGGCCGAGGCGAGCAGGGCCGACGTGGAAAGCGCCTTCCAGCGCGGCATGGCCGAGCTGGCGCTCAGCGAGGCCACGGGCGGACGCAGCCTGCCGCGATGGATCCGTCAGGGCTTTGCCGTTCACACCTCGGGGCAGCACGCCGGACGCCGGGCGCTAACGCTGGGATGGGCGGCAGCGCGGCGGTCTCTTGTGCCGCTCGACGATCTCGACGACGAGCTGCCCGAGACCGCGGCCGCCCAGGGCTTGGCCGCCTCCCAGGCTGCCGACTTCGTCCGCTTCCTGCTCGAACGGGATGACGGACAGCGCTTTTCCGCCGTCGTGAATGCCGTACGGGGCGGAAGCCGCTTCGAGCGGGCTATCGAGACCGCGTACGGCGCGGATCTCACGGAGCTCGAGCGGGCGTGGCGGCGCGAGCTCGGCCGCAGCAAGGTGTTCCTGCCCGTGCTCTTGGGGGCGCTCCTGATATCGCTCTCGGTTGCGCTGGCGGTCGCCCTGCGCCGCTGGCGCCGACGTCGCGCAGCGCTGCTCGAGCAGGCCCGTCAAACCCGTCGCTCCACCAGCCGCCCCGCCATGGTGGCCTGGCCAACGCCAGCGCCCAGGCCGGCCGACCCAGTCCCTGCCGAGCCCCTGGACACCATCGAGCCCGCAGATGCCGAGGTACCCAAGGTCTCGCACGACGGCCGCTGGCACACCTTGCATTGAATTGGCGCGCGCGGTCCGCTACCCCTGGCCTCGCTCCCAATGTCCTTGCTGCGCAGGTTGCTGCTGGTCGCAACGACCGCGACGGTGGTCGGCGTGCTCGTGTGGTTCGGCACGCAGGTGGCCCTGCCCAAACCTCCGCCTGCCACGGTCGAGCCGCAGCCGCCCGATGGGCCGGCCCTGACACGCCACCTCGTGCTCGTGGTGGTCGACGGCCTTCGCTACGACATCGCCACCACCGAGGCCATCATGCCGCACTTTTCCCGCGCGATGCGGCAGCGGACGAGCGGCACGCTCTGGGCCAACGCGGTGACCATGACCACGCCCGCGATCCTGAGCTATACCGCGGGCCGACCGGGCGAGCTCGACCAGATCGTCAACAACGAGACGTCCAAGCCCACGGCCTACAACCACCTGCTCGCCAACGCCAAGGCCGCGGGGCTTCGCACCGCCGCCACGGGCGACCACGCCTGGTTCTGGATGTTTCCCAACGCGTGGGACCTGCGCCATCCCGATCCCTGGGGCGTGTCGATGGAGGTCGACTACAACCCGGAGATCTTCGAGGCGGCCCACGCCTTTTCCCGCGCCGAGCCCCGCCCCAACCTGCTGGTGGCCCACTTCGTCACGCCCGACCACCAGGCCCACGTCCACGGCGTCTGGTCCGAGGCCTACCACCGACACTTGCGCGGCTTCGACCAGGCGCTGCACGAGCTTTTGCAGGCGCTGCCCGAGGATACCACCGTCATCGTGACCAGCGACCACGGTCAGCTCGACTCGGGAACCCACGGCACCGATCTGCCCGTGCTGCGACGGACGCCCGTGTTCGCTTATGGGCCGGGAATCGCCGCGGCGGCACGCAGCTCCGAGCGGATGAAGCAGGCCGATCTCGCGGCCACGATGGCGCGTCTTCTGGCCGTGGCGAGCCCTGCCCACAGCTTGGGGCACGTGCTGGCCCGCTGGCTCGACCTGCCCGCGGCCGAGCAAGCCCACGTGGCCTGCGCCGAGCTCGCTCGCCTCGAGCGCTTTGCCGCTGCCTCTGGCTGCACCGCCGAGACCATCGAGCAGACCCGCCAGGCCGCCTGCGAGGCCCAAGACCCCGAGCAGCGCATGGCCGAAGCGCTGGCTGCCTCCCGCCGCATCGCCACGCTGCTGCGCAAAGCCGAGCCGGTCGAGTCGCTGTCCAAGTGGCTGCTCCTCGGCATGGCCGCCATCGGCGCCCTGGCGCTCGGCCTGCTGTGGTGCGGCAAGCCGCGAGCGGGCTACCTCCGTTCGTGGCTGCCCGCCGTGCTGGCCGCGGCGGCGCTCATCGCGCTCGGAGTGGCGCTCACCTACGGCACCGAGCGCCTGCCCGAGCCCTGGCCCGATCGGCTTCGGGTCTGGCTTACCGTCGCCGCCAACGTTGCTCTCTTGGCGCTGGTCGTCTTCCTCCGTCGCTTTGCCCGCTGGCTGGACCGCGCCGCGCCGCTCGCCGCCACCTTGACCCTGGGCGCGCTGCTGGTCTCGTACACCAAGTACACCCAGGCCGAGGTCTACATCGTGCTCGCCACGGCCAGCGTGCTGCTGCTGGTCCCCTGGCTGCGACGGCTGGTGGGGCTGGATCCCGACCGGCTCGGCCGCATCGCTAAGGGGCGCGTGGTGCTGGCCCTCGGACTGGTCGGCCTTCTGTGGCCGCTAAGCCACCAAGTCCACACGTACTACCCCAAGCTGCTGGACAGCCCGCCCGAGATGCGTCGCGCAGTGGCGGTAGCCGCGCTGGTGCTCTTTGCGGCCGAGCGACTCTGGCGGCGGCGGAGCGAGCTAGGCGGAGCCCGGGCATGGGCCGCGGCGGTGGGCTCGGCCCTGCTGGCCATCGGTTGCCTGTGGCTTCGCGACGCCCACCTGGGCAAAGCCGCGGTCCTGGTGTGGCTGCTGCTGCCAATCGCCGGGCTGCTCGCCTGGCGCGCGCGCCAGCGGCTGTGCGCCGAGCAGCTCTGGTTGGGCTCCTACGTGATGGTCTCGCGCGACCAGGAGATGTTCTTCCTCATCGCGACCGTGGTGGTGGCGGAGGTGTTGGGCGAGATGATCGGCCGGTTGACCGGTGCCGCGTCGAGCGACCGCGGCCGCCAAGGGCGCCCGCGGCACGCGGCAGTGGTCGGCATGGTGGCCCTTTTGTTCTCGCTCGGCTTCGTGCAGCGACTGGGCATCCAGCTCGGCCTCGACTTCCCGCACTTCGACTGGGCGGCAGGCACCTTTGGCGAGGCCGGGGTGTCGGTGGGGCGCATCGGCGTGGCCATCATCACCAAGCACGCCCTGGCGCGGCTCGCGCTGCTGGCGGCGTTTCTGCAGCCCCTCGGAAGCGCTACCAGGGCCGACGTCGTGCGCGGGCTGCTGCTGGCCGAGCTCGGCCGCATGGTGACCCTGCTCGGCATGCTGTTCGTCTGCCGCAGCTCGTTTTGGACGGCCTTCCGGGTGATGGGCGATCTGCCCCACGCCTTCATCGGCGTGGTCGTAGCTGCGCTCGGCTGCGCGGTCGTGCTGGGACCGGCCGCCGCTCGCACTTTCGGAAGGGCCCCGAGGCGCGCCGAGCACGGCGTGCTATGAAGCCGGCATGCGCATCCCGCCCCCGAAGTCGTCCGGTCCCGAGGTGGTACCGGTCTCGGTGGATCATGCGCGGGGCGGCAAGCGCGCGGTAGGCCTGTTCTGGCGGCTGGCCCAGCTCCAGACGGGCCGCCCCTGGACCATGCTGGCGATGGCCGTCGCCTCGGTGGTGCTGGCCGTGCTGCTCGCCTCACAGCTCGGCTTCAAGAGCAGCTTCGGCGAGCTTTTGCCGGAGAACAAGGAGAGCGTCATCATCGCCGAGCAGGTGGCGGAGCGCCTGCCAGCGGTCTCCATCCTGTCGCTGGTCATCCAGGGCGACGAGGGCTGCAAGGACGAGGCCCTCAAGCGCTTCGTCGACGCCCTGGCGCCCGAGCTGCGCGCGCTGGGCCCCGAGTGGGTGGGCATGGTGGACGACGGCGTGCAGCAGGCCCAGCAGTTCTTCGAGGACAACAAATTCCTCTACGCCCCGCTGGATCTGGTCGAGGAGGTGCACGACGAGATCAACGAGCGCTACGACTACGAGGTCCACAAGCGCGCGGGCACCCTGCTCGACGAGGACGACCCGCCCGAGCCGCTCACCGAGGAGAGCATCCGCAAGCGCATCGAAAAGCGCCGCGGCAAAGGCTCGGCCGAGCAAAAGGCCAAGGAGCGCTACCCGGACGGCTACTACCTCGACCCCGAGTCGCACACCATCGTCGTGCTTCTCCGCACGCCCGTCTCGAGCGGCGACGTCGAGCGGTCCGAGGCCCTCAAGCAGAAGGTGGGGCAGGTCATCGACCGGGTCGATCCCAAGCGCTTCGATCCGAGCATTCAGATCGGCCTGACCGGCAACCTCATCACCAGCTACGAGGAGTATCGGCGCATCGTCGACGACCTGGCGCACGTGGGCCTGTGGGGCATCGTGCTCATCCTGAGCGTGGTGTTCCTGTTCTACCTGCGCGTGCGCACGGTGCTGGCCATGACCTTGAGCGTGGGCATTGGCACGGCCTGGACTTTCGGGTTGGCGTACCTGCTCATCGGCCACCTGAATAAGTCCACCGGCTTCCTGTTCAGCATCGTGGTGGGCAACGGCATCAACTTCGGCATCATCTACATGGCCCGCTACCTCGAGGCGAGGCGCACTCGTCCGCCCGAGCGCAGCGCCTTCGTGGCCCATCGGGAAACCTGGCTCTCGACGCTGACGGCTTCAGCGGCTGCCACCGCCGCCTATGGATCGCTGGTGGTGACCGACTTCCGCGGGTTCAAGCACTTCGGCATCATCGGCGGCTCGGGCATGCTGCTGTGCTGGCTGGCCACCTACCTGTTTCTGCCCTCGATTCTGGCCGTCACCGAGAAGGTGCGGGCCGTCAAGCCGCCCGCTGGCGTCCTCGGCCGGCTGCGCGGGCTCTACGGTCGCCCCTTTGCCTATCTTGCTGGCAAGGGGCCGCGGACCATCACCGCCGTGGCCTTCGGGCTCGGGCTCGTGTGCCTGTTTCTGAGCGCGCGCTTCGTCGCGGGCGACCCCTTGGAGTACGACCTGGACAATATCGCCAACGAGCCGAGCGCGGACCGAAGCGCGGCGCGCACGCTGGGGCACCGGGTCGACAAAATCGTCGGAAGGCAAGGCCAGGACGGCATCGCGGTCATGACCGACACCGTCGAGCAGGTCCGTCCGCTCCAGCGCGAGCTCGAACGCCGACGCGAAGCCGCCCCGGCCGACCGCAAGCCCTTCGACAAGGTGGTGACCATCCACAGCCTGTTGCCCGAGGACCAGGAAAAGAAGATCGCGCTATTGCAATCGGTGCGCGGTCGCCTCGAAAAGGCCCACCGCAAGGGCTATATCAGCGACGAGGACTGGCAGAAGATCGAGGAGTTTCTGCCGCCCAAGGACCTGCGTCCGCTCGGCATTGCGGACTTGCCCGAGCAGGTGGCCCGCGCCTTCACCGAGAAGGACGGCACCCGCGGAAGGCTGGTCTATATCGTGCCCGCTACGGGGCGCAGCGTGTGGGATGCCCATTACCTCATCGATTGGGCCGAGAGCTTCCGCACCACCACCCTGCCCGACGGCTCGGTCGTCAAGGGAAGCGGCAACCAGGTCATCTTCGCCGACCTCATCATGGCGGTGGAGGAGGACGCGCCCAAGGCCTTGCTCGTCTCGCTGCTGACCACGCTGCTCATCGTGCTGACGGCCTTTCGCCTGCGCGCCTCGGCGCTCTGGGTGGTGGGCTCGGTGCTGCTGGGCCTGGGCTGGACCATGGCCATCCTGGCGGTATGGAACACCGACTGGTCCCAGCTCGGCCAGCCCGACTTCGCCATCACGCCCTTGCGCATCAACTTCCTCAACTTCGTAGCCATCCCCATCACCATCGGCGTAGGTGCGGACTACGCGGTCAACATCATGCAGCGCTACCGCCTGGGCCTGACCGTGGACATTCGCCGGGTGATCGTGGAGACCGGCGGCGCGGTCATCCTGTGCTCGCTCACCACTACGCTCGGCTACTCGGCGCTCACCCTGTCGGTCAACCGCGCCGTCAAGAGCTTCGGCATCGCCGTGACCGCTGGCGAGATCTGCTGCGTGGTGGCCGCGGTGCTGGCCCTACCAGCCTGCCTGATGTGGCTGCATCACCGACGGGCCGCGCACCGAGCGCGAAACTCGCATCCGGGCGAGGTGCTGAGCAGCCGACCGTCGACCGGGGGCCGCTGAGGGCGAACGGCATGCAGCCGCTGCATGCATGATCGAGCCGTTCTTGACGTCGTATGATCCCTCCAAACTACAACCCGCCCCACGGACATGGTTGCCCCGGAAGCGCCAAGCTCGACGGAACACATTTGTGGTGGTAGGCGTGATGCTAGCGGGGGCTTGCAGATGTCACGACCGGTCGAGAACAAGCAGGAAATCGTCGAGCGTCTGCGTCAGGCCAACTCGGAGCTGGCGGCGCTGGGCGTCGTGGGCATCGGCTTGTTCGGGTCTTTCGTCACCGGACGGCAAACTCCAACGAGCGACGTCGACATCCTCGTCGAATTCGGGCCAGCCCAGCGCTCGTTCGACAACTTCATGGACCTGTCGTTCTTCCTCGAGGACTTGTTGGGTCGAAAGGTGGAGCTGGTGACGCCCGAGGCGCTTAGCCCGCACATCGGGCCGCACATTCTTCGCGAGGTGGAGCGTGTCTCCGTTGCCGCCTGAATACCTTCGCCACATGCTCGACGAGATCGACTACATCTTGTCGCAGCTGCCGGGACGAGATCTCGAGTCGTTTCGCCAGAACGCCACGCTGCAGCGTGCTTTCGTCCGCAGCCTGGAGATCATTGGCGAGGCTGCCAAGAAAATCCCCCAGGATCTCCGCGACCGGCAGCCAGACATTGAGTGGCGGAAGCTAGCCGGAATGCGAGATCGGCTCATCCATGACTACTTCGGCGTGGACTACGACATCGTTTGGGATGTAGCAACGACCAAGCTGGGCCCCTTACGAGGCAAGCTCCAAGACTTGCTGGACTCGGCCGAAGGTCGCCGACCACGCCGATGAGGGCTCGCGAGCCGGTTCATATCAATGGCAAGCCCCCCACGTAGGGCGAGGTGCTGGTCCGTTCCGGAACACCTCTTCGACGTCGTAGACCTCTTCCCGCCGACTTGCTTCATCCCAGCAGGGTTCGCAGCACGACCGAAGGCTTGAACAGGCTGGCAGGGTGAGCCTCGCCCGCGATCACGTTGCCCAGCATCGCGGCTATTTTCTCGTCCTTCTTCGCCCGGCGAATCTGGCGATTCAGCAGCCAGCGGGAGCCAGTGAGCCAGCGGCCGGCCCGGGCCGCCTGGTGAAAGCCTGCAAAGGCCGATCGGAACGCACGTTCGTAGGAGCACAAGCCGGCCTCCGAAAAATCCTCACGATCCAGGGCCCGTTCCGCGTGGCGGGCCACCAGCTTACCGCACCGCATGGCCGGGCCGATCCCTTCACCAGTCATCGGGTGCACGACCCCGGCCGCTTCGCCGCAGACCAGGACGTTGGGCAGCAGGATCCGGGCCCGGTCGGCGTCCATCCTCAGGGGATGACCGCGGACCTTCCCGGAGAGCGTCGCGCCGTGCAGGGCCTCGTGGGCGGAGGGGTTCTCCCGGATGAACACCTGTAGCATCTTCTGGAAGTTGTACTTGCGAGCCTTGGCCGTGCTGGCAAACGTCCCGATACCGACGTTGGCCGTGCCCCCGGCCATGTGGAAAACCCATCCGTACCCGGGATTGATCCGAGGTTCCCAGTGGATCTCGAGCACTCCGGGCTCCCCGACAGCCCCTTCGAAGTATCCCCGAACGGCGACCGCTTCCCCCTTGCGGTCCAGCAAACCGAGCTTGCAGGTGAAGGTGGAACGACCGCCGTCTGCGGCGATGAGCAGCTTCGCCCGGTACCTCGCGGCCTTCTTGCCCCGGATGGCGTGCACCACGACCGTGGATGGGTCCACCCGCTCCAGGCGCTTGGCGTTCACGTGTTCGTGCAGCCGGGCGCCAGCTTCGACGGCACAGGAGACCATGGCCTGATCCAGCTCGACGCGTGGAACCAGGTAGCCGGGAAACCGACCCGTGACCCGGGTCACGGCCCGGGAAATGAAGACCGTCTCCCGCGACGGCGATCCCAGCAAGAATCCCTGGAACGGCGCGAACCCGGACTCGTCGATCCACGGCCGCAGCCCCATGTCCGTGAGCACTTGCTCCGACCCGGCGGCCACGCTGTCGCCGCAGATCTTGTCGCGGGGGAAGGATTCCTTCTCGAGCAGCAGCACATCGACGCCTGCCCGGGCGAGGTAGAAGGCGGCTGACGAACCGGCGGGGCCGGCGCCAACCACGATTACATCCGCGGTTCCATCATCCATGTCGGTCCAATCAGAGCTCTGAACCTGTCCTGCGGAGGCTTACGGCGGGGCGGTGATATCGTATGCCTGGGCGGCAGGAAGAACCACCCCTACAGCTCGCGCCGACCTTGTTCGAACCCTAGCATCGACACGATGCCGCGACGGCGCAGGCGAAGGCTCGGACAGGTGCGCCGTCAGGCTCACGAGCGAGGAATCACGCGAAAGCCCGCTTGAACGAAGTGCTGGTCGCTGGTGAGCGCGTCGCGGATTCGCCGCTCCTTCATCACGACAAAGCTCGTGCAATCGGTGGCGGTCTGGAGCAAGCCGTCATGCAGCTGGTGGCGGACGAGAACACCCGGACGCATGTCCTCCTCGAACGCGGCGAACAGCTGCATTCCCTGCTTCCTGGGTAGACTCGGCGCCCAACGGCGTCGGGCCAGCAAGCAACGTATCTCGATCACGGTCAGCGTGCTGATGGATACGGGCGCGTCGATCTACACTACAACGTGCGCCCGCCCAGCACCGTACGGCTCTCCACCACCTCTTCGAGCTCGTCGGCATCGATGAGCAGGTGGGCCTGAACGCTCTCGTCCAGGGCCTGGTAGGCCCTGCCACGGAAGCGGACCAGGCCGGTATCGCCCTCGACGGCCAGCCAGTAGTTGCCCC
Source organism: uncultured Polyangiaceae bacterium (assembly GCA_964441055.1). Taxonomy (GTDB): domain Bacteria; phylum Myxococcota_A; class Polyangia; order Polyangiales; family Polyangiaceae; genus JACQWT01. The sequence goes on along the minus strand of CAYTYV010000009.1, from coordinate 15,476 downwards.
AGGGCGAGCCGGTGGCCACGGGCTCGCCCTCGTGGTCCCAGTTGCCCGGGAAGGGCTCGGGCGGCGGCTCGGCAAAGCGACCGCGGCGCGGGGGCGCGGGCCGGGGCACCACCTCGGTGCCGTGCAGGACGAACTCCAGGGCCGAGCCGTGCTCGAAGCTGATGGCGATGCTCTCGGGGCCCACGGCCACAGCCACCCCTGGCGTCTCGTCCTCGATCACCACCTCCTCGACCCATTTGCCCGAGGTGAGCACCAGCTTGTGCCCGTCGGTGATGCGCCTTCCGCGCATGTCGACCTCGCTGCGCAGGGTCACGGTGTGCGAGACGTAGAACTGGAGCTGCTTGATCTCCTCGTCGGAGAGCCGATGCTGGTGGCGAAGCTCGTGGGTGAAGGGGATGCGCGAGGCGCAGCCCGCGAGCAGGCTGCCCAGCACCAGCAGGAGCACCAGAGAACCGAAGGAGCGAGCGGAGGGGTTCATGCCTGCCTAACGTAGCAGCCCCCCGCGACCTTTCACATGGCTGCGCGCTGACTGGAGCCCACGAACATCCACCTTCGAGGCCGCGATGTGATAGGGAGGCCCAAGCGCGGCCGAGCACGCGCACCCGAGTGGCCTCAGGGAGGCCCAAGCGCGGCCGAGCACGCGCACCCGAGTGGCCTCCGGGAAGGGGCGGACAAGGACGGTGGGCGAGACATGAATGGGTTTGGCAGGCGACTCGAAGAGCTGGGCCTGGTGCTGGAGCCGGCCGAGCTCGAGCGGATCCGCGACCTTTTGCTGTCGCGGCTGCACGAGGGACTGCGAGAGCGCGGGCGGGAGATCGCCATGCTGCCCGCCTTTTTGCCGCCTCCCGAGCCCGAGACGGTGGGCGAGGCCGTGGCAGTGGACGCTGGCGGCACGAACCTCCGCGCCGCCCGGGTGCGACTGCGACCAGGAGGGGATGCCGAGCTGGCGAGCGAGGTCGAGGAGTGTCCCCTGCCGGGTGCGGCCGGACGAGCCCAGGCGCGGGCCGAGCAGTTCTTCGGCGCGCACGGTGAGCTGCTCGAGCGGCTCGGCGACAGTCGCGCGCTGCCGCTTGGCTACTGCTTTTCCTACCCTATCCGCTGCCAGCCGGACGGCGATGCCGTGCTGGAGCGCTGGACCAAGGAGGTGCGGGTCGGCGGCGTGGTCGGTCAGCCCGTGGGCAAGCTGCTGCGCGGTCACCTCGAGGCCCGCGGCATCCGGCTCGGCACCATCGCCGTGCTCAACGACACCATCGCCGCGCTGATGGCGGGCTCGCTCGCCGCCGAGGCAGCGACCCATCGCTCGGTCGGGCTCATCGTGGGAACGGGCACCAACATGGGCGCCTACTTGCCAGTTCGGGCCATGGACAAGCTCGGCGCCGAGCGGCCGCCGTACTCGCACATGGCGGTGAACTTCGAGTCCGGGGCCTTCTCGCCGCCCTTGCTCGGCCAGGCCGACGAGCTCGTCGACCGCGCCAGCGTCAACCCGGGCGCCCAGCGCTTCGAAAAGGCGGTCTCGGGCGCCTATCTAGGTCGCCTGTTCACGGCCGCCAGCAGCGCTTTGGGCTTGCCGATGGACCGGCCGGCCTTCGAGTCGGACGACGTCTCCGAGCTCGCCGCCGAGCCCGCCGAGGCCGCGCCTAACGCGCTCGCACGCGCGCTGGTGCGCCGCTCGGCCGATCTCGTGGCCGCAGCGCTTGCCGCCACCGCCGCCTTGCTCGACGGCGATGGCCCGCTGTGCGTTTGCGCCGAGGGAAGCTTGTTCTGGAAAGCGCCCGGCTTTGCCGACCGGGTGCGCGAGACCTTGGACCGAATGCTGCGGCTCGCCGGGCACGACGCCCCAAGCCGCTTTTTCTCCGCGCCCCACGCGAACCTGGTGGGCAGCGCCGCAGCCGCGCTCGGCGCGCGCTAGCGATAGCAGAGGGGGCGAGCGATATGGTAGAGGCGGGGGTTCCCATGCTCGCTGTGGTGCTCGCGGTCCCGCCGACCGAACCCCCTTCCGAGGGCGCGCAGGCGGTGGACCCGGGGAGCAAGCTCGCGGGCCTGCCCTTAGCTCTGCGAACCGTGCTGACCCTGCAAAAGGAGGGCCTGCGTCGGGTGCTGCTGGTCGTGCCCGCCGAGCGCCCTGCCGTGGCCCAGGCGATTCGCGCCGACAGCAGGCTGAACGCAGAGCTGCGCTGCCTCGAGCTCGATCGGGGCGAGAGCCCCTGGGCGGCGCTGTCTCGGGCGGTGGACGAGCCATTCCTGCTGGCCCGCTACGACCGCGTGGTCGACCCGGCGATCTACCGGGCGCTGCTCGTGGCTCGCCTCGACGAGCGCCACGGGCTCGTGGCGAGCTCGGCTGGCCGACCGGCTGGGCCGCTTGTCGGCACCCCCGAGCTGCTCGACCGTCTCTCGAGCTCGAGCAGCTCGGACCCCTTGGCCGGGCTGACTGCCGAGCCTTCCGTGGATCTCGTGGAGGTGCCCGACGCCTGGAGCGCCGATGCCGGAACGGCCGCGGGCCGCAAGCAGGCCGTCTTCCACCTGTTCGAGGCCTGCCGCAAACCGGTCGACGGGGTGGTGGCACGGCGCCTGAACCGCCACGTCTCGATCTTCCTCTCCAAGCGCCTGGTCGATACGCCCATCACGCCCAACCAGACCACCGTGGCGACCTTTGGCGTGGGCCTTTTGGCGGCTGCCGCGGCCATGCAGGGCGGCTACGGCTGGACCCTGCTGGGCGCAGCGCTGATGCAGCTCAACTCGATTCTGGACGGCGTGGACGGCGAGCTCGCCCGGGTGCGCTTTCAGCAATCCAAGCTGGGACAGTGGCTCGACACCATCGGCGACGACGCCTCGAACGCCATCTTCTACGCGGCGCTGGCGATGGGCGCACGGTCGCTACCGCACGGCGAGCTACTGTCCGCGGCCGGCTGGGTGGCGGCCGCCGCCGCGGTGCTGGCCGCAGCGGTGTACTACCGCGAGCTGGTTCGCCTGGGCTCGGGCGATCTGTACGCCGTCGAGTGGGACTTCGACCGACGGACCCCGGCTGGGCTCTGGGGCAAGGTGGTGCTGGGGTTTCGCTATCTCCTCAAGCAGGATAGCTTCATCTTCGCGTTTCTCTGCGCAGCCCTGTTGGGCGTGCTGTCCTATGCCCTGCCGCTGCTCGCCCTCGGCGGGGTCATCACCCTGGTGGCCGCCGTCGGCCGAAGTCTCGGCCTTTGGGGAGCGCGTTCCGCGTAGCGCTCACCCGAGCTCGCCTGGCCGAGGGCTCCGAACGCGCATCACCGCATCAGCGCGAAGTAGCCGAGCAGCACGACCAGTAGCCCCATGACCAGCCCCGAGGCCGCGCCCACGGCGATGGCGCTCGCGAGCTGCTTGCCGGACAGGCCGAATAGCCCCTCCGGCCTAGCGGGCTTCTGGGCCGAAGGAGCTGGCGTCTGGTCGGTGCGACGCCGCCCGCCGCTTCGCCGAAAGCGCGCAGCGCGGAGCTCGCGGGTGACCGCCTCCATGCGCGAGCTGAGCATGCCCGCCGCGAGACGACGCCGTCGCTCGCGGTGCAAACAGCTATCCACCAGCTCGCACACCGACTCTGGCAAATCGGACTTGCGCTCGCGGATCGGATCGACGTCCTGGGTCATGATCCGCACCATCAGCGCGTTGTAGTTCGACGCCTCGTGCGGCAGCGCGCCCGTGAGCGCCTCGTAGAGCACCACGCCCAGCGACCACACGTCGGCACCGCCGTCGAGGTCGTCGCAGCCAGCGGCCTGCTCGGGGCTCATGTAGGCGGGCGAGCCCACCACGGTGCCCGTGCGCGTCAGCGACAGGTTGCCCGGCCCCGCGCTCAGCACCTTGCTGATGCCGAAGTCCATGATCTTGCCGATCACCTGGCCCGTCGCGCTGCGGTGCAGGTAGATATTGGCGGGCTTCAGATCGCGGTGCACGATGCCCTGGTGGTGGGCCAGGTCCAGCGCCTTGGCCACTCCGCTAAAGATGTCGAACAGCGTCTCGGGATCGACGCTCCCCTCGCGCTCGATGCGCGACTCCAGAGACTCGCCGTCGAGCAGCTCGAGCACCAGAAAGGGCGAGCCGTCCTCGGCCTGCCCCATGTCCAAGATCCCCACGATGCAGGGATGGCTGACCCGACCGATGGAGCGCGCCTCGTTGAAAAAGCGCTGCAGCCGCACCTCGTCGGCCACCACGTCCGGGTCCATGATCTTCAGCGCCACGTCCCGGTCGATGAGCTCGTTGCGCGCCGCCCACACCCAGCCGCTCGCGCCGCTCCCCAGCAGCCGCACGAGGCGATACCGCGAGTGGATGAGGTCCCCTTTGGCGAGTGCCACCGAGCCTACCAGCGTAGTACGCCCGCGACTGCCTTCCTAGCCAAATGGCGCCTGGACGAAAAGGGGACAGGCTACTTTTCTACGCGCGAAGAAGTGGCCTGTCCCCTTTTTTTTACAAATGCCACCAGAGTCCTTGAAGAAGGGCCTCGTAGAAAAATGAGCCAAGTTTGTCCTCCAGAGACTCCCGCCGGGGGTTTGGGGGCAGAGGAAGGAGCGAAGCGACGCCCGGAGCCCCCATCGTCAAATGCCGAACGCCGCTAGATATCGTAGTAGAGATAGAACTCGTACGGCACGGGGCGGATGCGCACCTCTTGCACCTCGCGCTTGCGCTTGTACTCGATCCAGGTCTCGACCAGATCGCGGCTGAACACGTCGCCGCGCAGCAGGAACTCGTGGTCCCGCTCTAGCGCGTCCAGGGCCTGCTCGAGCGAGCCCGGCAGAGTGGGGACGTTCTGCAGCTCCTCGGGTGAGAGCGCATACAGGTCCTTGTCGAGCGGCTCGCCCGGATCGATGCGGTTCTGGATGCCATCGAGCCCGGCCATGAGCATGGCGGCAAAGGCCAGGTAGGGGTTGCACGAGGGATCGGGAAAGCGCACCTCGGCGCGGCGGGCCTTGGTCGACGGGTCGGCAGCCACCGGAATGCGAATGGCGGCCGAGCGGTTGCGGCTCGAGTAGGCCAGGTTCACGGGCGCCTCGAAGCCGGGCACCAGCCGACGGTAGCTGTTGGTGGTCGGATTGGTGAAGGCGGCGAGGGCGGCGGCGTGCTTGATAATACCGCCCACGTACCACAACCCGGTCTCGCTAAGACCGCCATAGCCATCACCTGCAAAGGTATTCTCGCCGTCCTTCCATAACGACTGGTGGCAATGCATGCCGTTGCCGTTGTCGCCGTACAAGGGCTTGGGCATGAAGGTCGCGGTCTTCTGGTGACGACGCGCCACATTCTTGACCACGTACTTGAACCACATGAGCTTGTCGGCCATGGCGCAGAGCGGATCGAAACGCATGCCCACCTCGGCCTGGCCGGCCGAGCCCACCTCGTGGTGACCTATCTCCACCTGTGCGCCGGTTTCGATCAGCGTGGCCATGATGTCCGCCCGAACGTCCACCAGTGAGTCGGTGGGCGGCACGGCGAAGTAGCCCTCCTTGTGGCGGGCCTTGTGGCCGAGGTTGGGCACCTCGCGGCCCGTGTTCCACACCGCCTCGTCCGAGTCGAGCTCGTAGAACGCCCCTCGTGCGGCATTGTCGTAGCGGATGGAGTCGAACAGGTAGAACTCCGCCTCGGGGCCGAAGTAACAGGTGTCGGCCACGGCCGTGGACCGTAGATAGCTCTCTGCCTTGCGCGCCACGTAACGGGGATCGCGACCGTAGGGCTGGCCCGTGATGGGGTCGGAGACGTCGCAGATCAGACTGACGGTCTTGAACCCGCAGAACGGATCGAGCCGCGCCGTAGTCGGATCGGGCACGACCTTCATGTCGGAAGCCTGGATGGGCTGCCAGCCGCGCACCGACGAGCCGTCGAAGCTCACGCCGTCCTCGAACAGCTCGGGCGTCAGGCTGGAGGTCGGCACGGTGGCGTGCTGCCACAGCCCCACCAGGTCGATGAACTTCAGATCGACGAAGCTGCAGTCGTGGTTTTGGGCCAGGTTGATGACGGCTTTGGGTTCCATGGATGCGCTATCGCCTCCGGCTGTGGTGGGGGGGAGAGCCGACCGCGGCTGTCGCTAGGCTTAGCCGGTCGACACCTTCGCGAACAGGGCAACTCTGCAATACGGCTCGACAGCTCAAATCGCCGCTTCGTCGCGCTCGCCCGTGCGGATCCGCACCGCCTCGTCCACCGAGCTGACGAAGATCTTGCCGTCGCCGATGCGGCCGGTCTTGGCGCCCGTCTGGATGGCGTCGACCACCGCGGCGACCAGCGAGTCGGGCACCACGATCTCCATCTTGATCTTGGGCACGAAGTCGACCACGTAGGCCGAGCCCCGATACACCTCGGTCTTGCCGCCCGTGCGCCCGAAGCCCTTGACCTCGGTGAGGGTCATGCCCTCGACGCCCACCTCGGCGAGGGCTTCCTTGACCTCGTCGAGCTTGAACGGCTTGATGATCGCCTCAACCTTCTTCATGGCGTGCTCCAGCGGTAGCGGGTTGCCGCTCGGCCAGCACCCGGATGCGCGGGTGCGTCAAGGGTGTTGTCCCGTCCCAGCGGCTCGCCTACGCTGCTAGCTGGCGCCGGTCGGTGCGGCAAGCTCGTACGCACCGATGATCGCCGACGCGGATGGCTGTGTCGAAGACGATACCTCGGGGCACGCTGCTGTCGGGCAAGTACCGCATCGAGCGTGAGCTGGGCCGAGGGGGTATGGCCTCGGTGTACGAGGCCGTGCACGCCGACATGGGCAAGCGGGTGGCGATCAAGCTGCTGGCGGGGCACCTGACGGCCGCCCCGACGCTGGTGGAGCGCTTCCTGCGCGAGGCCCGGGTGGTGGCGTCCGTGCGCAGCCCCTACATCTGTGACATCTACGACGTCGACCGCCTCGAGGACGGGACGCCCTTCCTGGTGCTCGAGCTGCTCGAAGGAGAGCTGCTCTACGACCGCATGGTGCGCGACGGCCAGCTGAGCATGGAGCTGACCCTGGCGATCATCCTGCAAGCCTGCCGCGGGCTCGGCACGGCTCACGAAGCCCGCATCGTGCACCGCGATCTGAAGCCCGAGAACCTGTTCTTGACTGGCGACGCCGACGGAAGGCTGCTGGTCAAGATCCTCGATTTCGGCCTAGCCAAGTTCCACGAGCCCGCGCAGGCCGGCCAGGGCGAAAAAGCGCGGCTGACGCGCGCGGGCGCGCTGTTCGGCACGCCTGCGTACATGAGCCCCGAGCAGGTAGGCAGGCAGGGAGAGGCCGACCACCGCGCCGATCTGTGGGCGCTCGGCTGCATCACCTACGAGTGCTTGACCGGCAAAACGGTGTGGTCGCTGGACGAAGGCGTGGCCATGACCCTGGCCCACGTTGCCAGATCGCCCCTTCCCCTACCGAGCGCGCTGCGACCCAAGCTGCCCGCGGGCTTCGACGCCTGGTTCCAGCGCGCGCTGGACCGCAACATCGATCGCCGCTTCCAATCCGCCGCAGAGCTCGGCAAGGCGCTGGTCCACGCCCTCGGCTACGCGAAGGACGGTCGCGGCGTGGACGCCGTCTTAAAGCGACTGCTGGGCAGCGTGCCGCCACTTGGCACGGTTGCTCGAACGGCGGGCGGCGCCCCTCTATCCTTATCCTCCAGAGAGCCGCCTCCATCCTCGCGCCGAGCCGAAGCCGATCGGCCGAGCCCGACCGCGGCCCAACCCGCCGCGCCGCCGCGCCGCAAGGGGCCTTGGATGGGTCTCGTTGCGGCGTTGCTGCTGCTCGCGGCGGTGGTAGCGGCGCTCTTTTTCTGGCGCGCGCGTACCGAAAAGCCCCAACCGGTCGCGCTCGCGCGCGTCGGCAGTGCCGTCCGCGCGCTCGCCCGCGCCGAGCCCGAGCCGCGCTCTGCCGTGCGCTTCGTGGCGCGGCTGCCATGGCTGCGCCAGGTGCGGCAAGCCCAAGAGCTGGTGGCGGAGGGCGAGCCCGAGCGCGCGCTGGCGGTGCTGAGAAGCGCCTACGACCGCAGTCGGCACGGCATGGTGCGCAACCTCTTGGAGCAGGTCCAGGTGGCGCTGGTGGCCCGTAGCATGGGGGCTCCTTGCGAGGTCACTGGCTACGCGCGACCTCGGCGCGTGGACCTGGCCGACCCAAGCCGCGGAGCCTTGCGGGCCGACGCGCCCACGGTGGCCTACGGCCCTGCCGGGCCCGTGGTGACCTGGGTGGATACCCGCGATGGCCACGCGCGCGCGTATGCCGCGGCGCTCGATGACCGGCTTCGCAACCGAGCCATGGAAGCCGACATCAGCCCCGAAGCCGGCCGCAGCCACGTCCCCGTGCTGCTCCCTGCCGACGGGCGCCTGCTGGCGACCTACCGCGACTCGTCCGGCTCGCTTCCCGGCGTGTACCTGCGTTGGCTGAGCGCCGAGGCCGTGATCGCGGGCCCGCCCGTGCTGGCGGCCAAGCAATCGCCCGGTCGCGGCACGGCCACCGCTACCCCGATCGGCGAGGAACGATGGCTGGTGGCCTGGACCGCCCGGAGCGAGCCCGACTCGGTGGACCTGTACTACCAGGTCTTCGGCGCCGATGGCGACTCGCTCGGGCCTCGCGGGGCGCCCGTGCGGCTGACCGACTACGTCTTTCGCGGACGCGCTCGCGGCGAGGTCCGCGCGCTGGCGGCCGCGGCCGTCGAGGGCCGCTTCCATTTCGCCTACGCCTTGGCGCGCGAGCCCCACTGGCAGATCCGCTATCAGTCCGTGGCGGCCGACGCCCAGCCGCCCGGGCTGGAGCCCGCCGACGCCGCCGCTCCGGGCGACCGCACGCTCACCGAGGAGCTGGAGGTGAGCCCCACCAACATGCGGGCCGTCGCCCCTTCGCTCGGCTGCACCCGCGCAGGCTGCTTCGTCGCTTGGCACGATGCCCTGGGCGCGGGCGCCGGGGTGGCGTTCATCGACGCCCCATCCGGCAAGCTGCAGTGGCACAAGCGTTTCGCGCTGCGTGGCGGCCATCCCACCATCGGCGTCGCCTCAGGTGGGGAGCTTCGGCTGGTGTGGAACGAAAATGGCCGCGTGATCACGGCGTCGCTGGGGCGCGAGGGCATCGGCCCGCAGAGCCGCATCGCCCGCGTGGTGGGAGAGCAGCCCGCGCCTAGCGTGGCCGCGGGCAGCGAGCCCGGCGAGTGGACCATCGCCTGGCGGGACTTCGAGGCCGGCCACCTCGAACCCTACGTCGCCCGCATCCGCTGCCCCTGAGCGACGAACGAAGGGCCGCACCATGGTCACCCGCCGCACCCCACGCGAAGCCGGCCGCTGGCCCATGCGGCCGCTGGCGCCGACCATCGTGGGCGTGGTCGGCGTGGCCACCGCCCTGACCATCGCGCTGGTCGGGCTTGGGCAGCTCCAGCACTTGAGCGACGTGGCCGCGGCCGATCGGAGCAAGGCACTGGCCGCCGCGCTGGCCGCCCGCATGCGCTCGACCGACGTCGAGGATCGCCCCGCCGTGCTTGCGCGCGCGGCTCGCCGCTCCGGGGCGGAGATCCTGCTGGTCGACCAGCGCGGCGCCGTGTTGGTCGACCAGGGCGCGGCCGAGCGCACCCGCGCCGAGGTGCGGGATCTGCTGGTGCGGGCTGAAGGGCCGAGCCGCTCCAGCCTCGGCCGGGTCTGGTTCGCCGCCAGCCCGCTAAGCCCGCCCTTCGAGCACTTCTCGGTGCTGACCTTCGTGCCCGCCGCCGCGCCGCCGGGCCAGGCCGCGGGCCTGGGGCACGCCGTGGCGGTGCTGACCACCCTGCTGATCGGCATGGCGGTGGCCCTGGCTTACGCCTTTATGCGGGGCATCCGCGACGACGTCGACTTCGTGCGACGACGCATCTCGGAGATGGCCGAGGCCCGGCTGCTGGAGGATGACGGCGTCACCCCAGCCGATCCGCCGATGCGCCAGCCCGTGCCCATTCGCTCGCTGGATCAAGTGGGCCTGTTGACGGCCGCCCTCAACGTCCTGATCACGCGCTTCGAGGCCGCCGAGCGAACCTTCCGCGCCGACGTCCGGCAGGCCGCCGAGCTGGACCGCGAGCGGCCGCTGTTCCTGGCCGGCCTGAGCCACGAGCTGCGCACCCCGCTCAACGCCATCTTGGGCTTCACCCACGTCTTGGAAAGCGAAGCCGACGGGCCGCTCAGCGCCGACGCCAAGGAGGCCCTCGCCCAAGTGCGCACCAGCGGTGAGCACCTCCGTACCCTCATCGACGACATCCTCGATCTGTCGGCCGCGGAGACCGGGCAGCTTCGGCTCTCGCACACCTGGCTGGATGTCTACGCGCTGGCCGAAGACGTGGTGCGCGAGGCCATGGCGACGGTGGGCGATCGCCCCATCTCGATCGCGTTACGCGGCGAGCCCGGCACCCGGCTGTTCGGCGACCCCCGTCGGCTGCGCCAGGTGCTGACCAACCTGGTGTCCAACGCGCTCAAGTTCACCGTGGAGGGCGAGGTGGACGTGTCGGTACAGGCCGACCCGAACGGCGTCAGCATCGCCGTGGCGGACACCGGTCGCGGCATCGCGCCCGAGCTGATCGGCAACGTGTTCGAGGCCTATCGGCAGGCCGACGATCCGGGCACGCGACGGCGGGGAACGGGCCTGGGGCTGGCCATCACCCGTCGGCTCGTCCAGCTGCACGGCGGCACGATTCGAGCCTCCAGCCGCCCGGCCGAGGGCTCGACCTTCACCATCCACCTGCCCGCGGCGCGACGGGCGGACTCGAGCGGCCCGCCCCCAGCCGATGATCGCCCCTCGGACGCCCCGGAGGAGCCATGAAAGCCCCGAGCCCGGTGGGACCTCCTGGCGCGATCGACTTCACGCGCCGCGTCTTGCTGCGGCAGGTGCTGGTGGGCTTGGGCGCGTTCGGCGTGGTGGCGCTGCTGGCACCCTGGTCGCTGATGCTCGAGTCCGAGCAGCTGCCCGCGCTGGCCTGGCTGATCTTCAAGGTGGCGGCGCTGGCCATCGCGCTGACCGGGCTGTGGTCCGGCTGGCGGCTGCGCACCAACCGCTTCGTGCTGCGCTCGCTGGCGGTGGGCTCGCAGGCCATCGAGCCCGAGGACATCGGCGCGCTGGCCGAGCTGCCCGTGTCGCTGACCATCCGCTACGTCATCGCCTGGGTGTTCTCCGCCCTGCTCCTGCTGGTGCCCGGCATTCGTCCCGAGGGCTTGGACCTGGCACGCGCCGTCAGCCTCAGCCTGGCGACCATCACCATCATGGGCGCCTCGGCCGTGGTCCACTTCGTGGTCATTCGCGCGGCCACCATCCGGATCGTCGAGCTGAGCCCGGTCGATCCCATCAGCGAGTGGCTGGAGCACGAGACGCGCCAGCAGCGACCGCGGCGCCGCATGACCCACAAGATCCTGTTCGCCGTGGTGGCTCCAGTGGCGCTGGTAGGCGTCGGCAGCTTGCTGGTGACGCACGCCCACCTCCGCGACTTCACCGAGCAAAGCCGCACCACCACCGCCAAGCTGCTGGCCCGCACCGCGCTCGAGCCCGCCCCTGGCGCCCTGGCCGAAGCCGGACGCGACGAGGCCATCGAGGCGGCCCGCGAGCTGGGATTCTACGCATCCATTCAACGCGACCAAGAGGCTGGCATCGAGCTCAAGCCGGTTCGACTCGATAGCGGCGAGCTCGAGGTGCAAGTGCCGCTGGTCGATGGCCGCGCCGTCGTCCGCTATTCGGCGGATCTGGCCCCCGACGTAGTGATGCTCGGGGTGCTGCTGGCGGCCATCGCCGTGCTGCTGGCCGTGGCGCTCGGGCGACAGCTGGGCAGAGTCCTGGCCGCCGACCTCATCTTCGCCTCTCGCCAGGTCCTGTCGCTCGGCACCGAGCGCGTGCTGCGAGGCCAGACCGAGGTAGCGGGCACCGCGCGCTTCCGCGTGGTTGCCCGCATGGGCCACTCGGTGGGGGCCTTGGCCGACCGCTTCCGCCTGTTCGCCGCCGCCCAGCAGCGCACCATCGCCGCTCGCAAGCGCGCCCAGCGCATGAAGGAGCTGCTGTTCGCCAGCGTAAGCCACGACCTGAAAAGTCCGCTCAGCGCCATCCTGGGACTGGCCGAGCTGGTTCGCTCTGAGCCGCTGACCACCGCCCAGGCCGAGAGCTTGGACCTGGTGGTCGATCGCGGCCGCGAGCTTCTGGCGCTCATCGAGACCATCCTCGATGCCGCCCGGGTGGAGGCGGGCGAGCTCGAGCTCATGCCCGCGGCCGTGAGCTATCCCGCGCTCGTCGCCGACGCCGCGAGCAAGGCCCGCGACCTGTGCGGGCCGAGCGACGTGCAGGTTCTGGTCGAGCCGGCTGGAGGGATGCCCGCCTTTCGCGCCGACCCCCACTACGCTTCGGGTGCCCTAGCGGTGTTCGTGGCCGAGGCCATGGCCGCGAGCGCGCCAGGGCCGCAGCGCGTGGTCCGAATCTGGGGCAACATCCCGGCCAGCGAGCGCCACACCCCCGCGGCCCCTGCCAAGGCCGTGGCCCGCGTGCAGATCGAGTACACGCCCCCGTCCGACCGGCTCTCGGCCGCCGAGGAGCAGCTCAGCGGGCAGAGCCCATCGGCCAGCGGGAGCGGCGGGCTGCTGCGGCTGGGCCTGGCCCGCACCATCATCGAGCTGCACGGCGGTTGGCTGGAGGTGGAGCGCGACCGCCGCGGCTCGGCCGTCGTGACCTGCTGGCTGCCCACCGTGGTCCAGCAGGACGCTCCGCCCTCCTATCGGGGACGACGACGCGGCAAGCGGCGGACCGACGATCAGAACCAGTAGGCCCCGCCAATGCCTGGCGCGATGAGCGCGAGCACGTCGCCCGCCACGGTCTCGCTGGGATAGGTGGCCGGACCATCCTCGGCAGCCATCACCGTGCCGCGGTGGGACCACTCGGGCACGTCCAGGCCCAGCAGAACGTAAGTGGTCACCCCGAAGGTCAGCTCGAAGCGCTCGGCCATGGCCACGCCGAAGCGCACCTCGGGCGCGAGGTACAGGTAGGCGGCCAAGGGCAGATCGGTGAGGGTCTCGGCTCGGTAGGGCGTGCCCGCCGAGGAGTGGAAGCTGCCGTTTCTCTCGTCGCGCAGCCGACCTGCCAGCACCCCAGTGCCCAGGCGAAAGGTCAGCGGGAGCTCCTCGCCCAGCCAATACGACACGCTGGCGCCGATGGTGGCACCGCTCAGGAACAAGGCATCCTCGGCCAGACCAGCATTGGCCGGCTTGCCCTCGGGAAGGAGCGTCACCGTCCGGTCGATGGTGCGCTGGAAGACGCCGAGGTAACCGGCCGCCAGGCCCAGCCCCAAGCCGGACTCCAGCCGGTAGACACCGTGCAGCACGGCCAGGCCGCCCAGTCCCACGCCCCCCTCGCAGCCGGACCCACAGCTGTCGGCCAGATCGCCCCCTAGCGACGGCACGATGGCCAACCGGCCGTCGACCTCGAGGCGAAAGCCCGCTGCGCGCTTCGGGACGGCCTCCACGGCCGCCCGTCGCATCCTGATCTCCAGCGTCTGGCTCTGGCCGCGTTCGACGGTGGTCTCGCGTCGGCGGGGCAGGTAGCCCTCGGCGCGCGCCTCCACCACGTGAGGACCTGGACGCAGCCGGCCCTGCCAGATCCCCCGCCCCACAGGCACCGAGTTGACGTAGATCGAAGCCTCGGCAGGCTCGGGCACGACCCGTAGCGCCGACTCCAACACCACGGCCCGAAGCGCGAGCACTTTGGGGCGGGAAGCGCTGACCTCGACGGCCACGGGCTCCGTGCCCCACACGTCGTCGCCGCGCAGCAGCACGGCGTGCTGGCCTTCGCCTACCGGACCCTCCCACGGAGTCGTGCCGACCACGGTGCCATCGACCAGCACCTCGAGCCGTTTGCCAGCCTGCTCCTCCACGCGCAGGCGCCCGCGTTGCACCAGCGTATCCAGCTCGACGAACACGACCAGCGGCTCGGACGCCACCGCGACCCGCGTCTCGAAGGGCAGGTAGCCGCTGCGGTACACGCGAACGGTGTGGGTGCCGATGCCCACGCGGATGGGCTCGGCCAGCGGGATCGTGCCCCAGTACTTGCTGTCCACTTGGACCCGCGCTCCTGGCGGTGCGCCGCGAAGCTCGATGGTCCCCACCAGGCGCTGGAGCGCCCGAATGGCTCGCTCGGTCCCCAGGCGATCCCGCTCGGGCAGATCGGGGAACTCCTGGAGCAGCTTCTCGAACATGTCGAGCGCCTCGGCGTAGCGGTGCAGGTGGCGGTAGCACAGGGCCGCATTCTTGGTCGCCGAGCGCGTGGGAAAGGCGCGGCGAGAGGCCAGGAACTCCGCCAGGGCCGGATCCCAGGCCTGGTCGTTCATCAGCTCGACCCCGATCTCGAAGTGCTGCCTTGCCTTCTTCTTGGCGTCCGTCTTCTCGGCGTCCGTCTCCTCGGCGTCCGCCTTCTCGGCGTCCGTCACGCCGTCCTGCTCGGCCCCGTCGGGACCGGCCTCAGGCGGCGGTGCACCGCTAGGCTCGACCGCAGGCGCGGCCAAGGCCGACCGAGCGACGAGGCAGACCGCCAGCAACGCGGCCAGCACGATGGCCGAAGTCCCGAGGCGCCACATCGCTGGGCATCATGCCACGACCGCCGCAGCGAGCGAAACCTCTCTCACGTCGGCTGCGTCCGCCGCGCCTGTCTGGCTTTCCCGGGTCGCTGACCGGTGCCCTCAGGCTACGACAACGAGCTCAGAAGCTGATGACCGCCGAGACCTTGTCCGACACGGCATGGAAGCGGTCGCGCACGTAGCACTCTACCTGGAGGTGGTCTCCCATGCTCAGCTCCAAGTTGCGTACCATCGCCCTGGGCATGAAGGACCACTTCTGCTCGTGCACTGGCTTGTGCTGGTGGAGCAGCACGAAGCGGTACTGAATGGGCGGGTCGTCGTCCTTCCAATCAGGGGCGGATATGTTGATGTCTGCCTTGTTGTCACGGACTCTCGCGAAGTTGAGTCGGCAATCGCCGCCGCGGGGCGGCGCGTTTACCTCGAAGGTGACGTCCGTCTCGCTCTTGTCCGTTTTTTCCTCGGGCGGGTCGACGTCGGCGTCCAGCCACTTGACGGTGACGGTCAACCGCAACTTGACGGTCAAGCCTGAGCGCAGGTCCCCGGGCGGGATGACCAACTCCTCCTTGTCGGTCGCGGACGCGCTCAGCGGCGGGCCATTCAACACCGCCCATTGGTAGGTGAAGGTGGCTTCGGGACCTCGCCACGTCACCACGGCCTTGAGCTTGACCGTCTCGGTGAGCGCAACCTTGGGCTTGGCTCCACGCACGTCCACGCGGAGGGTGGGAGCGGGTTGCTGCGCCCTAGATGGCGCGGCCAGTACGCAGAACGCAACGGCCAGCAGCAACACCACGCACCATCCGACCCGGCTGCGCCAGGTCGACGTGTCCCCCTTCAGTCCAGCAGCCGAGCTCGCCTTCGCCTTGACGCGGATAGCTTTCGCCATGATCCACCCCTTTCCCTTTTGATGGCACGAGCCGCGTCAGAAGTCGACCCGTGGGCAAAACGGCGACGGGTGCTGACCGCTACTCGAAC
>CAYTYV010000008.1:5745-32756 GCA_964441055.1 uncultured Polyangiaceae bacterium | reverse complement strand
GCGGGGGTTTGGGGGCGGAGGAAGGAGCGCAGCGACGACCGGAGCCCCCATCGTCAAATCAATCCAAGCGGCAAGCAGAACTCGCCCCTCGCGCCAATCGCCTTGCCCTCACCCTCGTCGGGGGCAAGGCGATTGGCGCGAGGGGCGACGAGCGCCCGCCGCTAGCTTCCGTAGCCTCTTGGGTGCCGCTCATGCCAGCGCCAAGCGCTTTCGACGATGGCCTCGGCCGTCTCGAAGCGGGGCTGCCAGCCGAGCTCGCGACGGATCTTGTCCGAGCTAGCCACCAGCCGGGCTGGATCGCCAGCGCGGCGCGGCCCCTCGAGAGCAGCAATCGGATGGCCCGTCACGCGGCGGGCGCTGTCGATGATCTCCCGCACCGAGTAGCCGCTCTGGCAGCCCAGGTTGTACGCGGCCGAGCCGCCGCCAGAGGCCAGGCGCTCGTCGGCCAGGATATGGGCCTCGGCCAGATCGCCCACGTGCACGTAGTCGCGGATGCAGGTGCCGTCAGGGGTGTCCCAGTCGGTGCCGTAGATCTCGACGTGCTCGCGCTGGCCGAGGGCCACTTGGAGCACCAGCGGGATCAAGTGCGTCTCAGGCTCGTGGTCCTCGCCGATCTCGCCCGAGCGATCGGCGCCCGCCGCGTTGAAGTAGCGGAGCGCGGCATAGCGCAGCCCGTGGGCGCGAGCGCAGTCCTCGAGCATCTGCTCGACGAAGAGCTTGGTCCGACCGTAGGGATTGATGGGCCGAGTGGGCTCGTGCTCAGCGATGGGCACGCGCTCGGGCTCGCCGTAAACCGCGGCTGACGACGAGAAGATGAAGCGCTGGACGCCGTGCTCCTTCATGGTCGCCAGCAGCCGCGCGGTGCGGCCGAGATTGTTGTCGTAGTACAAAAGCGGCTCCGCGACCGATTCTCCAACCAGCGTGTAGGCCGCGAAGTGCATCACGCAATCGATGCCGTGCGCGCCGAAGATCTCGCTTAGGAGCGCGCGATCGCCGAGGTCGCCCTCGACCAGCTCGCCGCCCACCACGGCCTCGCGGTGCCCGCGCGACAGGTCGTCCAGCGTCACCACCCGATGCCCCCGCTCGAGCAGCGCCTTGACCGCATGCGAGCCAATGTAGCCAGCGCCGCCTACCACCAGATAGGATTGCTGCATGGTCGGCCGAGCGTGGCACGACCGCGTCCTGCCCACAACGCGCGAGCTACCCCCGACGGCTGCAGCCTTGACAACGCGCCCACCGCTCGCAGTACGCTCCACACTGGATCGAGGTCCGCCGCTATACCTTCCGCCCAGGGTCGCAGGCTCGGTTGCGCCCGGATGAGGAAACCATGGCATACCGCCCGCTTCGCATTCGCCCCCGACGACGCTACGAGCTGCGCCGCCGAGACCTTGGCCGCTGGCTCGCCATGGCCGCGGCGGCGGGCGTCGTGCCGAGCCTCGGCTGCGACGAGCCCACCAAGCCGCACGGAAAGGGCGCGCCAGAAACCCAGCGGGCGGCCGGAAAGATCCACGATGTTGTCATCGTCGGAGCCGGTCTGAGCGGGCTGTCCGCCGCGCACATGATGAGCAAGCACGACATCCTCGTGCTGGAAAAGGAAAAGGAGCCCGGCGGACGCATTCGCTCCGACAGCTGGGAGAACCTTCGCTTCTCGCTGGGCGCGGCCTACATGGGCAAGCCCACCCGGGAGATGAAGCAGTGGTTCCGCGAGCTCGGGCTCAAGGCCATCCCAGTGCCGCCGCCGGGCGATGCCATCGCCTACCAGGGCAAGGTCCATTCCGGCTGGAGCTTGCCTGCATTGGTCGGCGACAAGAAGGCCTGCCGCGACTTCGCCCGGGTGGGCAAGGAGCTGATGAAGCTCGCCGAGCAGGGCATCGACGATGCGGTGTACGGCGATCTGGAGGCCTTGGCCGAGTTCGAGCAGCACGACCGGCTGAGCGTGGAGGCCTGGCTGAAAAAGCAGCGCATCCACCCGCTGGTGCAGCGACTCATCGATGTGGAAAACCGCGGCCTGTTCGGCGTCAGCAACTCGGACATGTCCTTTCTGTTCGACATCCCGGAGATGGCCTTCGACCTCTACGACCCGGATACCGAGGCCTACTGCGATGCCCCGCAGGTCGCCGCGGCGGGCGACGACGAGGAATCATCGCTGTACACCTTTCCCAAGGGCATGAGCGAGCTCGTCTGGGCCATCGAGAAGCGGCTCGGCGCCAAGCTCCAGAAGGGCGCGGATGTGACGCGGGTCGCAGTGGGCGCTGACAAGACCGTAACGGTGAGCTACCGCCAAGGCGGCAAGGCGCGGCAGGCAAAGGCCTATGCCGCCGTGCTGGCCACTCCGGCCCCGGTCACGGCCGCCATTGTCAAGAGCGGCCTGTCGGCCAAGGTGATGCAGGCGCTGCGGTCCATTCGCTACACCAGCTACGTCACCATGGCCTTGTTCCTGAGCGAACGGGTGTGGCGAGGGGCGTGGAACCTGGCCTGCCTCGATACCTGCTTTACAACGCTGAACGACGCCATCCGCACGCAGGTCCCGCTGGACTACCAAAAGAAGGGGATCTTGGGCGTGGCCCTGCCGCCCAAGAAGGCCGCCGAAGGCGCCGCGCTCATCCGACAGAGCGACGAGCAGCTGCTCGCCATGGTCCTGGCCGACGCCAAGCGCTACTTCCCGGGGCTCGAAAAAAAGATCCGGGGAAAGAAGGTGCATCGCTTCAAGCACGCCTTTCCGGTTTTCCGCCCCGGCTACGGCCGTATCTTGTGGGATCTGCACCACGATGCGAGCACGCGTGGCCCGCTGTTTCTCGCGGGCGACTACATGGTCTACCCCACACTGGGCGGCGCAGCCGTGAGCGCCGAAAACGCCTACGAGCGCGTCGAGGCGTTTGCCGAGACCATCCCCTAGCCCCAATGCCGAGACGCGTCGTGGATCAGCTCCCCGGTGCCCACAACGCGCTCATGGGCACCGCCCTGATCCGCTTGCCGAACGGAACGACCTCGTCGCCGCTGTACAGCACGACGCCTTGGACGAAGGACTCGGATAGCTCGCGCTCCAGCAGCTGCAGCCCCCGGAGATCTCGAGCCCCAACCGACCTTGCCGCTTTGACCTCGATCGCCACCAGCCGTCCTCGGCGGTCCTCCAGGACGAGGTCGACCTCGGTCCCGCTATGGGTGCGGAAGTGGTACGCCGCGGGTCGACGAGCAGAGGTATCGCGTTGGCGGATGACCTCGTTGACGACGAAGGTCTCGTAGAGCCCGCCGAGGTTCGCTCCGCGGCCGGGCGTCCCTTGCTCCTCCGGCCCCACGAGGTGGGCCGCCAGGCCCGAATCGGTCAAGTGGAGCTTCGGAGTCCTGGTGATGCGCTTGATGCGGTTGCTCGACCAGGCGGGAAGCTGGTGCAGCAGGAACACGCCCTCCAGCAGCGCCAGGTAGCGCTCACGCGCCGCCACGGCGACCCGCGTTGCCATCACGGCGCTCTCGCACAGCGAAGCCCCCCGAAGGCGCTGGGGGAGCTCGGGGAGTTGCCGCTGCGCTGCGCCCCTCGCAGGTAGTGGGAGCTGTCGCCCCAACTCCCGCCGCGACTGATCCGGTATGCGGCCACGGTCAGGTTTGCACAATCGGTGCACGGCATCGGGTAGTCCGCGTACCAATCCAGGGTCCACTCCCCCAGGCTGCCTCCCAGATCCGCCTGGCCCCAACGGCCGTCACCCTTGGGCGAGCGCGAGCCGACCTCCGGCAGGCCGCAGCACGAGTTGTACACCGCATAGGTATCGTCGATGTCCTCCGAGCCAGGTGGATACTCGTCCGACCACGGGTAGTAGCGCTGCTGGTCGCCGCCCGCGGCGGCGTGGTTCCACTCGGCCTCGGTGGGCAGCCGGCCCTGGTCCCACGCGCAGAATGCAAAGGCCAAGTACCAGTCGACGCAGTTGATGGGCATGTTCTCGTCCGGGCCTGGGTACTCGGTCCAGGTCTCGTAGTCCGCATGGCAGGTGATGGCGTCGTGCAGGGCGGTCGTGTCGTCGGGCAGGACCACGTTCCAGGCTGAATCCCAGCCGCTGCCGTCAACGAGCGGGTGCGCGCCATCGCCAGGCGCTGGTGGGCTCTGCTGCGTACCTGCGCCGCTTTCCACGAACGCGCGGAAGCGCCCCACCGTGACCTCGAAGCGGTCGAGGCGGAAATCGCTCACCGTCGCGGGAAAGGAGTCGTCGGTGTAGAAGATGCCGTCGTAGCTGCGCAGAAAGGTGCCGCCCGCCACCGGGAGGCTGTCGCAGCAGTCCTCGTAGCCGAGCAGGCCGCAGGTTGGATCCAGATCCGCGCAGCTCGGTGGCGTCGAGCTGGTTCCGCCCGTGCCGCCCGGAGCACCCCCGCCACCCGTGCCGCCCGGAGCGCCCCCGCCGCCTGTGCCGCCCGGAGCGCCCCCGCCGCCTGTGCCAGTAGGCGAGCCCGTTCCCGTGGGCGATCCCGCTCCCGTGGGCAATCCCGCTGAGGTTGTGCTGCCTTCGATATCCAAGTCGCTCAATCCCAGCACTTGGCGACACCCGATAGGCGCAACCGCCAGCGCCAGCACCACCACCACGACCCACCTTCGGTGCGCCGCGCGATCTGTTGCGCCTCGCATCAATTCCCTTTTCTGTCTGCCACGCCACGCGGCGAGCTCCCCCTAGAACCAGCCTTCCACCCCCACGGTCCCCAGCCCGACGAGCGGCCGCAGGCCCGCCTCCGGGGCGGGCTCATCGCCAGCGGCCTCGGCATCGCCACCGCCATCAAAGGCGAACAAGGCCACGAGCCCGAAGGCCGTACCCACGCCTGCCACGACGGCGCCCGCGGTCGCCACGTCGGCGCTGAGATTCGCGTCGTCGAGCTCGCCCTGCTTTTCGGCCGAGCAGCGATTGTCGGGGCAGCTGTCCTTGAGCTCGGAGGCGCGCGACGAGGCAATGCCGCCCGCCACGGCAAAGGTGATGAGACCGGCCGCGCCCACGCCAAAGCCCACCCAGGCGAGTGGCGAGATGCCGCCCGAGCCCTCGTCGGGGCCATCGGCAGGCACTGGCGGCTCGGGTTGCTCGGCAGCGGGCGCAGACGGCTCGTCCGCGCTCGGCTCGGCGGGCGGCTCCGTGGACGGCTCGGCGGGCGCCTCGAGCGCGGCAATGCGCGCGCTCGCCTCGCTCTGGCAGGTCCCTGCGGGATGCTGCTCCAAATAGGTCCTCCACGCCGCGGCCGTGTCGGCCCCGCGGGCGCTCTGGCAGTCCTCGCGGTCTTTCGCCTCTTTGCGCGCCTTTTCGGCCTCGGCCCGCTTGCGCGCCTCGGCTGCCTTCATGGCTTCGATCTCGCGGGGATAGCGGCAGGCGCCCTGGTACCACTGCTTGGTGCCCTTACACGCCTGTTGGGCCTGAGCTCCGGAGACCCACAGCCCAGCGGCCAACACCATAGCCACTACGATCCACCACGCCCTACCCGTCCGCATTCGATCGCTTCTCAATGTAATCATGGTCTTTGCCGCGTCCTTGCCATCCATTCGCATTCGCAGTGACTCACAGTGGACAATCACAAATCCACCGCGCACCGAAAGCCCAGGTCCGGTTGGCTCTCGGTGGGAGGATCCACGCCCCGCGTATGAGCGCGCAGCACCTTTTCCGGCCGCATCACCCAGCTTCCGCCGCGATTGACCTTGCCCGCGGTGCCCGGCTCGACCGTGCCCCCGGGGTAGGCCTGATAGTCCGAGGCGGTCCACTCCCGCACGTTTCCGCCGAGGTCGAAGGCGTTCGCCCACGATCGGTCCGCAGGCCGCGAGCGCACTGCGGCCGGTCCGCCTGCGCCGCAACCGGGAGAGCCGTCGGCCACGATCGCCCGGCCGCAGCTCGGCAGCTCGTCGCCCCAGGGGAAGGCCTTGCGCGACTCGCCGCGCGCGGCCGCCTCCCATTCGAGCTCGGTGGGAAGCCGCCAGCCCTTGCTCTGGCAAAAGGCCTGGGCCGCGTCCCAGCTCACGCAGTTGATGGGGTGGCGCTCCTTGCCAGCTTGCTGCCAGGTGCAGTCGCGGGCCGTGCCCGCCGCAGGGCATTTCCCCTCGGCGACGCACAGGTCGTAGGCCTCCATGGTCACCTCGTGGCGCATGATGGCAAAGGCGGTTAGCTCCACCGAGCGCCCGGGCTTCTCGTCGTCGAAGCAGCCGGTATTGACCTGCTCGTCGCAACCGATCCAATAGCGGCCCGCGGCAATCGAC
The DNA here is from genome assembly GCA_964441055.1 of uncultured Polyangiaceae bacterium. Taxonomy (GTDB): domain Bacteria; phylum Myxococcota_A; class Polyangia; order Polyangiales; family Polyangiaceae; genus JACQWT01. The sequence goes on along the minus strand of CAYTYV010000008.1, from coordinate 26,548 downwards.
ACCATGCCCCCGGGCGCTGGCGCTGCAACCGCAGCTGTGGCCGGGACAGCCGCGCTCGCGCCCGTCGCCGCCGTTGCGCCCGCGGTCGAAGCCGAGGGCGCCGTCGGGACGTCGCCCTCGCCGCTCGCCACTGCCGCGGTCTCGTCATCGCCGCCTATCGCCAGGTACACCGCTGCGGCGGTCAGGCCGGCTGCCACAACCGCCAGCCCGGCCAGAAGCTCGATGCGCATGCCCGGCCGCGGCGCGAGCACGGGGGCGCCCACGGTGTTGGACGCGCCCGCCAAGGTGGGCGAGCCCATGACGGGTACCGCTCCGGAGGCGGCCGTCACGGCGGGGACGCCATGCTCGGTTGCCGCAGGCGGAAGGGCCGCCCCGTACGGCGCGGCGGGGCTGGGCAGCGGAGCGGCGGTCGTATGGCCGTCCTCGGGCAGGCGCTGTCCTCGAGCCGCCTCCTCAAATCTGGCGGCAAGCTCGACAGCGGATGCAAACCGCTCGTGGGCATGGGGCGCCAGGGCCTTTCGAAACCACGCGTCCAATGCCGCGTGACAGGTGGAATCGACCGCGCTCGGCGGGTCGTGGATGCCCGCGCAGATCTGCAGGCACAGCGCGGTGAGGGTATCACCGTCAAAGGGACGCTTGCCCGTCAGCGCCTGATAGGCCACCACGCTGAGCGCCCACAGATCGGCATAGTGGTCGGTGGGCTTGCCCTGCAAGCGCTCGGGGTTGACGTATTGCGGCGAGCCCACCACCAAACCGGTGGCGGTCTTGGAATCCTCCACGCTCTGGTCGGTGCGCTTGGCAATGCCGAAGTCGAGCACCTTGCAGAACACCGCGCCGCCCGACTGGACCAGGAAGATGTTGTCGGGCTTGATGTCGCGGTGGACGATGCCTCGCTCGTGCGCCGCCCCGAGCGCTCGGGCGGTCTGCTGGACCACCTCCACGACCTCGGCCGCGGGCAGTCGGCCGTCGCGCTTGAGCCGCTCGCCCAGGCTCTCGCCGTGGAGCAGCTCCATCACGATGTACGGGGTGGACTCGCCCATCACGCCCTGGTCGAACATCTGGACCACGTGCGGGCTCTTGACCTTGGCCGCGGCCTTGGCCTCTTGCCGAAAGCGCTCGAGCGGATCGCCCTTACCGCTGGCGAGCATCTCCGGCAGGATGAACTTGACCGCCACCTCCGTCTCCAGGGCCAGGTGGTCGGCGACCCACACGCTTCCCATGCCGCCCTGGCCGAGGGGACGCGACAACCGCACGCTGGAGGTGACCATCGTGCCGGGCTCGAGTTGAAGCGCCTGGGCTTGCCCTTGCATGCGTCTTCGTTCCCCTGGCTCTAGCCCACACCTTACCAGGGGGGCTCGCAGCCGCCAATGCGGCGGATCATCTGGGCGCAATGAGGTAGCCGTGCTCCTCGAGGTAGGCCACCACCTGGGCCGCGCTCTGCTCGGGCCTCTCCCGGCCCGTGTGCAGCACCAGCTCGGGGCGCTCGGGCGGCTCGTACGGTGCCGACACCCCCGTAAAATCGGCGATCTCTCCCGCTCGCGCGCGACGGTACAGCCCCTTGGGATCGCGCGCTTCGCAGATCTCGAGCGGACAGTCGACAAACACCTCGACGAAATCCCCAGCGGCCTGCATGGCGCGGTTTCGGTCTCGGTCGGCTTGGTACGGTGAGATGAAGGCGCTGAGCACGACGATTCCCGCGCGGGTGAGCAGGCCGCAGATCTCCCCTGCCCGCCGAATGTTCTCGCGGCGGTCCGCAGGGCTGAAGCCGAGGTCCCGGCTGAGCCCGCGGCGGACCTCGTCGCCATCGAGCACGGTGCAGTGCACTCCGCGCGCGGTCAGGAGGCGGTCCGTAAGCACGGCTGCGGTGGACTTACCCGAGGCGCTGAGCCCGGTGAACCACACCGTTGCTCCCTTGTGGCCCATCAGGGCCTCGCGCCCCGTTCGGCTCACCCGCGGCTCGTTCCGCATGCCCTTGCCGTTTCCGGGGTGATCCATGACTGCCTCGTCCGCCGCCGTCTACAGCGTGTAGCGCCGCTCGTAGCCCGCCTCTAGATCGCGAATGGTCACGGCGATGACCCCGGCCGGATCCACCTCGTAGCGCTCCTCGACCAGCGGACCTTCGCGCGGCAGTCGCTCGACCGGCAGATCCGCCAGCCCGTCCCGCTCGCGGTACTGGGCCACGAAGGGAAAGCGCGCGCTGGCGTGGGGGGTGATGTCGCCCGAGGGCTCGTTCGCCTCGTCCACGCCCGCGCACTCGACGAAGCGGAAGACGCCGATGTCGTGGGCCGCGCGGTAGCGGCGCGTGGCGACCAGCGGCGGCTCGCCCGGCTTGGGCATGGGCGTGCCCTGCTCGAAGACGCGGTCGAAGCTCACCCGCGCGCCCGAGACGAGCTCGCGAAACACGCCGAAGTGGCGGGTGAACCGCTCCGTCAACTGAGGCGGCTTGCGGGCGGCGTCGGCTGCGATGGCTAGCCCCATGGCGGTGGCCGCCGAGGGGTAGACCGAGCGATGCACTCGGCGACCGAAGCGCTCGCGCAGCACCCGCGGCACCAGGGGAAGCCCGCTGCCGCCGCCCACCACATAGATGCCCGCCACGTGCGCATCGAGCGGCGTCTCCCCCGGCTCTCCCTGCCCTTCGTCCGCCGCGCAACGCAGCACGGGCTCGAGCGCGTCCACCGAGCGGACGACCAGGGAGCGCACCCGCTCGTAGAGCTCGCTGACGGCGATGACCAGGGGATCGGCAGGTGCCCGCGGTCCCAGCGCCGCCAGATCCAGCACGATGCGACGGGTGTTGGGATGGATGGACTCCTTGACCGTGCGGCACTCGTCGAGCAGCGCCGCCTGGATGGACGACGCAAGGAGCTCGGGCTCGATGCCCGCCCGCTCGAGCGCCATGGCGAGCAGGGCCTCGTCGACGTCGTCGCCGCCGAGCCGGGTGATGCCCGAGGTGCAGAGCACGTCGTGGTCGTCTCCGGCCATGCGCACCAGCGCCGAGTCGAAGGTGCCGCCGCCGAGGTCGTAGATGACCACGTGCTCGCGGCGCGAGGTGATGGTTCGGCGGTAGCGATGGGCGTACTCGAGGCCGGCCGCGCTGGGCTCGTTGAGCATGGCCCGAACGGCAAAGCCAGCCTGGCGAAATCCCTCCAGGGTGACGAAGCGCTGGGTCGAGTGCGCGTTCGCCGGAACCGAGATGACCGCTTCGGGCCGGTCGCCGAGCTCGGCGGGCAGGTTGGAGCGCGAGGCCAGATCGCGCCGCAGCGCGCCCAAGAAATCCGTCACCAGCTCCAGCAGCCCTACGCGCACCGTGCCGATGCTCACCTCGGCCGCGGCGCCGCGATCGGCGAGCAGGCGCTTCCAGGAGCGCAGCGAGGGCGCGCCCTTCCGAGCCGCCGCTTCCGCCTCGAGGCCATGGACCAGCTCGCCGCCCACCTCGGCGCTGATGGAGGGGTAGTGCTCGACCAGGTCTCCGTCAGGAGCGGCAAAGCCGATCACGGGGTAGTTACCTCGATCGGCGGCGGCGACCACGGTGCGCGTGGTGCCGAGGTCGATGCCGAGCCGCAGAGGCGGCTTGTTGCCCTTGCGCTTCACAGCTCTCCTGCCGGACAAGGGCTCCTTTTACCACAGCCGCCAGCGCTCGGCCGAGCCCGGGAGCGCGCCCGTCACTTGGTCGGCTTTCCGCGCAGGACCGCCGCCAGCGCGCTCAGCACGCACACACCGCACGCCACCCACAGCGCGGTGGAAAAGGCCTGGTAGTCGGCCGGCTCCCAGCTGCGGCCCGTCCGTCCGCCAGCCGCCATGAAGACCGAGGTGCCCACGGCCACGCCGACGATCATGCCGAGGTTGCGGGCCACGCCCATGACCCCGCCAGCCACGCCCTGCTGGCGGCGCGGCGCGGCCCCCATGAGCGCGCTCGAGTTGGGCGAGATGAAGATGCCCGTGCCAAGGCCCATCACCCCGAGCCAGCCGCTCACCGCCAAAGAAGAGCTGTGCTGGCCGAGCGTGGACAGGCCCCCTAATCCCACGGCCAGTACGAGCAGGCCGACCGTGGCCAGCCCGCGGCTGCCGATGCGGTCGGAAAGCCGCCCCGAGGGCCAGGCCACCAGGGCCATCACCAGCGGCTGGGCGGACAAGAGCAGCCCGGCTCGCGAGGCCGATAGCCCAAGCCCCTCGATGAGGAAGAAGGGCAGCAGGATGATGGGCACGAACAGCGAGACGTAGTTGCCGAAGGCGCTCAGCACGGCACCCGCGAACACCTGCGAGCGAAACAGGCCCAGATCGAGCAGCGGCCGCCTGCCGCGCGCTTCGAGCCAGACGAAGGCCCCCAACAACAGCAAGCCCGCCGCCGCCGAGGCGACGATGGGCAGCGTGGTCCAGCCGAGCCGGTTGCCCTGCGCCGCGGCGAACAGCAAGAGCGGGAGCCCCGTCACCAGCGTGAGCGCCCCCCCCCAATCGAAGGAGCTCGTCGGCCTAGGCTTGCTCCGCGGAAGGCAGCCAAGCCCTAGGGCCACCACCAAGAGCGCCACGGGGAGGTTGATGAAGAACACCCATCGCCAGCTCGCTGCCGACACCACCCAACCGCCCAGCGGCGGCCCCACCGTGAGGCCCGTGTAGGTCGCCGTCGAGAGCATGCCGAGCGCGCGGCCGCGCTGGCTGCCAGGAAAGCTGGTGGTCAGCAGCGCAGGTCCCGTGGCCATCACCATAGCGCCGCCCACGCCCTGCAACACGCGCGCGCCGAGGAGCGTCTCGATGCTACCGGCCAGGCCGCAGCCGAGCGAGGCCAGACCCACCAGCGCGAAGCCGACGAGGTAGACCTTTTGGTGGCCGATCAGATCGGCCACCCGCCCGGCCACGAGCAGCAACACGGTCACGGCCAGCAGAAAGGAGGACATCACCCAGCCGGCCAGATCCACCGAGATCGACAGCTCGCCGCCGATGTGGGGAAGCGCCAGGTTGACGGTAGAGGCCGAGGCCGCGCTGAGCAGCGTGCCCAGGCCCACCACCAGCAGCACGAGCCAGGGACGCACCGCGGTCGAGGAAGCTGGTTGCTCGGCCACTACGGCATCTCGACGCCCGCGATGGGCGTGTCGCAATCCTGGCAGCGGCCGCCCTGCAAGCTGGCGGGCTTGGCGGAGAAGCCGCGCCGTTCGATGACGATGCGGCCGCAGCTCGGGCAATAGGTGTGCTCCCCCTCGTCGCCCCAGACGTTGCCCGTGTAGACGTAGCGAAGGCCCTCGGCGAGCCCGATCTCGCGGGCGCGGCGCAGGGTGGCCACGGGCGTGGGCGGGGCCTCGTGGTAGCGGTGGCAGGGTCGATAGCGCGACAGGTGCCAGGGCAGGTCCTCGCCGAGCGAGGCCAGAAAGCGCGCCGCATCGCGAAGCTCGACCTCGTCGTCGTTCAGCCCCGGAATGACCAGCGTCGTCACCTCCACCCACACGCCCCCGCGGTGCAAGGCGGCGATGGTGTCGGTGACGGCGCTGAGCGGCCCCTTGCACAGCTTGCTGTAGGTGGCCGGACGCATGGCCTTGAGATCCACGTTGGCGCCGTCGAGGAAGCTCCGCGCCGCATCCTCGGCCGCCTCCACGGTCATGAGCCCGTTGGTGACGAAGACGTTCTTGAGCCCCTTCGCGCGCGCCAGCACGCCCACCGCGCGGCTATGCTCGTAGTGGATGGCAGGCTCGGAGTAGGTGTACGAGATGGAAGCGCAGCGCCCGGCCGCCGCCGCGGCGACAACATCCTCGGGCGGCACGAAGTCGCCGCGGATGCGTCCATCTCGGCGCACCATGTCGCTCAGGTGGTGGTTCTGGCACCACGGGCACTGCAGGTTGCAGCTCGCCGAGGCGATGGAGAGCGAGCGCGTGCCCGGTTGAAAGTGCGCCAGCGGTTTTTTCTCGATGGGGTCCGGGGTCATGGCCAAGAGCCGACCGTAGGCCATGGCGCGCAGCTTCCCCCCGCGGTTTTCCCGCACCTGGCACACGCCCCGCTCGCCCGCGGCGATGAGACAGCGCTGGGCGCACAGGCCGCAGCGAACGGCGCCGTCGTCTACGGGCTCGTAGAACATCGCTTCGGCGGATCGATCGACCACGGCGGAAGGCTAGCACGGTCGCCCGAGGGGGCGGGAGGTGGCGCCGCCGTACGGCTCGGCGTGCTCGGCGCGCTACCGCCTCCCCATCCCCGACGACCCGGGCCGCCAACGGCGGCCATAGACGACGTCATCGCCCCAGACGGCAAGGCGGCCGAGCAGCGGCAAGCGCCGCACGGCCGCGCGCACCGCATTGTGCAGCCAGCTATCGGGGTGCGAGAACGGGCAGACCGCCATGCAAATGCCGCAATCGGTGCCGATGGCCCGCCAGTACGCATAGCAGCGCTCGACGGCCGTCGGCCACTTGCGCACGCCGCGCAGCTCAACGGGCGCAGCGAACGAGAGCGCGTTCGCGGGGCAGCTGTCCGCGCACTTTTTGCACTGCTGGCAGAATGGAACCACGCCTAGCGAACGGGGGCGATCGCGGCCGAGCGGCGCATCCGTGCTGACCGCGCCGATGCGTACCCGGCTGCCGTAGCGGTCGGCGACCAGCAGGTTGTTGCGGCCGAGCTCGCCCAGGCCCGCGAGCACGGCCAAGGGCGGCAGGATCAGCTCGTAGTGGGCGTCCCAGTGGGCCGTGGCTCGATAGCCCGCATTGATCAATACCGCTTGCAGCGCCTTGGCGATGCGCGCTGCTCGGTAGTACTGCCGCGCCGACTCGCGCAGCACCTCGGCCCGCGGCGCGCATTGCATCTCGCCGTGGTGCATCTCCACCAAGAACACCACGGCCGTGGGAAGCGGAGCGGCCAGGAGCTTGCCGTAGTCGCCGTCGAAACGGCCCTTGTGCGAGTAGCCGTAGGCCGCATCGACCGGGCAGCAGCCGACGGCCACCGCGCCGAGCGAGCGAACCAGCGCGGCCACGGTCGCGGTGGGATCCGGCGCTGCCGCGAGCCGCGAGCTCCATTGCTCGACCTGCGCATGCGAGGGCGCAACCGCGTCGATGCGCGCAAAGGACCGCATGGCTTCGCGGGTGATGTCGGCGTGGTAGTAGCGCCCCCCCGGCTCGCCCAGGGCTGGTCGCGCGCGAATGGCATCGTCGCGCTGGCGCAGCTCCGCTCGGCGGCCGTAGTAGTCGTCGTACGCGGGCGTACCCGGACGACGCGCGGCGCGCGCGAACATGGTGTCGCGCTCGTCGACCCGTTCGGTGGGCTGGAGCTCGGGCAAGCCGATCATGGGCGGGGCGCCCCAGACGGGACGCCTGCCCTAGCCTAACCGAACAAGCCCCCAAGTTGGCCATCACCCTGCGGCGCCATCTCGCGGCGCCGCTCTCCGGCTAGGGTCCTTGAAGAGGGGTTCCGCTGGCAGATGAGCCCAACTTGTACTGCAGAGAGCCTCGCGGGGGTTTGGGGGCAGAGGGAGGAGCGCAGCGACGACCGGAGCCCCCATCGTCAACCAATCCAAGCGGCAAGCAGAGCTCGTCCCTTGCGCCCCTCGCCCTGCCCTCACCCTTGTCTGGGCAGGGCGAGGGGCGCAAGGGACGACTGGCGAACGCCGCTACCCCTCGTCGACCGACGCCATGGCCTCGGCCACATGCTCGAGCGACTCGCCCTGCGTCTGCACATCGCGCAGCGCGCTGTCGTCCAGGCTGGCCTCGGCGGCCTGGACCGCATCGACGGCAGTGTACGCGCGCCTGAGCGCGGCCACGTGGCGGGCGATGTGCTGGTCGAGCAGCCGCGCCACGGCTAGCGCCTGGCGATTGCCTCGCCCGGCTCCTTTCCCGCCCGCGCGAGCCGCGAGGCGCGCTCGAGCCTGAGCGAGCTGCAGGAGCTTGCTCCACGACTTGCGCACCTGCCGCCGCAGTCGCCGATCCAGCAAGGACTCGTCCACCGCTCGGCACAGATCCGCTCCTTGCTCGAGCAGGCGGCGCGACGGCTCGGGAACCCGCTTGGCAAGGTCGTCGAGCGCGTGCGCGCGGGCATCGTCGGCCTCGATGAAAAGCGGTAGCGCGCTCAGCACCCCTGCCACCACCAGCGCGACCAAGCGCACCGACAGCTCCGCTCCCGCGTAGGCGGCCGCCACCGTGCCCCCGAGCGCGCCCCCCGCCATGGCGAGGCCGAGGTGCGCGACCTGTAGCCGCGGCTCGCGCACCCGCAACGTACGCTCGACAAAGCACAGGGTGACCAGGGTCGCACCCGCAATGGGGGCCGAGACCGAGGCCAACAGCCCGCTGGCAAAGGCGCCCAGCGCACCCGAGGCCGCCGCAGCGGCATGCACGCCGCCGCTCGCGGCCAGAGCCAAGACCACGCCTAGCGCGACGAGCAGGGCCGAGCCCATGCTCGGACCGAGCTTGCTCGCCAAGGGCGCGAGGCCGAATGCAAACGCCGCGGCCACCGCCGTGCCCAGCCTATGCAAGTTGCTTACCCGCGACGGAAGCGCGGACTCGGCGGCCCTTTCGGCCGCTGGGGCCGCGCTCTCGAGGGGGGACGGCTCGGGCGGCTGCGCTTCGGGCTGCGCGGGTGGGCTGTCGGTCGAGGCGGCGGACGGCTCGGACGGCTCGGACGGCTCGCGCGGTTCCGACGTCTGCGCTGGTGGCTGGACAGAAGGGCTGTCAGTCGGTTGGGTCATGGCGTGGCTCCTGTGAATGGCGGCTGCTGCAGCGCGACTCGGCTTGGGGTGGCTACCCCGCCAGGGCGCTCAGTAGCCCGCGCGCCCGAGGTTGGCGTGGTCTGCCGCCGTCGATTCCTTGGCTGCCGACCGGCCGGCTGCGCTCTCGGGTGGCGCTGCGGCAAAGCGGCCCCGGGTCTGCTCATAGCTCTGGATCTGCGAGTCGAGCTTGTCGGCCTCGGCCTGAGGCGCCGCGGCAGCAGCCGTTCGCAGATCGGCCACGTTCTGGTCAATGAGGGCCTGGGCGCGCGCCGCATCGCCGCGCGCGTAGGCCTCCGAGGCCTCGAGGTTGCGAAGCGAGGCCAGGGCGCTCACGCACCGCGCGTAGACCCGATGGTTGCGGCTTTGCGCCACCTCGCTCGCATCGGCCGTGCCCTTGAGCGCGAGACGGTCCAGCCCGGCCTCGGCGCTGCGTCCGCCCACGTCCGTCCAGTAAAGCTCGCCATCGATGCCCAGCACCTCGCCGCCCCGCGCATCCGCGTAGAGCTCCACCACGACGCGGCGCTCGTCGCCCGCGAACAGCGAGCCCAGCCGCAGCTCGAGCTCCCGCCCCGAGCGGCCGAGCTCGGCCTCGGCACCGATGGCTTGAACGAAGCGCAGACCGGCTGGAAGGCGCAGGCGCGCCACAGCGCTACGCACCGTGGTGGACGCGGTCTCGCGCAGCTCGCGCTCGAGAAAGCGGGCCAGCGCCGAGGTGTCCTTGACGAAGCCGAAGTTGCCGCGACCCGCCTGGGCCACTGCCCCGAGGTAGGCCTCGTCGAAGTCGAGCCCGATCCCCAGCGACGAGACCGTGATGCCGCGCTCGGCGCTTCCGCGGGCCAGCGACTCGGCGACGCGGCGGGTCGAGTCCAGCCCGTCGCTCACCAGCACCAGCCGCTTGATGCGGCTCTCGTCGGCGTAGCGCAGCTCGCCCAGCCCGGCCTGTAGCCCTGCCGGGATGTGGGTTCCGCCGCCCGCGCGCATGCCGAGCACGCGGCTGCGCAGCGAGGAGCGAAGCTCGCCCAGGGGCGCCAGGGCTTGGACCACCTCGGCCGTGGTGGTGTAGCGGACCAGCGCAACCTCGTCGCGATCGTCCATGCTCGCGAGCACCCGCAGCACGCTCTGCTTGGCCTCCTCGATCTTGTCGCCCTGCATCGAGCCCGAGGTGTCGAGCACCAGCGCCATCGAAAGCGGCGCTCGCTCGCTCGCAACCCCCTCCCCCACGCTCGCCACGCGCAGCTCGGCCAGCACGCGCTCGCCCGGCTGCGACAGCACGCGGCTGTGGCTGATCGCCCACGTGCCGTGGATGCCTGGGCCGGAGAAGGACCGCTCGGTGGCGCTCGAGGCGCCAAAGGGCAGGCTGGGCCCCGCCCCAGCGTGCGAGCGAAACAGCACCAGGCCGCCCAGCGAAAGGGCGATGACACCAGCGGCAAGGGCGCGGCGCGCGCGCGGTGAGCACAGGATATCGCGGATCGACATGACGGCTTCCTCCTCGTTCGTGGCTCGGTGGGCCAGGCCCGAGGCGACTGCAGCGCTCGGGCCCTACTCGTATGGACGTTTCGGTCGAGCCCGAGCCCGTCACGCTTTGCCCACCATTGCGGCGCCTTTGTGATGGAAGCGTCACGAGCTGGAGGTACGATTGAACGAGCCATGCGCGGCCCCAGGACCATCGGACGCCAGCTCGGCGCTGCCTGCGCGCTCGGCGCCGCTCTGGCGCTCAGCGCCTCGGCGTGCACGAGCAGCGAGGACACGGCGGCCGAGCCCATGGTCGAGCCCGGCCCGCCCGAGCCCTTCAGCGCGCTGACCTTCAACGTGCTGTGCTCGTTCTGCGGCGGCGGACAATACGACGCCTGGACCGAGCGGCTCGAATACTTCGGCGACATCTTCGCCCGCCACGATCCCGACATCATCGGCCTGCAGGAGCTGGCGGTCGACCCGGAGATCGAGCAGGTGCTGGCGCTCGTCCCGGGATACCACGCCGTCCACTATCGCAATGCCGAGTCGGAGAAGTCCTACCCCGACGCCCTCTTGCTGATCCGCCAGGAACGCTTCGAGCTTCGCGCACACGGATCCTACTGGCTGAGCCCCACCCCAGACCTGCCCTACTCGAAGGGCTTTTCCGATAGCCAGGTGGCCCCGCGGCTGGTGGTGTGGGCCGAGCTGCTCGATCGGCAGAGCCGCCAGCCGCTGTACGTCGCCACCACCCACTTCGACAACAACTCGCCGTGCCAGGAGCTCAGCGCGCCCGTGGTGCTCGAGCGCACCGCCCCGTGGTCCGAGACCATGCCCGTGGTGGTGATGGGCGACTTCAACGCCCAGCCCGAGGACGAGGCCTACCAAACCCTCACGCAGGGCGCGGACGGCTACCCGCCGCTCGAAAACAGCCAGGCGCTGGCCGCCGAATGGCGCGTCCAGACCAACCAATCGCCCGCGCCCGACTATCGCCTGGAGGACCGCATCGACCACATCTTCGTCGCGCCGAACGGTCCCGCCTGGACCGTGGACGAATGGGTGGTCGACCTGCACGTCTACGGCCCAGACGACCGCTATCCCTCCGACCACCGCCCCATGGCAGCCCTTCTCACCGCGCCCGAGCTGGCAGGGTCTGGCGACCGCTAGCAAGGCGTTGGGAAACGCCCTGTTGGCTCGCGCTCGCGGTGGTGGCCCCAAGCGAGTTGCGCTAGCCTGTGGGCAATCCTAGGAGGAATGCCGTGAGCCAGTTTCTGCTGCCGGAATTTGGAAAGCTGTGGGCCGAGTACCCCCACGGCACCGCTGACGCCGTCAAGCAGCTCATCGGTGGCAACATCAACCTCGGCTGGGTGACCAACACCTGTGTCATCCGCGTCAGCCGAGCGCTCAACTACGCTGGCGATCCCATTCCCGGTGACATGCCCGGGGTGAGCACGGCCCGCGGTGGCGACGGCATGCGCTATGCCTATCGCGTCTCCGAGTTCAAGGAGTACATGAACCAGCGCTACGGCCCGCCTAGCCTGACCCTGGCCTCCAGCAACCGGGGCGCCTTTGGCGGCACCCAGGGCATCATCTGCTTCGACGTGGGCATCTGGTCAGACGCCACAGGCCACTTCGACCTATGGGACGGCGGCCAGTGCGCCCACAACTGCTACTGGAGCGAGGCCACCGAGGTAGCCATCTGGGCCTGCTGACACGGCAGCCCTTCACTCCTGGTCGAGCTCCAGCCGATAGCCCACCCCTCGCACCGTGGCGATGCGAAAGCTCGCCTCCGGGCTCCAGCCGAGCTTCTTCTTCAAGCTGGAGACGAAGTTGTCGACCGTGCGCGGATCGACCACCACGCCCGGCTCCCAGGCCGCGGCCAAGAGCTCGTTGCGAGCCAGGGCGCGGCCGTGGTTCTGGACCAGGCAAGCCAGCAGATCGAGCTCGGTGCGGGTGAGCGCGATTTCCTGCCCCGCCTCGTCCACCAGCCGACGGGCGGCGAGATCCAGGGAAAAGCCGCCAAAACGCAGCAGCGTGGGCGCGGGCTCGGGCGCGGCGGCCACGGCCGGGCGGCGCAGCAAGGCCTTGATCCGGGCGAGCAGCTCCCGAAGCCGGTAGGGCTTGGCCACGTAGTCGTCGGCGCCCGCGTCGAAGCCCTCGACGAAGTCGCCCTCCAGCGTGCGGGCCGTCAGCATGAGCACCCGCACGGCCTGGTCCTTTGCGCGCAGGTCGCGGCAGACGCTGTAGCCGTCGACGTCGGGCAGCATGATGTCGAGAATCACCAGATCGAAGCCGCCGCGCTCCATGGCGGCAAGGGCAGCTTGACCCGTGGCCACGGCGGCGACCTGGTAGCCCTCGTCGACCAGGTTGTCCTCCAGGGCGATCCGCAGGTTCTCGTCGTCCTCGACCAACAGGACGCGCGCGCTCGGCGGTGGGCTGCTCATGGGCGGTGCCCCGTAGCCTGGCCTTTGGGGCTCGCGCGATCAAGGCTCGGCTCCCGAGCTAGCCGAGCCGACAGGTCGCCGAAGACGAGCTCGAAGCTGGTCCCGCGCTCGCTCGTCTCGGCCACGCGAATCGCCCCCTCGTGGGCCTCCATGATCTTGCGGCAGATGGCCAGCCCCAGCCCGCTGCCGCGCACCGCATCGGCCGTGCGCGGCTTGCCGCGATAGAAGTCGTCGAAGATGCGCTCCTCGGCGCCAGGCGGGATGCCCACGCCGTTGTCCGCCACGACGAGGCGCCAGCGACCGTCCGAAAGCGACGATGCCCGTACGCGCACCCGAACCGGATCGCGCTCGTTGTACAGGCTCGCGTTCTTGACCAAGTTCGACAGCAGAAGGTGCAGTAAATCGGCGTCGGCCACGAGCTCGGCCTCGTCCGTGCCCTCGGCGGAAAGCTCGACGGGCCGCGTGCACAGGACGTGCAGATCCGCCTCGATCTTGCCGATGACCTCGCCGAGGCGCACGCGGCCGAGCCGCGGCGTCCAGCGGCCGCGGCTCAGCCGGTCGAAGGACAGGATGTTCTCCACCAGCAGGCTCAGACCGTCGATGTCGCGGATGATGCGGCTCGGGTAGTCGCGCGCGGCAGGCAGGTCCTTGGTTCGCCGCTCCAGGGTCTCGGCCATGAGCCGAATGGATGCGAGCGGCGTGCGAAGCTCGTGAGAGACCGCGGAGACGAAGCCGCTCTTGAGCTCGACGAAGCGCTGTCGGCGACGGTAGGCCATCAGGGCCAGCACGGCGATGGCGAGACCGAGCGCTCCCGTCGCCGCGCCCAGGACCATCTTGAGCCAATAGCGCTGCCTCGCCTGGGCACGCGCCTCAGCCCAGCGCGGCGACTGTACCGCCACGGCCAAAGCCGCCACGGGCTGACGGTGCTGCAAGGCGCCCACGAGCTCATCGTCTGCGCTCAAGAGCCCGCGCTGCTTCATCGCCCCGCTGGTCTCGCCGACCAGGGCCGAAAAATCGACGGCCACGCCGCGGACCAGCCCGCCGCCCGCAGGCGCGGCGTACCAACGGCCGCCCTCGAGCAGCACGGGCTCGGTCAGACGGGCGGACACCTCGATGCGCGGACCGGGCCGCTCGGCCGCGCGCTCGGCAAAGTCCGACCAGAGCACCCCAGTGCGACGGCTCACCCGGGCGACGCGATCCTGCAAGAAGTCGAAGTCTCCCTCGCCGAGCTGAGCCCGCCCGCCGAGCAGCGCCCGCTGCAAGCCGACCATCCGGTCCCCGCCCCCGCGAGCGCCACCGCCGTAGGGCAGGCCATCGCGAAGCAGCGCGCGGCTTAGCTGCGGGTCGGGCGTGCTGTAGTTGGACAGCAAATCCAGCACGGCCAACACGATGGGCAGATCCTCGGCCACGGGCAGCACGAAGCGCGCGCGATGGCCGAGCAGCGCGCGCACGTGCTGCTCGATGCCCGCGCGATCCTGCCGTCGTAGCACTGCGGCAAAGCCGACGAACAGCCCGAGGCGAGCTGCCAAGGGTGAGGCCTCATCGTCGGGATCTCCGGCTGGGACGAGCTCGGAGCCGTCGACCGCCCGCGGCCGCTCATAGGCCGCCAACAAGCGCAGGTAGAGCTCCTTGGCAGGCTGAGCGCTGCCAGCTCGGAACCCAACGAGCCTTGGGAGGCGCTGCTCGCCGCCATCGACGAGCAGCAGACGGCTGGCGGGCAGCAGCGGATCGGCCTGGGCATCGCGGATGGCGGGCAGCGCGTGGTCCAGCCGCTGTGCCAGGGCCTGCTCCAGCTCCTTTTTGGCGTACTGCTCGAGGGCGTTCTTGCGGGCGGCGATGCCGCCCAGGGCGTCGTCGCGCTCCTCGACGAAGATCGCCTGCAAATAGAACAGCCCCCAGACGAGGGCGGCGAGCCCGCATCCGAGGGCAAACACGAGGGAGAAGCGTCGCAGCAACGGTCCGCTTCTATCTCAGCACTGGCACCCTGTCGAAGTCCATCATGGCCACGGGCAGCTCGCGCTCGAACTTGTCGCCGCGCCGATCCAGACGCTCGGCCGTGCGGATGAGCCTACCTAGCTCGGCTACCCGGCTCTGCTCCCGGATGGCGGCCGGAAGCTGGCCGTGGCGCGAGCCGAGCTCGGCGTACGAGACGTTGCGCACCCAGTACGAGCCGCGCAGCTTCTCGCCAAAGCAAGAGGCCAGGTACGAGAGCTGGCTCGGGGCGGTGGCCGAGTCGAAGGAGCCGCGCACGATGGAGGACGGCAGGGGCTTGGTGAGGAGCGTGGACTCTTGCCCCTGGGGCGGCTTGTAGCGAATGCGCAGGGTGGCGAAGTCGCCCGCGGGCCGAGTGAGCTTGACCTCGTAGAGCGCCGTCACGCTGTGGCCCGCACCGATCTCGCCCGCGTCGACCCGGTCGTTGGCAAAGTCGCGCTTGTCCAGGGCGCGGTTTTCGTAGCCGATGAGTCGATAGCGGGCCACGGCTTGTGGGTCGAACTCGACCTGGATCTTCACGTCCTTGGCGATGACCTCCAGGGTGCCCGTCAGGTTGTCGACGAACACCCGTCGCGCCTCGTCCAGCCGGTCGACGTAGTAGTAGTTGCCGTTGCCCTTGTCGGCGAGCTGCTCCATCAGCACGTCGTTGTAGTTGCCCATGCCCACGCCCACGGTGGAGATGGTGATGCCGCGGCTGCGCTCGCGCTCGACCGTCTCGAGAATGCCGCCTGGACCCGTGATGCCCACGTTGGCCACGCCGTCCGAGCACAGCACCACGCGGTTGATGGCCCCGGAGCGCAGGTGGCGGGCCGCCATCTGGTAGCCCAGCTTGAGCCCGGCCTCGGCGTTGGTGGCCCCCTCGGTGCGCAGCCCGTCGATGGCCTGCAAGATGCGGCTTCGGTGATGGGCGCTGGTGGGCGGGAGCACGGCGCGCGCCTGCGAGCCGTAGACCACGATGCCCACCTGGTCGTTCTCGGCGAGCTGGTCGACCAGCAGGCGCAGACTGCGCTTGACCAGGCCCAGCCGGTTTTCCATGTCCATCGAGCCGGAGACGTCGACGACGAACACCAGGTTGGCGGGCTTGCGCTCGGCCTTGCTCACCTCGCGGCCCTTCACCCCGATGTGCACCACGTGATAGCCCTTGCGGTTGGGCGAGGGGAACGCCTCGGCGTGCACGTTGAAGGCCTCCTCGGCAGGCGGCTCGTAGCCGTAGTCGAAGGCGTTGACGAGCTCCTCGACCCGCACGGCCGCCTCGTCGGGCATCTGGCCGCGGTCTAGGAAGGCCCGCGCCAAGGTGTAGCCCGAGGCGTCCACGTCCACCGAGAAGGTGGAGACCGGCTCCTGGCGGGTCTCGATGGTGGGGTTCACGCCGTAGTGCCGAAAGAACATGTCGCGCGGGCCCTGGCCGTCGACCACGCGGGTGTTGTCGAAGTCGCGGCCGAAGCCCAGCTCGTTGGACGGTGCGGCCTGACCGCTGACGATGCCCTGCGGCCCGGCTGGAGGCTGCGCTGGTGCCTCGGAGCGGTAGCCGCGGCCTCTGCCCGCGCCCTTATCGTGCGCACTGACTGGCGCGCTCGACGGCTTGGCGACCTTGCGCGCGTGCGGCGCGCCCTCCTCGTCCACGGTGGTGTCCTTGTCCTTGCCGCCGCGGGCCTTGCCCGAGGCCGGCTCGTCGTGCTCGGCCCGCTGCTCGGCCGCGGCCGTGGCCGCCGCGCTCGGCGCTTCGGCTTGCGAGCTCGAGGTCTGCTCGGGCTGTTGCGCGCAGCCCCATACGCCCAGAGCGGGCACGAGCAGCATCAACAGGGGAAGGGAAACGTTGTGGCTGGTCCTCATGGCGGCCTCCTCGGTGCGGCGTCCTGACCAGTAGACGCGCGAGCGTCGCCGAAGTGCATCACCCTTCCATCATCGTGCTGAGGCCGATTGCCATGGGATCGTCACGAACGGACATTGGCCACAGATGCGCCCTAGAATTACTCTTTATCATCAAATACTTGCATCATAACCCCTCGTCTTCTGTCTAGCGCCAGATCTCCCCTGCGACTCCTCGTCCCCGAGGGCGCCGTTGGGCTCTACTCGACTCTCCCGAGCCTGCCCCGAGTGTAAGCGGCGAGCTGCCTACGTCGTTTCCCCAACCCACGGTGGGGTTTGGGGAAAGGAGCGCGTCATGGAAGGCAAGGGATGGTGGACGCTCGCAGCAGTGACGGCGTTGTTCGGAATGGCCGCATGTGGAGGGGGGCCGACCGGGCCCCGAGCACCCGAGCCGAGCCCGCCCGAGCCCGCCGCTCCCACGGATTCGGCGCCGTTGGTCCAGCAGCCCGCGCCGCCAGCTGCGCCCAGCCACGAGCCTCCCGCCTCTCCGCCGCAGGCCGAGGGCGCGCACGGCGAGGCGATCGCCCCAGCGCAGGCGCTGGCCTCGGTGGGAGCGCCACTCGCCGTGTACACCGATCCCGGCGACCTACCCTACCTACGGCTGGCCACCGACCCCGAGCAGCAGCTGCCGCTGGAGCACACCCACGTCAAGGCAGCGCTCACGGGCTTCGTGGCCGAGGTGGAGGTCTCGCAGACCTACGAAAACCCCCACGCCCAGCCCATCGAGGCCGTCTACACCTTCCCCCTGCCCGAGAACAGCGCGGTCAACCACATGCGCATGGTGATCGGCACGCGGGTCATCAACGCCCAGATCGAGGAGCGAAAAAAGGCGCGACGGATCTACCAGCGCGCCAAGCAGCAGGGCCACACCGCCGCGCTGCTCGAGCAGGAGCGGCCCAACGTGTTCACGCAGTCGGTGGCCAACATCGAGCCTGGCAAGAAGATCGACGTGGTGATCCGCTACGTACAAGACCTCAGCTACGACGCGGGCCAGTACGAGTTCGTCTTTCCCATGGTGGTGGGGCCGAGGTTCATGCCAGGGGGCAAGCGCGCAGGCCCGCAGTCCGGCTCGGGCACCCACGCCGATACCGAGGCCGTGCCCGATGCCTCGCGCATCTCGCCGCCCTACGTCGGTCGCGGCCAGCGCTCGGGCCACGACATCTCGCTCGAGCTGGTGGCCGACGCCTCGCTGGCGGTCAGCGATTTTTCCGTGCCCACCCACGAGGTGGTGGCGCGCAAGCCCGCTGACGGCACCTTGCGCTTGAGCCTGGCCGAAAAGGACTCGCTGCCCAACCGCGACTTCGTGCTGCGCTACCGCGTCGCTGGGGCCGAGCCCAAGGCCACCCTGTTCACCAGCGAGGCGGGCAAGCGGGGACGGTTCTTCTCGCTGGTCATCCACCCGCCCGCTCTGGACGTCGACGGCCTGGTGGGTCGGCGCGAGCTAATCTTCGTGGTGGACGTCTCGGGCTCGATGTCGGGCACGCCGCTCGGCATGTGCCGCTCGGCCATGCGCGAGGCCATCCGCGGGCTGCGGCCGGTCGACACCTTCAACATCCTGACCTTTGCAGGCGGAACCCAGGCGGCCTTCGCGCGCCCACGACCGGCCAACAGCGCCAACATCCGCCGCGCCCTGGGCGTCGTGGACAGCATGCGGGCAGGCGGCGGCACCTACATGGCCGACGCGGTCAAGGCTGCCCTGAGCACCGAGGTGGCACCCGGTCGCCACCGCTACGTGTTCTTCATGACCGACGGCTACGTGGGCAACGAAAAGGAGATCATCGTTGCCTCGGACCGCTTTGTGAGTGCGCTCCGAGCTCGCGGACAGCGCGCGCGGGTGTTCGGCTTTGGCGTGGGCTCCAGCGTCAACCGCCACCTCATCGACGGGCTGTCCAAGGCCGGCCAGGGCATCGCCGTCTACGCGAGCGCCCGCGAGGACCCCGCCCGCGCGGTCAATCGCTTCTACCACTACATCGACCGAGCGGTGCTGACCGATCTGTCCGTCGACTGGGCCGGGCTCGGCGTCTCCGAGCTCTACCCCGCGGCGATCCCCGATCTATTCGCCAGCCACCCGGTCATCGTGCACGGCCGCTTTGGCGGCGCGCCCTCAAGCGCCGTCTCGGTGCGGGCCAGGGCGGGCGAGCGCTCGCTGCACATCCCCGTGGCCGTGCGCCCAGCCCGCGCGCAGGGCGACGCCTACAAGGTCCAGGGCGCGCTGTGGGCGCGCGCCAAGGTGGACGGGCTCGAGGAGCTGCTCTGGGACGGCCACAGCCCGGCAGTGCAGCGGGACATCACCCGGCTGGGCCTGGACTTCGACATGGTCACGCGCTTTACCAGCTTCGTGGCGGTGGACCGCTCGCGCCGCGTGGGCACGGGAGACCCGACCACGGTGGTGCAGCCCGTCGAGGCGCCCGAAGGGGTGGACGTCGAGATGGCGGGCGGCGTGCGCGCGGAAAGACCGACCGCTAGCTGGGGCATGGACCAGGCGGACGGCTACGGCTACGAGTTCGCCGACGATCCGCTGGCCGCGGGCGGCTTCGGGCCAACGGGTGCGGCCATGCCCGCAGACCCGGGCGCCGAAGACGAAGCCGAGGAAGAGGAGATCGTCCTCGAGCAGATGGCCGAGGGCTACGACGCCGCGCCCGCAATGGAGGTGGACGGGCGGCGAGGCTGCGGCTGCAAAACGGCTGGCGGCGCCGACGACAGGGCCGCGCGCTGGGCCTGGCTAGTCGCGATGGCAGCCTTGGCCTTGGTCGGCGCGAGGCGAGCGCGCCGCCGTGCAGTGGGGCGCCCGCGGCGCCCGCGGCGTGCGGAAGGCTCGACGGCTGCAAAGGAGCGTCGGAAGGCGCCTCCCGATGAGGTAGGCTGGGGCTCATGAACGGTCGGCTGGCCGGATGGCTTGCGATGCTGCTCGCGGCGAGCCCCATCGCCTGCGCTGCGGGTCGGCAGGTCGCCGAGCCGCCCCCTCCGCCCGAGCGGCCCGAGCGGCCCGAGCCCAAGGCCGTAGCGCCCGCCGATCTGCGCCACATCACGCTGACCGAGGTCGACGCGCTGGAGCACGATCTGGCCGTGGCCGAGCAGCGGCTGAAGACGCAGCTCGTCCGCCGCGCCTCCTACGCTCACGAGCTCGACCAAGCCGAGGAGCCCTCCGAGCGGGAGCGGGCTCGCGAGCCCTCCTACGCCACTCCCGCGCCGACCGCGCCCCCGACGGAAGCCGCAGAGCGGTCCGCCAGGCCACAAAGCTGGCAGCCAGGAGCCCAGGTGGGCTCGCCCTGCGACATGGCCTGCCGAGCGCTCGGCTCGATGCGGCGCTCGGCCGACGGCATCTGCCGCATCGTCGGACAGGGCGATGACCGTTGCTCGAGGGCGCGCGAGCGCGTGGCCCAGGCCGAGCGCCGCGTGCGCGAGGCTGGCTGCCGCTGCGCGTCCGATGCTGATTGATCCCGCCGACTGCCCACGGCCAGCACTTGCTATTGGACGAGCCAGGCATCGAGAGGCTAGGATGAGCTCATAGGTGCACCAGGGACTCCATCGATGCCAAAGCGATTCAGGCTGACCCTCTGGCTGCTCGGCTTGCTGCTGGCTACCGCGGCAGCGCAGGCCCAACCCGGCCCCGAGCCGCCACCTGCTTCACCGCCAACGGCCGACCCAGCGCCAGCCGCGCCCGCCCCAGCGGCGCCCGGCCCCGCGGCCGACGGCCCACCTTCGGCCAGCCCGCCCGCACAGCCTGGCCCGACCGATCCGTGGTTCACCGCGCTGCCTCCCCCCTCCCCTTCGCAAGCGCGGCTGCTCGATCTGCACAAGCGGGTCGACTCCCTCAAGGAGCAAATCCGCCAGACCCATCGTCGGCTGAGCGGACTGCACGACATCATCTTCGAGGACAGCGCCTCGAGCTCGCGGCTCGACCTGCGGCTGGACAACAAGCTGTCGGCCTACTTCGTGCTGACGCGGGTGCTGGTGCTGCTCGACGGCGCGGTCCAGTACCACAAGAAGGACACCAACGGCAGCCTGGACGAGCAGCGGACGATCCCCATCTACGAGGGCCCCGTACACGCCGGACCGCACACCGTGCAGGTGGTGGTCGGCCTGCAGGGCAACGGTTGGGGACCCGTGGCCTACTTCCGCTCGTATCGCTTCACCGTGCGCTCGACCTACTCCTTCACCACCAGCGGCGGACAGCCCAGCCGGGTGCGCATCGTGCTCTACGAAAAGGGCGACAGCACCACGCCGTTCGAGGAGCGCCCCGCGGTGCACTTCGCCGTGCGCACGGGCTTGAGCAGCAAGCGGTAGCAGCCCAACGCGGCAAGAGCGCACCGCGGTGCCCGCAGGGCGCCGACCTCGTGGCCGGTTCATCGGGATGCCCCGTCTGGCGATAGGCTCCCGCTCC
>CAYTYV010000008.1:4101-5735 GCA_964441055.1 uncultured Polyangiaceae bacterium | reverse complement strand
GAGGAGAAATGGAAAACGCGTTGACGCGGTCGTGGTTGGCCCTGGCCGGCTTGATGCTGGCGGGCTGCGCTGGGGGCTGGGAGCAACCCGAGAGGCGGGGAGACGAGCAGGCACCCTCGCCTGGCGCACAGAGCGCCGCCGAGCAAGGCTCTGCGGTCGAGGCGGGCAAAGCAGCGGGACCAGCAGGACAGATCGCTTGGCCCATGCTGGACGACGGTCCCAGCATCCGGCTCAGGACGGCCGGGGAAACATGCGGCAACCGCGCGGTGTGCGCGCCCGGGCTCCATTGCGTGGACGGGGTGTGCTGCACCTCCAAGTGCAGCGGCACTTGTGAGCGCTGCGACCTGGAGCAATCCGCTGGCGGCATTGGCGAGCAGGCGGGCTACAGCGGCAACTGCACGGCTGTGGACGCGGGAGAGGACCCGGACGACGAGTGCGCGGGCGAGGGCATCTGCGGGGGGAGCTGCGACGGCGCGCGCGCGTGCGCCTTTCCGGACGAGGCGACCACGTGCGACGAGTCGGAATGCGACGGCGCCGCCCTGACCACCTATGCTTGCGACGGCGCAGGCGACTGCGTGCCCGAACAGAGCGACTGCACGCCGTACCTGTGCGAGTCGGGCGCCTGCCTCACCGAGTGCGCTGCCGACGCCGACTGCGCGCCCGCGTACTACTGCGACGACCCTGCCTGCGTGGCCGTGCTGGCCCAGGGCGAGCTCTGCGATCGCGATGCCATGTGCGTCAGCGACAACTGCCGCCTGGCTCCGGATGATAACCGCTACTGCGTGGCGCCCGATAGCGCCTGCGCCCGGCCCGACGGCACGGGCATGGCCGCGGGCGACAGCGCCTGCCACGCGGGCGACGTCTACGCTTGTCAGGCCCAGGACGACTTCGCCCTGACCGACTGCGAGAGCGCCGAGCAGTGCGTCGAGCAGAGCCCGACCGAGGCACAGTGCGAGCTATGCGTGCGCTATGTCGACGTCGACGTCCCCTCCTCGGGCGACGGCCAGAGCTGGGGCACGGCCTTTCTGACGGCGCAGGAGGGCATCGACGTGGCTCACGCAGCCGTCGAGGCCGACCCCTGGCTCGAGCGCTGCGAGGTGTGGGTGGCCCAGGGCACCTACTACATCTACGCGAGCGCGCGCGAGGACACCGTGCAGCTCCAGCCGGGCGCCGAAGTCTATGGCGGCTTTGTCGGCACCGAGACCGAGCGCGCCCAGCGCGACTGGGAGACCAACCTCACCGTGCTGAGCGGCTACGACGAGGACGGCGGCCAAAACCGGGTCTACCACGTGGTCACGGGCAGCGACGATGCCGTGCTGGACGGCTTCACCGTGATCGGCGGCAAGGCCGACGGCAGCTCCTCCGACAGCAGCGGGGGCGGCATGTACAACAATGCCAGCTCGCCGACCGTGGCCAACTGCACGTTCACCGACAACGAGGCGACCAGGGGCGGCGGGATGCTGAACACCGGGTCTAGCTCTCCTGCGGTGACGAGCTGCACCTTCAGTGGCAACGCGGCTAGCAACGCGGGCGGTGGGTTGTACAACTACTACAGCACGCCCACGGTGACGCACTGCAGCTTCAGCAGCAAAACAGCCGTGATATCCGGCGGCGGAATGAAAAACTACTACTTC
>CAYTYV010000008.1:0-4091 GCA_964441055.1 uncultured Polyangiaceae bacterium | reverse complement strand
GATGCACACCGTCTTGTTCTGCTATCCTTCGGTGAGGTGCTGCTTCTTCTGTGTCAACGCTGCCTACGCGGGCGGTGGAATGCACAACGACGACTACAGCAATCCGGTGGTCACGAGCTGCGCCTTCAGCAACAACGCTGCCGTTGGAAACGGCGGCGGGATGCGCAACTCCTTCGACAGCGTGGCAACGGTGACAAGCTGTACCTTCGTCGGCAACACCTCGGGCCTGCACGGCGGCGGCATGCACAACTACTTGAGCTCTCCCACGGTGACCAATTGCACCTTCAGCGGCAACACCGCGGAGTTGGGCGGCGGAATCTACAACGCCTACAACAGCTCCCCCTTGGTGACCAACTGCATCCTGTGGGGCAATACCTTGCTCGAGATCTACAACTACTGGAACTCCTACCCGGTCGTCACCTACTGCGACGTGCAGGGCATCGGAGGCGGCACAGGCAACATCGACGCCGACCCCTTGTTCGTGGGCGCCCCCGACGACCTGCGCCTCGGCCCGGGCTCGCCCTGCATCGACGCGGCCAACGGGCCGGAGGCGCCCACCCTCGACAAGGACGGCAATCCGCGCGTCGACGACCCGGCCGTTGACAACACGGGCGTGGGCCCGCCCTGGGCGGACATGGGCGCCTACGAGCGCCAGCCAGCGTTGTGATGGGCAGGCGACTTTCGCCTACGAAGACGAGAAGTCCAGCAGCTTGAGCCCGGTCACATCGTCGAGCGTTCGGTGCGCCGCTTGGCCAATGCGGTGCACGTACAGCTCGCCCGTGACGCTCACCGTGGCCTCGACCAGATGGCCACCCTCGATATGGAAGTCGGGAAAGCCCAGCGCTACGTGGGCATGGATGATCGGCTCGCCGTCCGCCCAGGCGATGTTGCCCGTCAGGCTGACGAGCTCGCAGCTCTCCTCGACGACCTTGGTGAGGTACTGCTTCTTGGTCCTATCGAAGTAGCCTAGCTCGCAACGCTCGGTAGCCCCGATCCCGGTGACGAAGCCCGACGGTATGTCGTGCTGCTTCACGTACTGCCGCAGGGTCTCCAAGATTCGCTCACCGCGGTCGACTCTCACACAATGCACCGTCGAGTCGTTTCGTGCGTCCATCGGATCCTCCAAACACCGCCAGCGCCTAGCGCCCCCTTTGTTGAGGGACGGCCTAGAACATCACGCTCGCCCCAAAGCTGGCCGAGCGCTCGCCCAGCGGCGCCACCTCGACGTAGGCGTCCACCAAGCCCGAGCTCGCCACCACGCCGCCGCCCAGCTGGAAGAAGTGCTGGTCGGCGCCACGCACGTCCTCGCCGTGCCGCTGCCAGAACACCGGTCCACCAAAGGCTCGCGCCACGGCGTAGGGACCGACCGCGTCTCCGAACAGCTTGCCCACCATGCCGGAGAGCCGGATGTCGAGCGCGGTGTAGCCCGTCTGCTCATCGGCTCGCTCGGTCTGCGTGCCGCCCACGGCGCCAGCGAGGCCCAGCAGGATGAAGGGTCGGAGCTCACGGCCGTCGAGCACGCGAAACGAGCCTGCCACCACGGCCAGCCAGCCGGGGCGCAGGTCGTAGCGCTCCTCGCCCACGGTGACGTCTCCTCCGAGCGAGGTGCCAAGGCCTGCCTGCAGGGCCCAGCGCTCGCCGAGGCGGCGCTCGAGGGCGACGCTGATGGAGCGACGTCGTACCGCGGCTTCCTCGTCGTTCGACAGATCCAGCTCGGTGGCAGACAGCGCATGGGCGGCCGAGACGCGCCAGAGCGGTCCCTCGCCCGAGTCTGGCTCGGCGCCCGAACAGGTGATGGTCGCTCCCGTCGGCCCGACGGGTGGGCCCAGGCCTCAGGCGTAGGCGTCATCGGCCGGGCTCGCCACAAGCGCGGCGCTCGCTACCGCGAGCACCCCGACGAGACCCCTTTTTGGCGTGCCGTGCATGGCTGAGGATCTAAGGTCGCATGCGGCCCCGCGCAACTTCCGAGCCGTCCGAGCCCGCGCGGCCCGCTCACCGCTCGCGCTCGGGCGCAAGCGAGCCGAACAGCCGCCGCAGCACCCTGTGCCTGTGGCGAAACAGCCGCCCGACGAACCAGGCGACCAGTCGCGGCGCCCGCTTGGGCTCGAAGGCGAGCTCGTCGGTGACGCGGCAGCCCTCGGACAGCGGCTCCACGATGCGCTCGTGCTGCCAGCTTCGCTGCGAAAAGCCGGGCGAGCGCTCGAGGAAGCGCCGCCCTGGCTCGATCGCCACCAGTGTGACGGCCGAGCGATCGATGGGCAGCACGCGGCCGAGCAGGATCCAGCTACGGCAAATCGGCTTGCCGATGGGAACGCTCTCGGGGCTGAGCGCACGGATGCGGCGCGGAAAGGTCATGCGCAGCAGCGGCGCGAGCTCGCGGTTGATGCCCTCGGGCGAGCTCGCGTGGCGCCACACGCGCTCGGCCGAAGCGGCCAGATCGGAGCGGAAGCAAAGCTCGAATCGCGACATGACCAGGTCAGAATACCGCTTGAAGCTGCGTGCGGAACACCCAGTCCGTCGGTCTGCCGTAGAGCTCCGGGCTCCAGTAGTGCAACGCGTCGGTACGCCAGGCCAGCCGTTCTTCGAAGAAAAAGACCGAGAGGGCGGCGCCCGCCTCGTGCCTGGCGCCTTCTTCGCGGCTGTGTAGCCGGCCGTAGCGCAGCGCGGGATGCAGCAGGTCGACGATGAGGTAGCCCGCCTGCAGATGGAAGCCCGACAGGGCGTATCGCTGGTCGCTGAAGCTCTCTCCGGCCTGCTCGTAGCCGAGCACCTCGCCCGCGGTGACGGTCGCGCCGTAGGCCTTGACCATGTGATCGAGGCGGACGACGGCGGTGGCGGCATCACCGCATGCCGCTGCGCAGAAGGACAGGTGGGCCGAGCCCGCCACGGCAAAGCGGGGCGGCCCGCCTTCGCGATCCACCCCGGTATAGCCCTGGATGCCGCCGTGGTTGTAGCCCAGCCGGGCGACCAGGCCGGGGCGGAAGTGCTCGGGCACGTTGCCCAGCCCGCCGCTTTGGATCTGGCCCTCGCCCGTGGACGGATCGACGACCACCCTGCCCGACAGCCACGGCGCCTCGCCCGTGTCGTTGTACACACCCACGGCGTACTCGAAGGGAGGCGAGCTGCGATAGCCGTTGTGCACCATCACGCCGATGTCGCGCGAGCCGCCCATGCCCAGGTTGGTGATGGCCCGCTCGTTGAACTGGAAGTCGGGGCTCGAGATGATGGCGGCGCGCGACAGCGGGCGCTTGTCCTGCCCGAGCCGCAGCTCGAGCCAGCCGGGGATGAAGGCGTAGTCGGCGTAGAAGTCCTTGAGGCTGGGCTGCCCCGAGTCGAAGGCGGCCTGAAAGCGGTAGCGAAGCGCGGGGCTGAAGGCGTGGCCGCCGAGCGCCAGGCGCGACCGCGGCACCGAGAACTGGTACTGCGCCTCCGCGTCGTCGACGTCGAGGTAGCTGAAGCGCGCCTCGAAGCGCGCGTTGATCTGCAGGCGGAAAAGACCATCCTCGGAGCGGATGAAGAAACCCCTGTCATAGCCGGCCAGCGGCGCGGGCGGCGTCTCAGCAGACTCGGCAGACTCAGGCTCCGCAGGCTCGGCAGCCCGCGCTGCGGACGGCGAGGCCGCCGCTGCGAGGCACAGCGCGCCCGCGAGGGCGGTGGAGAATCGGGGCACGTTCATCGCAGGCTTGTTTCGATGCCGAAGGGCGACTCGGCTGCGCCTTTATCACGTTGCCGCGCGCGCGGGATCTTTGTCGGCGCCATCGAGCCTGCACCCACGGCTAGCGCCTGCCTCCAGGCGCTGCAGCGAGGTCCGGCTGGATCGGCTCGGGGTCGCTGCGTATGCTGTGGCCATGGTCCGCTGCGCTTTGCCCCTGCTCCTCGTCCTCGTCCTCTGCACCTGGGGATGCTCCGACGAGGACGGCGCAGGCGGGGGGGCGAGCACGCCCTGGTCGACCGGCGGCAGCAACGCGGGCGGCTCGAGCGCTGGCGGCGGCGGCGGCGGGGGCGGCAGCGGCGGCAGCGGCGGCAGCTCCGCGGGCGGGGCCACGGGCTGCGACTACGATCCGCCGCTCGGCGACTTCCGCGAGGAGAGC
>CAYTYV010000007.1:20567-35345 GCA_964441055.1 uncultured Polyangiaceae bacterium | reverse complement strand
CTGGACAACTGCGTGATCGGCCAGCACCTGTTGGCCTTGCCCGACTCGCTCAAGAATCTGGGGCAGCACGGGCTGAACGACGAGGGCTGGTCCGTCGGCTACTACCGCGACGGCAGCTCAGTGCCCACCGTCCACCGCGGCATGCCGCCCGCCTACGATGACCCACAGTTCGACCAAGCGGTGCTGTCCGCGGGCGGCGAGACGCCGCGCATCGCGGTGTCCCACGTGCGCAATTGCACCCAGACGCTCTGCGCCATCCCCGACCCCCATCCCTTTGTCCGCTTCAAGGACAACCGCCAGTGGGTCATGGGGCACAACGGCACCATCGACAAGTCGCTGCTGCTCGCTCTGCTCGATCCCGCCTACATCAACGAAAACCCGCCGCACTACGGCGACGACCCGGTCGAGTGGATCGACTCCGAGCTCTACTTCCTGCTCATGCTCCAGTCGATCGAGGAGCACGGCTGGAACGTGGTGGATGGGCTGGAAGAGGCGATCCAGGGTATCCATGCCTCGCAGGGCGAGTACGAGGGTCTGAACTTCTTCCTGAGCGACGGACAGATGCTGTGGGCCTATCGAGAGCATCGATCGCTCTGGTTCGCCTACGATCCGACGGGCTCCTCGTGCACAGCA
This sequence comes from uncultured Polyangiaceae bacterium, assembly GCA_964441055.1. Lineage (GTDB taxonomy): Bacteria > Myxococcota_A > Polyangia > Polyangiales > Polyangiaceae > JACQWT01. The sequence goes on along the minus strand of CAYTYV010000007.1, from coordinate 34,712 downwards.
GTGGCTTCCCAGCACCCCACGGCCACGCCCGGCAACTGGATGGAGCTGTCCGACGGGGCGCTGATCGTGATGCGCGACGACGGCGCGCCGCAGATCGTCGACGTGCCGTACTGATCTGCGTGCGCGGTTTCGCTGCTCCCCCAACCTGAGTGGAAGCTAAGGGGGATGAGGCAGCGTTCGTGCTGTATGGGGAAACTGCGGCCCATGAGGTCGCCATGAGAATGGGAGTGACATTGTGAGCTGCAGCGTGTCGAGGCGACGCTCCGATTCATGCCGCTCACGTCGGCGGCACCTGTGATATCGTCTCGTCTCGACCAACCCACTTCCAGGGGGAAGGCCTCGTGGCTCAAGAGTCTCCAGACAAGCAGAAACTACCCATCAAGCGCATGATCATCGGGGCATGTGTGGGCGCTGTCTTCGGTATGGCGCTAATGACAATCTCTCGTGCGCTCGACTGGGTCACGCTTACTAGCGGCTGGGGCCTCATCATCCCAATGGTTGTCGGAATCCTGTGGGGCTTTCTGAGTGGAACGAAGAAGAGCTGGTCGGACTCCGAAAAGGAGTAGCTCAGCCGCTGGAGCCACCCTGAGGCTCCCGAACCACGTTCCAGGGTCGGCGAACGCCGCTAGAAGTGAGCCCGCGCTCCCACGCCGGGTGCGATGAACACCAGCACGGGTCCGGTCAGGTTCTCGCCGCCAAAGGCGCCGATGCCGTCGGTGGCCGCATCGACCTCGCGGCTCGGATCCCATTGCGGCTTGGACAGCGCGACCAGCACCAGCACCTGCAAGCCTGCGCCCACGTGGACGTGCTCGCCGATGGCCACCGACAGGCGTGCTTCGGGGTTGACGAACAAGTAGGTGGCAGACGGATCCTGCATGAGCGGTCCGGCCTGGTAGCTCATCCCGTCGAGGGTGAAGCTGCCGACGCGGCGGTCCTCGACCGTGGCGAACAGCGGCCCGGCGCCCAGCCGCAGCTGGACAGGGTAGTCCTCGCCCAGCCGATACGAGCCCGTCGCTCCCACGGCTAGGCCTCGCATCCTGAGGGCGTCGCTGGCCGTACCCGAGCGCGCCGATAGCCCTACCGGTTGGATGGTGGTGGGGCGACCCTCGACGTCTTGGCTGACGTCCAGATAGCCCGCCGCAACGCCGAAGCCGAGGCCCGAGCCGAGCTCGTAGCCCGCGTGCAGGAAGGCCAGCACGCCCGCGCCCAGCCCTTGGCTGCAGTCGCCAGTACAGCTCTGCGCGACGTCACCGAACAGGCTTGGCGCCAGCGCCACCGCGCCGTTGAGCTCGATCGTCCACTTGGAGGGCAGCTGCCAGATGTCGGCGTCGTCGTCGCGTTCGAGCTCCACCACCAAGTCTTGACGGCCGTGCGGCGCGAGCTCGACCTTTTTCGAAACCGGTACGAACCCCTCCTCGGCGATCTCCACGCGATGCGAGCCCGAGGGAAGCCTGCCCTCCCACACGCCGCGGCCCACCTCCACCGAGTCGATGGCCAGCTTGGCGCTGGCGGGCGTAGGTGCCACGCGAAGCTCGGCGTCGAGCCTCTCGGCGCGTAGCTGCAAGCTGGTCGTCTCGTTCGCGCGCACGGGTGCGGGCACGGGGGTCGTGCCGAGATCGTCGGGGCCGCGAAGCCGCACGACGTGTTGCCCGAGCGACAGCTTTCCCTGCCAGGGGCTGCGGCCCACCACCACGTTGTCGACCAGGACCTCGAGCTCCTTGCCCGAAAGCTCGCGAACCTTGAGCGTGCCCGAGGCCTCCAGGGGAGCCAGCCGCGCCTCGAGGCGCACGTTTTGTCGGCCTGCCACGTCCACCCGCTGCTCGAAGGGCTCGAATCCCTCCTGGTGAACGCGCACGACGTGGGTGCCCGCGGCGACCCGCAAGGGGGCTCGGGTGGGGTATTTGCCGCGCACATGTCCGTCGACCAGGATGGTGGCGCCTGGCTCGGCCGCGTCGATCTCGATGGTGCCGACCCGATCGCGCAGCACGGTGATCTGCTTGGCGTAGGCGGCCTTTTCGGCGCCCGAGTGGCCCTCGTAGTCGCGCAGCAGCGTCTCGTAGGCGTCCAGGGCCTCGTCGAAGCGCCCGAGCTTGCGAAAGCACAGCGCGGCGTTCTTGGTGGCCACTCGGGTGGGATGGAGCTCGAGCGAAACCAAGAACTCGGCCAGCGCCGCCGACCAGGCCTTTTCCTTGCCGAGGGCGATGCCGCGCTTGAAGTGCTCGAGCGCCGCCTGCTTCGGGTCTGCGGCTTCGGTCGGATCGGTGGGCGCGGCCTCGGGGGAGGCGGGCTCGGCTGCGTCCGGCTGGGCGGGGGCGGCGTCGGGATCGTCGCCCTGCGGGGTGTCGGGCTGCGAGGGGGCGGGCTCGGCCGGATCAACCGGGGGCTGGGGCTGCGCGGCCAGCGGTCGGGCGAGCACAAACGCGGCGAGCAAGCCCGGGACGATGAGCCAGCGACGGCCTAGTCTCGCTCGGCGACGGCCCGAGCGGCACCACGCGCAGAGCACGAGGGTGGCGAGCAGCGCGGCGCCCCAGGGCCTGCCTCGCTCCTCAGAGGCCAGGCGGCAGCCGCAGCCCGCCGAGAATTCGTCGCGAGGCGGACGGGCCACGCAGCGCCCGTCGAAGTTGCAGGCAAAGGGCTCGGCGCAGTCGCTCACATCGGCACAGCTATTGGGACAGGTGCCATCGGGGCGGCAGAGGTAGGGCGAGCAGTCGACGACCTGGCCCTCGGCGGTAGTGGCCAGGGTTCCGTCGCACTGGCCCGCAACGCAGGTGCCTTCGTCGCAATGGTGGCCGACCGCACAGTGCTCGTCGCCCGTGCACTCGCTAAGGCAGCCCGTGGCCGTACAGGCGTAGGGTATGCAGGGCCCTACCTTGGCGTTGCATTGGGTGCGCTCCTGACCGTCGCACAGCGCCGTCTCGCACAGATCCTCGGGCGGTACGGCGTCGCACTGCGGCCGGTCGCCGTGTGGTGCGCCGATCACGGGCACGCACAGCCCCACGCTGTCCTCCACGTCGCAGGCTTCGCATTGACCGGGGCAGGGGCTCTCGCAGCAGACGCCGTCGGCGCAGTGTGCCGTGGTGCACTGGACGTCCGCCGTGCAGGGCGCGCCGCGCGACAGCTCGCAGTCATCGTCGGGATCCAGCTCGGGTGGGACCGGGCCGCAGGTGCCGTCGTCGCCGCTTCCCTTGAGCTCGCCGAGGCAGGCCTCGCACAGCTCGTCGCAGGCCTCGTCGCAGCACACGCCGTCCACGCAGTGACCGCTGTCGCACTGGGCATCGTAGCGGCAGCCCACGCCAAGCGGAGCCGCTGCGATGGCCAGGGCAGCCGCCTCGGAAGCGATGCCGTTGACGGCCACGGTGAGCCAGCCCGGTCCGCGCGCCACGGTCGGCGGCACCCGTGCCGTCACCGCGTCGGCAGTCCACGAAAGCGCCTCGAGCACCAGCGGTCCTGTGGCCGCGCGCGGTCGCCACGTCACCACGGGGTGGTTGCTGGCCGAGGCGTTGCCGCGACCGCTGCTCGACTCGGGCCCGCCAAAGCCCGCGCCCTCGATGGTGATCGCCTCGCCCGGGGTGGCCGCGGCGGGCACGCTGCTGAGGACCGGACGCCACGCCGGGTCTCCCACCGATGGCGACCATTGCTCGGCCGACAGAAGCGGTTGCACGGGAGGGGGAAGCGAGATCTCGTCCAAGCCACCGGTGATGAGCACGGCGCCGGACGGCAGGGCCGCTGCGGCAGCCATGGTGCGGGGCGAGGTCATCGACGTGGTGGGCACGAAGCGTCCGGACAGCGGCTCGAACAGGGCGGCATCGTCGTACACGTCGGGCTCCGTGCCGTAGCCCTGGCCTCCCATGATGAGCGCCGCGCCGCTCGGCAGCAGCACGGTCTGGTGCAGGCCTCGGGGCATCGCGTCGTTGCCCGCGTAGGAGAAGCTCTCGGTGTCGGGGTCGTAGAGCTCGGCGGCCAGCGTAGAGCTGCCCATCACCAGCGCCTTGCCGCTCGGCAGCACGGTGATCGACGGGAGCACGTAGGCGGTGCCGGGGTTGGCCGTGACCGTGAAGCTATCCTCGGTCGGATGGTAGAGCTCGGCCGAGGCAGCCCCCACCAGCAGTACTTTGCCGCTCGGCAGCAGCGCGGCGCCGTGGCCACTGCGCGGCATGGTCAGGCCGCCGCTCGTGGCGCTGAAGGCGTCGGTTGCTGGATCGTAGATCTCGGCGCTCGCTAGCGGCCCCGTGATCCCCGTGCCGCCCGTCACGAGGATCCGCCCATCGGGCAGGGTGGTCGCCGTGTGCAGAAGGCGCGCGTGGGCCATGCTGGCGGCCGCGCTGAACGAGCCCACGCCGCCGCCCCCACTCGGGTCGAACAGCTCGGCGCTGGCCGTCGGTTGGGTCAGGCTTTGCCCGCCCGCAAGGAGCACGCGGCCATCGGCGAGCAGGGTAGCGGTGTGTGCCGCGCGCGCCTCGGCCATGCTGTCGGTCGTGCTGAAGGAGCCCCCGCCGCCGCCGTTCGGGTCGAACAGCTCGGCGCTGGCAAGGGCTTGCAGGCCCCCAGTGCCACCTAGACCGCCAGCGAGCAGCGCACGGCCGTCGGCCAGCACCGTGGCGCTATGCAGGTAGCGGCCCGCACCCATGTCGTCGGTTGCTGCGAAACCGCCAGGGCCGTCCTCGTCGCCTACGTCGCCTACGTACAGCTCGGCCGAGGCCTGGTCCCCGCCGAAGATGAGCACCTCCCCGGTCGGCAACAAGGTGGCCGTGTGGGCGCCGTGAGGGGTGCTCATGGCCTCGGCGAGCTCGCCAAACTCGCCCGCGCCCCCGTCTGCGTCCGGGTCGAACAGCTCGGCCGTGGACTGCTTGGGGCTGGGCGCCTCGTCGATGGCGCCCGCGATCAGCACCTTTCCCGAGGGCAGCAGCGTGGCCGAGTGGTTGACTCGATCTCGAACTGCATCGTTGGTCGGACTGAAGACGCCCGTGTCCGGGTCGTACAGCTCGGCCTTCGTGGATGACTCGATGTGGCTGTCGGAAAGGACGCAAGGGCACCCGCCCACCACGAGCACGCGGCCATCCCGCAGCAAGGTAAGGCTGTGCAGGGCGGGAAAGAAGGACGTGGGGGCGCCCGTGGTCTCGAAGCCGCCCGCCCCGCCGTTCGCCTCCGGATCGAAGATCTCGGCGTACGCGGCGGTTATCGCGTCAGAGCCCACCAGCAGCACCCGGCCATCCGCCAGCAGCGCCGCAGCCGGCCCCGGGACCATGGTGCCGTTCATGGGCTCGGTCGAGGTTATGGCGTCGGTGGTCGGGTCGAACAGCTCGGCGCTCGTCGTACCGCCTCCGGCCAGCAGCACGGTGCCGTCGGAAAGGCGCGTGGCCGCGTGGTTGCGGCGCGGCTCGGCCAGCACGGGGCCAGGCGCGAAGGTCGCGGTGGCCGGATCGAAGATCTCGGTCGTGCCGAGGACGCCGCTCATGCCCACGCCGCCAGCTACCAGCACCCGTCCGTCTCGCAGGAGCGTGGCCGAGTGGATGCTGCGCGCCTCGGTCATGACGCCGATGGCCGTGCTGGTGCCCGTGCGCGGCTCGTAGATCTCGGCGGTGGCGTCGATGGTGTCGTCGGGGGTGATGCCGCCTGCGATGAGCACGCGGCCGTCGCCCAGCAAGGTGGCGGTGTGCTTGACGCGTATCCGCAGCGGAACGCTGGCATCCACCCAGCTCGGATCGATCAGCACCGGATAGGCCGCCGCTTCGTCCACGGAAAGCGCCATGCCGAATGCATCCACCGTCATGCTCACGGCCACGGGCGCTCCGTTGGCATCCCAAGCCGCTGGCACCGACACCCGAAGCTGCGCGGCGCCCTGGGCATCGTGCACCTGGGCTAGGTTCGGCACGCCCGCCACCTCGGCCAGGTACCAGCCGCTCGGCAGCTCGAGGTCGTAGGCCAGCGTCTCGACGGGCTCGCGGACGAGCACTAGCTCCTCGAGCGCGCGTCCGACGGGAAGCCACAGCGCATCGACACCGTCCGGTCCCCCCGTACAGATCACCGCCTGCCCATCGCGTGCGCACGCGCCATGGTCGGCGTCGCGACGTCGGAGCTCGATGCTGGGGCCGTCAGCCGGGCGAAGCAGCACGGGCTCGTCCGGGCGAGCGGGCACGGTCACCTCCAGCGCCCGGGCTTGCGATCGAAAGGGCGAGCCGCTCGGGCGATGCGAGGGCCCGCCGAGGACGAGGCGATGGCCTTGGGAGACCGTGGTCCAAGACGGCACCCCCTCGCCGAAAAGCAGATCCGCCGCGGCGGGAAACTGCTCGGCTACCGAGTGGAACGACGTTGGGCTGGTCTCGGCGGCGGGCTGGCAGCCGAGTGCGGATGCAGCCGAGAGGACGGCGAGCGGCAGCAGCAGTCGGCAGGCCTTGTTCGGTGAGGCGAGCTTGGATGGGTGCACGGCGGTCTCCATGGGGCGCGGGCAAGCGGCGCCGACCGCGGACCTCCACCGCAGAGACAGGGCTCGCCAGTGGGCTGCCAGCGGCCAGTCGCTGCGCGATGCTACCACATCCCCACCGCCTCGGCGGGGCCGGGCCACGGCGGTCGCCTTGCCGATCGCCCTGAGCAGCTACTGGAACTCGGCCTCGTCGGGGTCCATCTGCAGCGGGTCGGGAGGCGCGGCTTCCGTAGCGGTCGCCGTGGGCGCAGCGGGTTGGGCGGTGCCTGCTGGCTTGGCCGTGGGCGTTGCGCCCGCTTGCGGGATCTTCACCACGCGATGGGGCTCGAGCTCGATCTTGGCGGGCAGCGCGCCGTCCTTGGAGATCACCACATCGGCGATGGTCTCGGCGTCGTCCTTGAACACGCGTACGGGATAGACGTCGCCCACGGAGCCGCGGATGGCCAAGACGCCGTCGCGGAGCTCAGCCGGCTTGCCCTCGACCTCCACCTTGGCGTCGCTCGGCACGATGACCACCAGCACCTGTCGCCGGTCGTCGCGGCCGTTCGGGGCGGCGCCCGCGGGCAGTGGCCTGGCCTTGCCAGCCGACGCTTGCGCAGCCGCGGGATCGGCCGGGGACGAGTCGGAGCGGCGCAGCGCCACCCAGGCGCCCACGACCAGCGCGGCGATCACCACCGCGGCGAGGCCGATCACCATGGGCGAACGCGACTTGGTGACGGGCGTCGCTGCCACGGGCGAACGCAGCATGGGCTGGGTCGCCGCGGCCGACTGGGTATCGGCGCTCGGTGCGGTCCCGAGTTCGCCTGCGGGCGCAGCGGGTGCTGGCGCCGTCCGCACCGTGACCTCCGCTTCCTCCTGCTCGGCTTGACGCTCTGCCGAGAGCGCCACCGTCTCGGCCGTGGCCACCGCCAGCTCCGCGGCATCGGCCGCAGGTTGCGCCGACGTGGGCGGGGCCGCCTGCTCCTGATCGAGCGGCACGGTCTGGGCGGAGGTCTCGGCTGCCTCGTCGACTGCGACGGTACTTGGGTCGCGGTCGGGCCGCCCGGCTCGCTGCTCGTCGTCGAGCGGCACCAGCATGTCGCGCTGGATGGTCCAGCTTCCCCCGACAAGCGGGACGATGGCCTCGAACAGCTCGCGCGCCGTGGCAAAACGCGCCGCTGGATCGAGCTGCAAGCAGCGATGGACCAGGCTCGCGATCTCCGCCTCGACCCAGGGAGCCTGCTCGCCGAGCGGCGGCGGCTCGCTGGAGCACAGCGCCAGCATCAGGTCGCCCAAGGTCTTGTGCTCGTGGTACGGGCTGTGGCCGCACAGGGCCTGGTAGAGCAACGCGCCCAGCGACCAGATGTCCGTCCGCCGATCGATGTTCTTTCGAGCGCGCGCCTGCTCGGGGGACATGTAGCGCGGCGATCCCAGCACGCTACCAGGGGCGGTCAGATCTGCGCCCGCCACCGTGCTGGCCCGGTCCATCTTGACCTTGGCGATGCCGAAGTCGAGCAGCTTGACGACCACCTCGTCGGCGTCCTCGAGGCACAAGAACAGGTTCTGGGGTTTGACGTCGCGATGCACGACGTCCGCCTGATGCGCCTTGTCGAGCCCCAAGCAGGCCTGCGCGGCAATGCGGAGCGCCAAGGCGGGCGGCAAAGGGCCAAGGCGGCGGAGCAGCTCGCCGAGGTCCTCGCCCTCGAGGTACTCCATAGCCATAAACGGCATGTCGCGCTCGGCGTCCACGCCCGCATCGAAGATCTGGACGATGTGGCGGCTGCTGAGTGCGCCAGCGGCGCGCGCCTCGCGTCCGAAGCGCCCCACGAGCTCCTCGTCGTCGAGGCCCGCGAGCGAGCTCACCACCTTGATGGCACAGCGCCGACGGGTGGTCAGGTGCTCGGCCTCGTACACCGAGCCCATGGCACCCTCGCCGATGAGCTCGTGGATGCGGTACTTGTCGCCGACGGTGGCGCTGTTCATGGGAGCACCCGGTGGAGGCCATGGCGCGTCCCGACGTCGTCCGGGTGCGACCATCGCCCGATGGCAGTGTAGGCCATCGAGCAGGGCACCGGCAAACGCGCGCGAGGCCCGCCTCGCTGGCAGAGCGATTGGTTTGCACGGGTGGTGGTGATAGGGTGGCCCCGTGGCGCCGCCCCCCGAGCTCGTCCAGCGCGCGGGCAGCGATGCTCCCGTGGTTCAGCTGCTATGGCTGGAGCCGGGCTCGACCGACCGGCTGTGGGACGACCCCGCACTAGGGCCGCTGCTAGGGCCGCTTGCCGAGGCGTCCAAGGACGAGCCTGCTCATGCTTATGCGCGCTCGATCGGGCTCGGGCCCGAGGCCTTCCGGGAGGCCCTGACTGTTCTGGCGCAGGCCGAGCCGGTGGGCGAGCAGGGCATGACCGCGGCGCTGCGCGGAGCCTTGGCAGGCGGCGGCCCGGTCGTACCCCCGCTGGTCGTCGCAGCGGGACAGCTAGAGCTGAGGCTCGAGCCCCGCGAGGCGCTAGAGGTGGCCGCCGAGGTGGTTGCGGCGCTTTTTCCGACAGACGAGGCCGCACAAGCGGCCGCGGAGCAAGCCCGCGCAGTGCCCGAAGCGCGGCTGGCCGGAGCCGTGCCAGCTGTGGCCCAGGCGCACGAGACGCTGCGGCAGGCCTGCGCCCAAGGGGCGGAGCCGGTCGCCGCCCGGGAGCTCGACGTGGAAGTGGCGCGCACGCTGCTCGCCGCAAAAAGGGTTCAGCGCCGCGAGCTGTTCGGCGCCGAGCACCACCGAGCGCTGCTACACGTCGAGGGCGCTACTCACCCGCTGGTGGCCTATTTGCCGGAGTCCGCGGCCGGCCATCTGCCCCTCATCCACCGACTCGCGGTGCGCGTGCTGGTCGAGGTCCATCCGCCGCAGGATCCGAACGACCCCGGGCCCGTCGCCCTGCGGATCCGCGCGCTCGGCAGGCTCGATCCCAAGCCGTCCTGGCGGGCGCAGGGCCGCTGGATGGACGGGGTTGCGCAAAACCCGATGTCGGGCGATCCCATTCGCGCTACCGTCGACCGTCCCCGCTGACGATGCACTGGAGCAACCCATGGCCCTGCTCGAGCTAGCGCTGGAATCCCAAGAGGCCTTCTCCGTAAGCCGCTTCTTCGTGCGGGAGGAGGTATCGGGGCTGTTCGACATCTGGATCCAGGCGGTCTCGACCAAGCCGGACGTCGACTCGAACGGCATTCTCGACCAGCCCATGGGCTTTTTTCTCGACTGGCAGCGCGACGAAGCGGACACCACCGGGCCGCGCATCTGGACCGGGCTGTGCAGCCACTTCCAGCAGCTCCAGGCCGAGTCGACGGGGCTGTCGACCTATTTGCTGCGCCTGGTCCCGAGGCTGTGGCGCCTGCAACAGCGGGTGGACCACCGGATTTTTAAGCAGAAGTCGCTCAAGCAGATCGTCGACGAGGTGCTGTCGAAATGGAGCGTCACTGACTTCCAATGGGATGCCACGGCTGGCTCGGACAGCCGCGAGCTCACCGTGCAGTACGGCGAAAGCGACTACGCCTTTGTGTGCAGGCTGTTGGAAGGCGCGGGAGTGACCTTTGTCTACCGGCAGCCGCCCGGAACGCCCTGGCCGGCCACCGACGGAGGCAGCTCGCTGCTGTTCAGCGACAAGCTGGACAAGGCTGCGGACCGACCCGAGCCCCTTCCCTTTGTCGACAACCCCGCCATGGCGGGCGGGCAGGACTACATCGCGGCGGTTCGCACCACCGACGAGGCTCGTCCCAGCAGCTGCGTCGTCACCGACTACGCCTTTCAGAATCCCAAGTACGCGCTTACCGCCAAGGCCAAGGCCAGCGGTGTGGCGAGCACGGGCCTACACGAGCTCTATGAGCGCTACCACTACGAGCCCGGCGCCCTGCACGAGGGACGCGGCGCCGATCTCGATATGGATCGGCGCATCGACGTGGACAGGCGCCTTCGCGCCGAGCGCGCCTGGGCGCGGGAGCTGAGCTTCGAGACCAATGCCACGGATTTGGCGCCAGGCACGGTCTTTTCCATCGTCGATCATCCGCTAGTCGCTCGCGAGCAGCGACTGCTGGTGACCTCCTTGACGCTGGAGGGCGCAGCGGACGAGGAGTGGCACCTGGCAGGCGCGGCAGTGTTCGCCTCCGAGGCCTTCGTGCCCCGCCGTCTGACGCCCAAGCCGCGCATCTGGGGCGTGCAGAGCGCCACCGTGGCTTCGAACGAGGACAAGTACGGACGGGTCTGCATCAAGTTTCCGTGGGATCGGGACCAGACTCCCTCGTGCTGGGCGCGGCTCAGCCAGGGCGCGGCCAGCGCGGGCTTCGGGATCTACACCTGGCCGCAGGTGGATGACGAGGTGCTGGTGAGCTTCATCGAGGGAGATCCCGACCAGCCCATCGTCGTGGGCCGCGTCTACAACGAGACCCACGTCCACCCCTACACCCTGCCCGATCACCACAGCCGGGGCACCTGGCGCGGCGCTCGGCAAAACGAGCTTACCTTCGAGGACAAGGAAGGCAGCGAGTTCGTCTACGCCCACGCGACCAAGGACCTGCTGGTCGAGGTGCTGAACGATCGGCAGACCACGGTGGGCAACGACAGCAAGGAGAGCATCACTGCCAATCGTCACCTGCTGGTGAGCGGCGACGAGAACAAGAAGGTGGCTGGCGCGGCTTCGCTGACCGTGGGCCAGGACAACCAGCTCAAGGTGGGGAGCAAGCACGCGGTGGACGCGGGCCAGGAGATCCACCTCAAATCGGGCGCCAAGATCGTGCTCGAGAGCCAGATGGAGCTCACCCTGAAGACCCCGGGCGGCTTCGTCAAGCTGGACGCCGCGGGGGTGACCATTAAGGGGAACTTGGTCCAGATCAACTGCCCGGGCCCGCCCGCTGGCAGCGGCAGCGGTTCGGCGCCGACCGAGCCCGAGGAGCCGGAGATCCAGTTCGACGGCAAGCCCGAATGAGGGAGGAGCCATGCTACCTGCTGCGCGCGTTTCGGACATGCACTCCTGCCCGCAGGTCAATCCCGGACCAGTTCCGCACGTCGGTGGGCCCATCCTGCCGCCTGGCGAGCCCACGGTGCTCATCTCCAGCATGCCAGCGGCGCGGCTGTCGGACAGCGCGACCTGCACGGGCCCGCCCGACTCCATCGCCAAGGGCGAGCCCACGGTGCTGATCGGCGGCAAGCCCGCTGCCCGCATCAGCGACAACACGGCCCACGGCGGCGCCATCGTGGCCGGCTGCCCCACCGTGCTCATCGGCTCCAGCGCTCAGGGCGCAGCCATGGGGAGCGCGTCGGCCTCGGGCAGCGCCTACTGCGACAAGGTCTAACGGCAGGAGCGCGGGCGGAACGGTGAGCGTCGCGGCGAGCCCCAAAGGCAGTGTGGAGCGCGGCGTGCCGCGACTCATCGTCAACGTCGCCTCGGGCGTCGGTCTGGGGCGCAAGGTGGTGCTGGCGCCGGACGGCGAGCTGCGGGTGGGGCGCGCGCGGCAGGCCGGCCTGTGCATCGCTGACGATGCCGAGATGGCCGGCCGACACGTGCTGCTATGGGGAACCGAGCAGGGCTATCGCCTGCGCGATCTGGGCAGCGCGAGCGGGACCTGGCTCGACGGCCAGCGGGTGGAGGAGACCGAGGTGCCGAACGCCGCCTGGGTGCGCGCCGGCTCCACCGAGCTGCTGCTCTGCTACGAGGGATGGACCGCAGCCCACGCGTCCGCGCCTGAGGATACGCCCGGCTCGAGCGAGCAACGAGCCCAAGCCCGCGCCGCGCTGCGAGCTCGTGGCGGGCCGCTCTACGCGGTGGTGGATGCCGCCCGCGATGTTTGGGTCTTGCAGCTGCTGCGCGAGTCGGTCGACGAGGTGCGCTGCCTGTTCGATCCGCCCGAGTCGCAGACCCTGTTCCGCGTGGCTCCCTTTGCCGTCAAGCTCGCGGACGATTCGACCCTGCTGGACTACCTCGTCGCGCTCGGCTGGGGCCGGAGCTGGGGGGTGTACCTGGAGTACGAGCGGCCCTTTGCCCGGCTGCGCGAGCATCTGCGGCAGGCCTTCGACGCGACCAACCCGGAAACGGGGCAGCCGGCCTACTTCCGCTTCTACGACCCGCGGGTCCTGCGGGACTACCTGCCGCAATGCAGCGCCGCTGAGCGCGCTCGGCTCTTCGGCGAGATCCGCTGCTTCTTTGCCGAAGGGGCCGACGGCGCGCTCAAGCGCTTCGAGCCCGCGGCGGGATGAGTGGCGCGAGCCCCTAGCCAGGCGGTGCGCTTGGGATCTCACGCGCCACGGCTACCACGCGTACGGCCATGGCCGTCGGCTGCTGGTCCTCCTGAGCCGGGTAGATCTCGCCGAGCAGGCGCGCCTCGAAGCCGTCGAACATGGGCAGCTGACTTGCCGCGGTGTCCCGCAAGTAGGCTGCCAGGGGGTGCGCCGCGCCTGGCAGCGCGAGCTGGCCCACCAGATAGCTCCCCCCGAACAGCTCGCGTCGGCGGTAGCAGCGCCCGGCGATGAGCGCCCGCCTGATCTCGTACTGCAGCGCCAGAGCATCCGTCTCGTCCTGGGCCGCCAGCACGGCATCGCGGATGCGTTGGGCCAGCGCGAGGGTCACCCGCACGCTGCCGCCAGCGGCCGTTTTCAGGCAGGCGCGAGCCGTCTCCACCGCCTGCGCTACGCCCTCATCCTCCGGACTGAGCGCCGCAGCGATGTCGGCCGTGGCCTCGAGCTCCGCCCGCTCGTCCAAGGCGATGGTGAGCTTGCCGCGCAGCACGACCAGCGGTGGAACCAGCTTGTTGCCGTCGCGGATGGCCTCGTCGACGTCGGTCCCGAGCTCGCCTGCTGCGCGCGACTCCGCCTCACTCAGCACGCAGAGCACATCGCGAAAGTCGTCGACGCTATCGACACCGCTGGAGCGGGCGTAGCTCTCGACGGCGGGATCGGGCTCGCGCTCAGCGGCAGCATCGAGGAGCGCCGACAGCTGTTCGTGAGCTCGCAGCCTGCCGAGGCAGGTCGGATCGAGCCACAGAAGCTGCAAGGCGGGCGCTTGTGCGGCCTCGGCCATCGCCGATGGCCCTTTCAGCGACGGCTCGGCCTTGGCGGGCAGTGGCTCTGCTGCCGAGACTTCCGGCAGCGGTGCGGGCGGAACCACGGGCGGCGGCTCGCCCACGGCGTCGATTGGGGAGGGCGGCGCTGCGCTTTCGGGGCTGGCCGTCGCGCTTTTCGCGCGAAACGGCAGCGTCTCCTGCCTCACCTTCTTGGACTGGGATAAGCCTACCGTGCCCGTGAGCCCATCGTCCGCCTCCGGCGTTTCGCGCGCCGCTCGAGGCTTGCCGAGCAGGGGATCGACGTCGGCGGGCGCCTGCGCCGACGCGATCGATGGCGGTGGCGGCTGAGCCCGGCCCCTGGACGGCGCAAAAGGCGTGGCCGCCCGGGTCGATGCGGCGGCGCGTCCGGTTCCGCTCAAGGCCATGGTCCCGGAGTCCTCCACGAGCTCGCGCTCCGCCTCGGAGGGCGGCGAGCCGTCGGCGCGGGTCGGCGGCGAAGGTGCGCAGTCCGGCAGCTCGATCGTCCCGCCGTCGACCGCCACGGTACCGGCGATGACGAGCTCCGCGAGCAGGGCCTCGTCGGTGACGGCCACCGCGCCGCGCCAGGTGAGCGAGCAGATCTGCCGATCGGCGTCGATTTGGGGCGTGTCGGGCCCGAGCTCCCCATCGCCCCGGGCTTGGGCGGGCCAGGGCGCCCGGCCGGGGGCCAC